>PKXI01000279.1 GCA_003133425.1 Acidobacteriaceae bacterium
ACCTTTATTAATTGACACTACCGTATTAGACGCGGGCCAATGCGAGTGGTAGCGAGGCTAGTAACGCAAAGAACCGCGCGGAACGGGGATGAAACCGGGCGCGGCCTCGGCGGGCAGGATCAAAGAGGGTTCTGCTGGAGCTTGTCCAAAGGCGAATCGTATGTGCGCTCGATTTTACCGAGCATGAAGATATACGCTGCAATTCCAATGACGAGATAGGCGGCTGCAACGCCAAAAGCCCACGCGTAGGAGTGGAACGCAGTGACCAGGTATCCGGTGACGATAGGCGCGGAAATTCCCGAGATCTGGTTGGAGAGGTTGATAATGCCGCCCACTTTGCCGACGTCGTTGCGGCCGGCAATCATGGACGGAAGCGACCAGCCAACCGGCGCTGCAGCGGCCAATCCGCCGATTGAGATGCTGATCCAGATGAGGGCCCGAGTGGGAGTGTGGGCCTGGGCCGCGCCGAGCAGGCCCAGCCCGCAGGCGGTGCCTCCAATGAGGATGACCCTGCGAACATTGCTCGCATTCCACCCGCGCTTAACGAGGAAGTCCACCAGCCAGCCGCCCACCACGATGTCAGTAATGGTCGCGAAGATCCACGGCACGCTGGTGTATAGAAATGAATGCAGCAGATCGATGTGCAGCGCAAAAGAGAGATAACTCGGCAACCAGGTGAGCAACAGGTAGAAGACATAGTTATAGGCGCCGAGGCCAATGGCTAAGCCGAGTACCTTGCGCCGCAAGAGAAGACGGCCCAGCGAAGTCTGTCCTACTTCCGGGGCCCTTCGCAGTTCAGAACCTTCGAAGGTTTCCTCGATCAGGTGGCGCTCGATCCTTGTCAACTTAGGATCATCGTCCGGGTCTTTATACACGCGCCAGAAATACACGAGATAGGCGACGCTGATGAGGCCGGTTAGTGCGAAGCTCCAGCGCCAACCGGCTATTAGCAATGCAATACCGATGATTGGGACGCCGACTGCCGAGGAGAGTTTGGCTGCCGCGTCAAACATCGCTGTAGCCAGGCTGCGTTCCTGCGATGGGAACCATAATCCAATAGCCTTGGCATTGGCGGGAAACGTAGGAGCTTCTCCCACCCCCAGCAGGAACCTGGCTCCGAACAATCCGCCTAGTGTGGGAGTAACTGCCGCGCCAAAAGAAGCGGCGCTCCACAAGAAGATGCCGAACCTTCCTACGCGTTTTACGCCTAACTTATCGAGCAGCACTCCGATCGGCAACTGGCAAGCAGCGTAAGTTAAGTTATAGGCGCTGGAAAGATATCCGAACGTTATATTCGAAACTCCAAACGCGGTGATAAGTGCATCGTGCGAAACCGAGAGGTTGACCCGGTCGAAGTAATTAACGAGAACGCCGATTCCGAGCAGCCATGCGATACGCCAGCGGCGCCTGGGCACCTTCGTTTTTCCAGGGATTTCCTGAGTTGGCAACAGTTCCATCTTTCAGCTTCCTTGAATTACATCGTTTTCAAGCGTGCCAATCGGGTCGATGGTGATTCGAATGCGATCTCCGCTTGCCAGGGTGAATGAGTCCGGAGGGACGATGCCGGTGCCGGTCATGAGGAATGCGCCGAAGGGAAAGTTGTTGTCGCGGTATAGATATTCGACGAGAGTTGACGGCGCGCGCTTGAGTTCGGCAAGCGTGGTAGCGGCAGAAAACTCGGTAACGCCGGCGCGTATTATTTCGATGCTGATGGGCGTGGTGATTGGGAGCGGCTCGGGGCTGACGAGGATGCAGGGGCCGAGTGCGCAACTACGGTCATAGACCTTCGCCTGGGGGAGATAGAGGGGATTTTCTCCCTCGATATCGCGCGAGCTCATATCGTTGCCGACGGTATAACCGATGATCTTGCCGCGATGGTTGATAAGGAGCGTGAGTTCCGGCTCGGGGACGTTCCACTTGGCGTCGCTGCGAATGCGAACATGGCTGCCAGGGCCGGCGACGCGGCTGGCGGTGGCTTTGAAGAAGAGTTCCGGACGTTCCGCCGTATAGACGCGATCGTAGAAGTCGCCTCCACCGGCAGATTTCGACTCTTCCATGCGCGCACTGCGGCTGCGGTAATAGGTGACGCCGGCAGCCCACACTTCCTGATTGCCGATGGGCGCCAGGATATTCGCGGGCAAAAGATCCGCGACGGGCTTGCTGTGGCGGAGGATGGATTGAAGATAACCATGCAGACCATTGTGATTCACGAGCGCATCCCAGGAATGCTCGGGAACGCGGTAGTAGCTGCCATCGTGTTCGAGATAAGGTCCGTTGCCGGTGCGGTAGAGTTTCACTCGGGTCTCTCCAATTTGGAAATGATCTTGTCTACATCGTAGACGCATCCGGCCCAGACGCCCCCGCTGGCCTGCACCAGCGCAGCCCACAGCCGAGTATCTTCCGGCAGCTGTGGATGCGGCTGCAAATCCGTGCGGAGCCTGCGCTCGGCCAGCAGGCGCGTGCCTTCTTCCGCGCCGAATGTTCTTTCCGCGTCGCCCACGAGTTGAACGGACCCGAGGAGCGATTTGCGATCGATGACGATCTCAATCTTGTCGCCCTCCAGAACCTTGCCGATGGGTCCGCCGGCGAGCGCCTCTGGCGAGATATGCCCTATGCAGGCACCCGTGGACACGCCACTGAAGCGAGCATCAGTGAGAACAGCAACGTGCTTGCAGTGCGGTAGTACCTTGAGTGCGGCGGTGATCTGGTAGATCTCCTGCATACCCGCGCCCTTGGGCCCTCCACAGATGAGGACAATCACATCTCCCTCGACGATCTCGCCAGATTTGATCGCCTGGATCGCGGCTTCTTCCGTGATAAAGACCCGCGCAGGACCCACATGGCGAAATACCTGATCGTCGCCGACGAGCGATGGGTCGATGGAGGTACTCTTGACGACCGATCCCTCCGGCGCCAGATTGCCGATGGGAAAACAGACCGCTGACGTGAGACCGCGTGAGTGCGCACGATCGGGCGACATAATCACATCGTCGGGATCGATTCCGTCCCGCTCGCGCAAGACCCGCCGAAGTTCCCGACGCCTTGGACTCTGCTCCCACCAGTCCAGGCAGGTATCCAGCGTTTCTCCTGAGACGGTCTTCACCTTTGTATCGATCAGCCGGGCGTGGCGCAGGTGGAGCATGACTTCAGGCACGCCGCCGGCCAGGAATACCTGCACCGTGGCAAAGTTGCGCGGTCCGTTGGGCAGTGCGTCCACGAGCCGAGGCACCAGGCGGTTGACTTCGATCCAATCTGCAGCATTGGGTGGCTGCAAGCCAGCTGAATGGGCAATGGCCGGCAGATGAATGAGAAGGTTCGTCGATCCGCCGAAGGCCGCCATAACTACCATGGCGTTCCAGACGGCTGCGGGCGTAAGGACGTCGCGGACCCCAAGGCCAAGATAATGGAGCCGCAGCATCGCGCGGGCCGAGCGGTTTGCGGCATCGAGCCAGATCGGTTGTCCGGAGGGCGCAAGAGCAGTATGCGGCAGCGAGAGTCCCAGCGCTTCGCCGACCACCTGTGCTGTTGCCGCGGTGCCCAGAAACTGGCACCCACCCCCTGGAGACGCGCAGGCACGGCAGCCCATTTCGGCCGCATGCTCAAGCGTGATCTGGTTGTGTGCGAAACGCGCGCCGATGGTTTGTACCTTTCCCGCATCCTCACCGGATTCGGGCAGAAGCGTGACGCCGCCGGGAACCAGCACGGCAGGTTTGCTGCCCGAGGACGCCAGCGCCAACATCATCGCGGGCAGGCCCTTGTCGCAGGTGGCGATGCCAATTGTGCCTTTGCCCGTTGGCAGCGAGCGCATGAGGCGGCGCAGCACCGTCGCGGCGTCGTTGCGAAATGGCAACGAATCCATCATGCCGGTAGTGCCCTGGGTGCGGCCGTCGCAGGGGTCGGTGCATGCCCCTGCGAAGGGTGTGGCCCGCAGAGACTTCAACTCACGCGCGGCCTCGGCCACCAACAGGCCTACTTCCCAGTGGCCGGTGTGAAAACCAAGCGCGATGGCCTCGCCATTCTCGGCCCGCATGCCGCCATGGGTGCTCAGGATCAGGAACTCGGGGTCGAGCAGGCGCGTGGGATCCCAGCCCATGCCGGCGTTTTGCGACAAGCCGAAGAGGTTTCCGGAGGGCTGGGTGAGCAGCATCTCGGCCGTGAGCGGTAGGACTCCAGCCGGTCCGGTCGCGTGCGTCATCACGCGAAGGAGGCTCACGTCGTCCGTCTCAAGTACCGAACTTAGGGGAATGTTTGTGATGGGGAAGTCCTTTCCGCAGTCCATTGTAGTGGACGCGGCCCGGCTTCCGATTGAGGGCCTAAGTAGTCAGACCGTATGATTTGGTAATCACTCTCGGACGAACGCGGGCGTGGACGCNNGCCGTGAGGCCTCCGTCGATGGGGAACGCGACTCCGTTGATGAACGAAGCTTCATCGCTTGCCAGGTAGACCAAAACGCTTGCGACGTCGGCCGTGCTGGCGAGCCTTCCGAGAGGTATTTCGCCGAGTCTCTCTGCCTTGCGCTCGGGGTCCTTGAACATGACCTGCACGAAGGCGGTCTCCACCGTGCTGGGGTGGACGGAGTTGCAGCGAATATTGTCCTTCGCGTAGCGCACAGCCACAGATTTCGTGAGCATGGTCAGGGCGCCCTTGGTGGTCGTATAGGTTTCGTTCGTGAACTTGTGGCCCACCAGGCCGCAGATCGACGACATGTTGAGGATGACTCCCCCGCCGCCGGCCCTCATGATCGGCAGGGTATGTTTGATCCCCATAAACGGTCCCTTTACATTCACCGCGATCATGGCGTCAAAGGACTCCATAGGCATTTCTTCAATGTTCTTCCTGACGTTGATGCCCGCGTTGTTCACCAGGATGTCGAGGCGTCCGGCCCGCGCCATCACAGCAGTAAGCGCGGCCTTCCAACTCTCCTCCGAAGTGACGTCGAGTGGGAGGAAGACCGCTCCAATAGAAGCAGCTGTCTTTTCGCCTTCTTCGCGGTTCATATCGCACACGAACACCGAGGCGCCTTCCTCCTGAAACCTCCTGGCGATTTCGGCGCCGATCCCTAATGCGCCGCCCGTCACCAGGGCGATCTTGCCTGAAAGACGCATCGCACTCATCGCGCTACTCCTACTAAGAGCGTTCTTACGGTTTTGGCGACCTCGCCTGAGGTGAGCTTGAAAAGCGTGAGCAGTTCTTCATAGCCCTCAGCCGAGATGCCGAAACTGTCAGGGATGCCCACAAACTCCACGGGCGCGTGACTGACTCCACGAAGTGCCTCAACCACGGCTGAGCCGATGCCGCCGATGATGGAATGCTCTTCGGCCGTAACAATGGCATCTACTCCGGCCGCATAGCGAATGACCGCCTCGCGGTCGAGCGGCTTGATGGTGCTGATGTCCATCACTCGCACCGAGATCCCTTCCGACTCCAGGATCTTCGCAGCCTCCAGCGCCCTCGAGACCATGATCCCGGAGGCAAAGATGGCGACGTTGTTCCCGTCACGAAGCTTGGTCACCTTGCCGATGTGGTAAGGCTCGCCGACGGGAAACACAAAAGGAAGGTCGTTTCTGTTGATACGGATATACACCGGCCCTGGCCAATCGAGCATGCAGTCCATCATCTGCTCAACTTCAGTGGAGTCCGCCGGGCACAGCACGGTCATGTTCGGAAGGGCCCGCATCAGGGAAGCGTCTTCCACACCCTGATGGGTTTTGCCATCGCCAAAGTCGGAGAGTCCCGCGCTGGACCCGCAGATGCGGACGGGCAGGTTGGGAATGCAGATGGAGTTGCGGACCTGATCGTAAGCTCTTCCAGAGGCAAACACGGCGAAGGAGTGAATGAAGGGGATCATGCCGGAGAGGGCGAATCCCGCCGCGGTGGAAGCCATGTTCTGCTCCGCGATTCCCATTTGGAAGTACCGGTCAGGAAACTCGGCCTGGAACATGGCAGACTGCGTGGTCTTGCCGAGGTCCGCCTCGAGGGCCACGACGCGCTCATCCTTTTTACCGAGCCGGACAAGACTGGTTCCATACGCAATTCTCAGGTTTGGCGAAGTCATTGCAGCATCCTCCCGGATTCTTCGATTTCAACGAGCGCTTTGTCGTACTGCTGCTGGCTCATGGCACCGTTGTGGAAGGCCGCCGTATTCTCGGCGAAAGAGACTCCCTTCCCTTTGACCGTTTCAGCCACGATGACCGTAGGACCACCCTTGAAGGCGGTCGCCTCGTCGAGAACATCGAGGACCGCGCCAACGTCGTGCCCGTCAACGGTCAACACGTTCCATCCGAACGCCCGCCATTTGTCTTCGATGTTGGGAATGTCGAAGATTTCCTTCGTCGGCCCCGTGGCCTGAATCCGGTTTCGATCTACGATGGCGGTAACCGAATCCAGCTTGTAGCGCGCTGAAGCCATTGCCGCTTCCCACAACTGGCCTTCGGCAAGCTCGCCATCGCCCATGACCACGTACACCCGCGCCGGGCTTTTCTTAAGCCGCAGCGTCAGCGCCATGCCGTTGGCAATGGAAAGTCCCTGTCCGAGCGAGCCTGTGACCGCTTCGATTCCGGGGGTCATCAGGTCAGGATGGCCTTGAAGTATGCCTCCGATGGTCTTGAGCTTCGTCATCTCTTCCCGGGGAATCGCGCCCAGCTCCAGCAGCGCCGCGTATTGGATGAGTACGGAATGCCCCTTGCTGACGAGAAAACGATCCCGGTCTGGATCGCCCAGCGCTTTGGGATCGAAGTGCATCTTCCCGAAGTAGAGGGCCGCCGCGATCTCGGCGAGCGAACAGGAACCGCCGAGGTGTCCCGGCTTACCGACACCGATCATCTTCACGACGTCAGCCCTGAGGTTCCATGCGATCTTTTTGATTCTCTGAATCTCGTCAGGTTTTGCCATCCATCTTCCTCCCGGCGCGGGATTTCTGATCTCCCGCCTTGATTGCCGTTCAACTTTCGGATCGTGCGATCACCCCACCAATACCGGTGTCGACTAACTCCAAAAGAAGCACAAGTGTAGTTCTGCGATTCGACTCGTCGGCGTGATCACGATCACAACTGAATCGCTTTTCTATTGTGTCCCGCGGAGCATCAACCGAACGCGAATCCCCTTTGCAGGGGGAGTAGAAAGCTGAGAATGGCACGCGACAGCGGATGCGCCACGCTCAGTGGAGCGCGTACCCCGCGAGGTGCTATAACGCTTGTGTGCAAAGAGAACAGTTTGAGATAGGGGCTATGGATGGCTCCGGCCCTAAGCGGCGCATTCAGACGGAGTTGCGCCGGCGCTGGCTTTTCCTTATGCCGGTGGTGTTCTTTACCTATAGCCTTGCCTACCTTGGCCGGTCGAATTTCGGCTTTGGCGCCGCGGCCGGGCTCGCCAGATCGCTCAACATTACGGAGTCGCGAGCGGCGTTTCTGGGGTCGGTCTTCTTTCTGGGATATTTTCTCTTCCAGGTTCCTGCGGCCGCCTACGCGAGGCGCAAGAGCGCAACCCGGCTTGTATTTTTTGCCCTGATCAGTTGGGGCGTGTTGTCTGGGCTCACCGGAATCATCCGGGATTACTGGCTTCTCGTCGTTGACCGCACGCTGCTGGGCGTGGCGGAGAGCCTGATCTTCCCTTCGATGCTGATCCTGCTGACCAACTGGTTTACGCGCACAGAACGTTCGCGGGCCAATGCGATTCTCATCCTTGGCAATCCAGTTACAGTTACGTGGATGGCGGCGGTTACCGGGTATCTGATCAAGGCAGTCGGTTGGCAGATGACCTTTATCCTTGAGGGCATTCCCTCCGTCATTTGGGCATTTGTCTGGTTGATGATAGCCAGAGACCTGCCGCGCGACGCCTCATGGCTGAGCAAGGAAAGCAGCCGGGAGCTTGAGGCCGAGTTGGAACGTGAGCAAACCGTGCTTCCGGCACTCGCCAATCTTTCGTCCGCGCTTCGCGTCCCCGGCGTAATCCTGTTGTGCGTTCAGTACGCCTTTTGGAGCTTTGGAGTTTACGGACTGGTGTTGTGGATTCCGGAGATGATCCGGTCTGGATCGACTCGCGGCATTGAGACGGTTGGCCTGCTGAGCGCCGCGCCGTTTCTTTTGGCGGTGGTGCTGATGCTGGTGGTGGCGCATTTCTCAGACCGGGCACTCAATCGCAAGGTCTTTGTATGGCCGTTTCTATTGCTGTCGGGGGTTGCGCTGTTCTGCTCTTATATGACCGCGGGAAACAACTTCTGGCTGGCGTATGTCTCCCTGATTGTTGCGGGAGGGGCCATGTACGCGCCGTATGGGCCGTTCTTTGCGATTGTGCCGGAGATTCTGCCAAAGACTGTTGCCGGTGAAGTGATGGCGTTGATCAATACCTGCGGGGCGTTCGGAGGGTTCCTCGGCACGTGGCTGGTTGGCTGGCTGCAGGCGCTTACGGGGAATTCGCGGGCTGGATTTTTTACGATGTCGATGTCGCTTCTGGTGTCGGCGGGAATCATTCTGTGTTTGCGGACGGTGAAGCCGGTGAGCACACGATGAGGAGTGCCCCAGGTCTCGATTTCGAGACTTGGGAATGCATAATGTCCGGATTGCCGGTTACACAGGAGTAATGAGCCGGGAAGCACATGGCTCGCCATTTCTATAGGGCGTCAGATGGCAGAGGGATTTAACAATATTTGACCCAGTTCGGGGTCACCGAGGCCCCACCCAGAACAGAGCTTTTGTCAAGAGTCGGTGAATCAAGACGCTGCCATTCTGCACATCAGCCCGGTTATGAACCGGGGAACTGCAATAGACTTGCAACGCTCAAACGCTGTCTTCATATTGGACACTCGTAGTGCGGCATGCAGCGGGGAAGACTCGCTTTCTGGCGAGTATTCGTTGGGCGCGATGACGTGGGAAGAGGCGACGAAGACGATCAAGGGCTGAGTTCGCGTCCAGGCAGGATTGTCGCTTCCATGCGGCCCTCGCCTCGGCCATCCAATTGTGCCTCATTCCTCCTTTCGGTCCACAGTTCGATCTTGATCGTCGGGAAGGAGGCGGGTTGCGGTAAAGGGACACAGACTCGGATTAAAACTACTAACGTGGTATGCAAAGAATTGCATGTTAGCATCCAAGGGAGTCCATTACCCCAAGGTTTTCGTGAAAATTGTTTGGCATCGAAATTGCGACGGAGTTTACGTGTCAAACAAATAATGCTCTGCTGGTAGGAATCGAGGGCACTCTCGCGCAACGACTCCTAAGTCTGTCCAGACCTCGCAGATTCGGCAATTGCGCAACAGATCATGCTCGACGGCGGGCGGTGGAATTTTGAATAAAACAGTGTACTGGACAGTGCTGAGTTCG
>PKXI01000001.1 GCA_003133425.1 Acidobacteriaceae bacterium
ATTACCGATCTGCTCGACTCCGAGACTGCACTGGCGCGGGCGGAGGCAACTCGGGTCGCGGCACAGTGGGACTACCAGATTGCGCGGGCAGTGTTGAGGCGATCGGTAGGCGACCTTGCGGTTGATGGCACTCCATAGTTCCGGAAGGGCGGGATCGAAGTCGGGCCTTGTCGTCCTCGGAGCGAACCCGCGATGAACAGGAGTTAGACTGATGGACCAGATCGATCCGGTGTGCTCCGCAAATATTCCGTAAGCCGCTACGCAGCCTCCTTCTCCAGCCGACATTCATGGTGAAGGCCGCCGAGGATTCTCGGCGATAAGCGCCGGGCGAGTTTGGAACAATAGCCGGAGGACGGTGGGCAACCGCCATTCTATCCTGTGTACGCGCGACCTGCCATGGGCCGTAGCGTTCGCGCCACCCGCCTCACAAATCGGTGGTTCTCAATGCCGATTCAATTTCTGCGGACCACAGGGACTTGAAATGTGCAATCTTTGCCTGATCCGGCTCCCCTCCCGCAGTTCTTAGTTATTACGAAGGATCGGCCCGCCCGCGCAGTGAGTTCACGTACTAAACGGCGGCTGGAGGAAGAGATGTGTGCGGGGCAGACCATCGCCTTTCGTGGTCAGCCCCGGTTCGGGAGAGAAAGCTAGTTGAGGATGGCGGCCAAGTCCTGCTCAGCAGTTTGAATCGGCATGATGTTGTAGTTATCCACCAGCACCTTCAGCACCGCCGGTGTGACGAACGCAGGCAGGCTGGGACCGAGGCGAATGTTCCTGATTCCCAGGTGCAGCAGCGTCAGCAGAATCGCCACCGCCTTCTGCTCATACCAGGAGAGCACCAGCGAAAGCGGCAGGTCGTTCACCCCGCAGCCGAACGCATTCGCCAGCGCCACGGCGATCTGGATGGCCGAGTAGGCATCGTTGCACTGGCCGATGTCCAGCAGGCGCGGCAGGCCCGCCACCGTGCCGAAATCCAGCTTATTGAAGCGGTACTTGCCGCAGGCCAGCGTCAGAATGATGGTATCTCGTGGCGCCGACTGCGCGAACTCGGTGTAGTAGTTGCGGCCCGGCTTGGCGCCGTCGCAGCCGCCGACCAGGAAGAAATGGCGGATCGCGCCGCTCTTCACGCCTTCGATCACCGCGCCCGCCGCGCCCAGCACGGCATTGCGTCCGAAACCCACCAGGATCCGCGTGTCCGGACCGTCTTTCTCAAATCCCGGGGCCGCGAGGGCCGCCTCGATCAACGGCGTAAAGTCGCGTCCGGCAATGTGCGTGACTCCGGGCCACGCCACCGGACCCGCCGTGAAGATGCGGCTCTTATAGTTGTCCCGAGGCTGCTGGATGCAATTGGAGGTCATCAGAATGGCCCCCGGGAAGGCGTCGAATTCCGGGCCCTGATCCATCCACGCCCCGCCGTAGTTGCCGGCCAGGTGCGGATACTTCTTCAGTTCCGGATAGCCGTGGGCGGGGAGCATCTCGCCGTGCGTATAGACGTTGATGCTCTTTCCGGCGGTCTGCTCCAGCAGTTCGCGCAGATCGGCCAGATCGTGGCCGGAAACCACGATGGCTTTCCCTTTTCTCGGCTCCACCCGCACTTCCGTCGGCTCGGGATGCCCGAACGAGCCGGTGTTGGCCGCATCCAGCAGTTCCATGACGCGTAGATTCAGTTCGCCGGCCTTCATGGCCATGCTGAGCAGTTCTTCCACTGTGGGGTTGGGCCTCGCCAGGAACGCCAGGGCCTCGTGCAGCGAGGCGTATACCGAATCGCTCTCCTTTCCGAGTTGCCGGGCGTGTTCGGCGTAGGCCGCAATACCCTTCAATCCGTACAGGATCAATTCCTGGAGTCCTGTGATGTCCGGGCCCGCGGTCAAGAAGCGCCGATCGATTTGCGTCAACGCCGCCCGTTCCAGCATGGCTGCCGTCGCGGACGGAAACTGCTGCGTCTTTACCAGCGCTGCGCCGCGCCGGACTATCGATGCCAGCCGCTCAGGATCGAAATTGACATTCGTTCCTGTGGCGAAAAGCGCCTCCAAGACGAACACATCGGCGCCCTTCAGGTTCGCTCCCGCCTGGCGCGCCGCGTGCGCCTCCGTCCCCACCGCCTTCGCGATTTCAATCAGTAGATCCTGTAGCCCCGCGGTGGCCGGGTCTTTTCCGCAGACCCCGACGTCCACGCATCCTGTCATCCGAAACGTCTGTTCGCACTGGTAGCAGAACATGTATGTATTACTCTCCTGTTGTCAATGGATTATGGGTGCAACATTTCGAGTGTACCGGCCCATCTGGAGGGAGGGTGTGACTGAAGTCACCGAAATCGGACAAAGAGATCCTGAATTGTGGAACATCGCCGATCTACTGGCCCCGCCCCAACTCTTCCACCAGTTTCCGGAGGTCCGACTTCCGTGGATCGAGCACCCTCACCCGCCGTTGCCGGCCAGCCCTTGCCGGCTCTTGAGACACATCCTGTCCGGACAGTAGTCCGGCTTCGTGGCCCCTCTGGAGGCCGCTGGGATGCAGCCTTTACGCCATGGGAGAGAGATCCCTTTTCCACACACTGCGCAACGCGCCGAGCGTGATGGGCAGGGCGCCGGCGAGGAGGAAGACCCCATCCCCCACCATGCGCAGCCA
>PKXI01000183.1 GCA_003133425.1 Acidobacteriaceae bacterium
GACTTCGCTCAGGATGACAGCATTCTTGATTGGATGGTATGCGGCGCGGCACCCAGAGGGTACCCGGCCGCGCCCTTTCAAAGCTTCTCCGAAACGCGGGTCTGAGGTATCCCACCCTTGCGGCAAAAACAAAAACGCCGGGCCCAGAGGGCTCCCCGATGGGGCACCCATTTCTTGGGGCATGGGAAGGGTTGAAAAGCAACCGCAGGTCCTTCGGCTTCGCTATGCTCCGCTCAGGATGACCGCCTCAATATTAATTAGGGCGCTGAATGACAGCATCATTCGACGGTCATGATGGCCGGCCTTTGAAACGTTCGCCGACCGCGAAGGTCTACTTGGCGGTGAGGGCCTGGGCTACGTCTTCGGCGTTGGGGCGGGCTTGAATCAGGTGCTCGGCTACGCGGGCGCGCTCTTCGTCGGTGAGGGAGGGGATGGTGGCGAGGACGCGGCGGAGAGTTACGGCTACGTCGTCGATGTAGTTCATGAGGCGGATGGCTTCTCCGGACAGGGGCATGTGCTTGGGTCCTCGATCTGATTAATCTCAGTCTTTATTGTAAAGGGGCGGGTGGAGGAACCGGAAAAGCATCCCTCAGGGGCTAAAGCCCGCGATCATTTTGGTGGAATTTGATGTACGGCCTAAAGGCCGCACCCTTCAGCTAAAGCTCGCGCTCATTCTGCTTGCGATTGTGGAGGTTGAAACCTCCCCCTCCCTCCGCATTGCGTTTTTCGCGCGATATCAAAAACGCTTGGCCGTGAGTGGACTGCTCGCGCTACTTGGCGGGAGTGCTGATGGGGGCGGGCTTGGTGCCTTCAAGGACGGAGTGCGAGGTGCTGGCGCGGTTGTAAAGGACGACCAGTCCGATGGAGGTGCACATGAAGATGATGGCCGACCAGGTGGTGAGGCGCGTGAGCACGTTGGCGGCGGCGCGGGGTCCGAAGGCGGTTTGCGAGCCCTGTCCACCGAAGGCGCCGGCGAGGTCGGCCGAGCGGCCCTGCTGGATGAGGACAACACCGATCAGGAAGAAGCACACGATCAGGTGAACTACAACGAAAACATAAAAGAGAATCTGCATTTAATTCTGCTTTCCAAGTCTGTCCGGTGGCCGGACTTAAGCTGCCGGGATGTCCCGGAACGACGTTCATTGGTGCGGAGGAGGGGACACTTAAGCCATGTCACCTAACCCGCTCTGCTGACACAACTTAAGGAAAATCAAAAATCACCTTAGTAATGTTTTTGCAAAAGCCAGTATTAGGGGATAGGCACTCTGAAGCGGTTACCGAACTCCACCTGACCGTTCCTAGTGTACCCGAAGACTACTGGAGAATCCAAATGGCTAACAAAGTAGCAACCCTCGTCAGGAATGCAAACCTCGAAGGCGTGGGCTGGCGGAGGGGCACCCTCATCCAGTCCAAGAATGGCCGCATCAAGGACGGCTTCATGTTGTACAACGGCGTCGAATACCCGGCTCCGAACGGCACCTACCAGATTCGGCATTATGTTGGGTCGAAGGCAGCTTACGTCACGGTCGGCAACGACCTCGATGCGGCTCTGGTCATGCTCGAACGGCTGAACGCAACCCGCGCCAAGGAAGCGGCTGAAATCACCCTTGGCATTGCCCCGGCCCCGATGCCTGAGGAAGACCGCAAGACGGTGGCCGTCCTTGCCAGCGACTATATCGCAAAAAAGAAGAGTCCCTCGCAGGGGTTGACCCGGACGAGCACCCGGCTGTATGAGAACACGCTCAACGCCTTCGTCAGTCACGTTAAGCGGCAGTACGTTGCCGATGTCACTGAGACGGATGTCACCAGTTTCATCGACTCTCTCATTCAGAAGGGCTACGCTCAGAAGAGCCGTGCGATGCGCTACACGGTCGTACGCGGGTTCCTTCGGAACTCTGGCGTCGTCATCGAGAAGCTAATCGAACCCGCCGTTCACAAGCGGCTGTCCTCGAAGCCTGATGCTGACACCGAACCCTACACCAAGGCGCAACTGGAGAAGCTGTTCGAGGCTTGCACTCCTTACTACAAAATGGTCTTCACCTTGCTTCTCCACACTGGGATGCGGTTCCGTGAGGCTTCACACCTGACGTGGCAGAACATCAAGTGGGACGAAGGCAAGATTTTCGTACCGGGTGACCAGCGCGTGACGAACCGGGGCAAGGTGAAGGAATTTCAGACGAAGAGCCGCAAGGGTCGGAAGATTCCTATGTACCCGTCCCTCAGGGTGGCGTTGCAGGTATGGCGTGAGCAGAACCCGAACAGCATCTACGTGGTCGGCTCCATGCGTGGAGACCAGCCCTCCAACCACTGGTTGCAGTACCTCAAGAAGTTTGCTCGTAAGGCCGGGTTGAACTGTGGCGTCTGCGACTCATGTGCTGAAAAGGGCGAGTGTGAGCAGTTTTATCTTCACAAGTTCCGTCATACCTACGCGCATCGCTGCTTGGATAACGGCATCGACATCTATGAGGTCAGCCGGAACATGGGGCACCACGACATCTCAATCACGATTATCTATCTGCAAGGGCGCACTTCGAACACCGCCAAGGACCCTTTCTCAGACGCGGCCTGACAGGCACCCATGAACACCCATGGAACAACGAACCCGCCCGGTGAGGGCGGGTTCGTTTGACGTATAATCCGAGGCTATGTCAGAAGAGCCACGCGAAATCGCGCACCCCCTGAAGCCGATAAGGAAGATTTACGGAGTCTACTGCCCAAATTGTCATAAGCTCTTTCCACTCGGAGCAGACGATGTTCTACCAAGCGTTGGAATCTCCAACTTCCGCGAAAGACTTCGAGAGACCTTCCAAGAGCAAACGGTAATCTGCCAGACTCCAAACTGCGGTCATAAATTCGTTGCAGCGTTGAAGAAGGTCTACCTCGGTAAACCAGACGGGACGTTGCCAACATCGGAGACCTTTTAGCTGACATCAGAATTGGCGTGAGCGTAACCATTCGGCGGTTGTGGCCGGGTTCAACCGGACGCAGCCGCCGATTCGTATTGCGGGGAGCTTCCGCTGTTTGATGTAACGGTAAAGTGTCTTGGGGCTGATTGAAGTTAGCTCCCCGAGTTTTTCTACTGTAAGAAGGTTAGTCCAATTCTCGATTGTCTCTATAGTATCTGGAGAGTGCCAAGTTCT
>PKXI01000266.1 GCA_003133425.1 Acidobacteriaceae bacterium
TTGGCGGGATTACGTCGCGTAGGACCCGGCACTAATTGATTTTATCACCGCGACAGCAGACTCATCGCAGCGCTCCGCCCCCGAACCCCAACCGCTGCCTTCGCACCACAAAATCGCTTAACCGGTACAATTAATATGTGAACAAGCCATCCCCTCCCACGGCCCCTTCCGTGGGCTTTATTTCGTTAGGCTGCCCCAAAAACCTCGTGGACTCCGAGGTAATGATGGGCCTGCTCGATCGCGCCGGTGCGCGCCTTACAGCCCATCCTGAAGAGGCCGACATCCTGGTCGTCAACACCTGCTCCTTCATCGACACCGCCAAGCAGGAATCCGTCGACACTATCCTCGAGATGGCCCGCTTCAAAACCTCTGGCTCAGCCCGCAAGCTCATCGTCGCCGGTTGCCTCGTCGAGCGCTATCGCGACGAAATCCAGAAGAGCATCCCCGAAGTCGACGCAGTAGTCGGCACAGGCGAATTGGAATCCATTCTCGAAGCCGCCGGCCTCTCCATGCCCGTCGCCCCAGCTTCCACATCGCCCTTCAACATCCTCTCCGGCGCCGCCGCCGAAGTCCGCCCCGGAAAAGAGTCCCAGGCCGCCACGCATAAGCACGAAACAACTTCCCGTTCCGAAGGCGATGCACGCGAGCGCCAGGGCCGCTTCGCCCGCGATGGCTGGCAAGGCGCTGCCCATCTCCTTCCTACCTATCTCTACGACGAATCCACCCCGCGCTTCCTCACCACCCCAAAGTCCTCGGCCTACATCAAAATCGCTGAAGGCTGCGACCACCCCTGCACCTTCTGCGTCATCCCCAATCTCCGCGGAAAATTTCGTTCCCGCCGCTTCGAATCCGTAGTCGCCGAAGCCCAGCAACTCGTCGCCCGTGGCGTCCAAGAGCTCACCCTCATCGGCCAGGACACCACCTGTTACGGCGAAGATCTCGGCATCAAGGACGGCCTCGCAACCCTCCTTGACGCCCTCGCTCGCATCGACGGCCTGCGCTGGCTCCGCTTCCTCTATGCCTACCCCAACCGCATCACCGGCAAGCTCCTCGACACCATCGCCCGTCACGACAACATCTGCAAATATCTCGACGTCCCTCTCCAGCACGCCTCGCCTGCNNGTCCCCGGAATCGCCCTCCGCACCAGCTTCATCGTTGGCTTTCCGGGAGAATCCTCCGAAGACATAGCCCTCCTCGAAGACTTTGTGAAGGAAGCGAAGTTCGACTGGCTGGGCGTCTTCAGCTACTCCGATGAAGAAGGTTCCAGTGCATTCTCGCTCGACTCGAAGATCCCCAAGCGCACCATCGAGTCTCGCAAGCGCCGCCTGATGAAGCTGCAGCAGTCCATCAGCAAGCGCGCCAAGCAACTGTGGATCGGCCGCGAATTAGTCATTCTCGCCGAAGGCGAAAGCGATGAAACCCCGCTCCTTTGGGAAGGCCGCACCCAGTTCCACGCCCCCGAAATCGACGGCAAAGTCTACATCAATGACTTCGGCGATTTGGAATCCCCAGAACCCGGCCGCTTCTACAAAGCCGAAATCACCGAAGCCCACGAATATGACGTGGTGGCCCGCATCCTCTCCGGTCCGCTATAAACTGAACGCGATCACTGAACAAAGAGAGCTTGAACACCATGCATGACAAGCCCTTCATCACCCCGCCCACTGAGTTGCCATCCATTGAAGCCCGCACTACCGAACTAGACTTTGGTATGGCCTCCGAGCCCCGCACCGGCGCGCTGCTTCAAATCCTCGCCGCCTCCAAACCTGGGGGACGTCTGCTCGAGCTCGGCACGGGAACTGGCATCGCGACCTCCTGGCTGCTCTCCGGCATGGATGCCGCCGCCACCCTCACGAGCGTCGACACCGACCCAAGCGTCCAGGCTGTAGCCCGCGAGTTCCTCGGCCACGACCCGCGCCTCACCTTGATCACTGAAGACGGCGCGACCTTTCTCCGGCGTCAACTCGCGCTCACTCCCCCACTACAATTTGATTTGATCTTTGCTGACGCCATCCCTGGAAAATACGAGTGCGTCGACGAAGCCCTCGTACTCGTCGCCCCCGGCGGTTTTTATGTAATTGACGACATGCTCCCTCAGCCCAACTGGCCCGAGGACCACGCCGGAAAAATCCCTATCCTCCTCTACCGCCTGTCGGCCAATCCCCAGTTCCACATGGTCCCCTTGGTCTGGTCCAGCGGCGTCGCTGTCCTGGTGAGAAGACCGCCAGCCTCCAAAGTCGGAAGTTCGTCCTTACTCTAGTCTCCGGGCGATAAAAAACATTGCTGCGGTCTTAGCCAATGCCTGATAAACTGCGCCCATGAAAAACCGGCTTCTCCCGACTTCCCTCGCTTCGGCCTGCCTTTTCACCATGATCGCAGGGCTTTCGTTTGCCGCGCCTTCCGCCGCTGCCCAGGACTGGGCCAAGCAAATACTCGTGAAATCGCCGCGCCATCAAGAATGGGTCAAGGTCACTTACGGCAGCCGCACGGTCAATACTTTTGTCGATTATCCGGAAGTGAGCCACAAGGCGCCGGTAGTTCTGCTCATCCACGAAATCTTTGGGCTATCCGACTGGGCGCGCAGCATGGCCGATGACCTGGCGGCTGCCGGATACATCGTCGTCGCGCCCGATCTGCTCTCCGGCTTCGGTCCTAATGGCGGCGACACCAGCGCCTTCCCCGACATGCCATCCATAACAAAAGCGGTTTCAGGGCTGGCCGCGGAAACTGTAACCGCCGATCTGAATGCGGTTGCCGATTATGCAAAGAAGCTGCCCGCAGCCAACGGCAAGCTGGCCGTCACTGGTTTCTGTTGGGGCGGCGGAAAGTCCTTTCAATTTGCCACACAGCGCAAGGACCTGAGCGCCGCATTCGTCTTTTATGGCCCTCCGCCGCAGACAGCAGACCTCGCAGGCATCACCGCGCCGGTGTATGGTTTCTACGCCGAAAACGACGCGCGCATAACTGCTACGGTCCCAGCCACAAAGGACGCAATGCAAGCCGCCGGCAAGAAATACGACCCGGTCATTTACGACGGTGCGGGGCATGGATTTATGCGTGCCGGCGAAGATCCGGGGAATTCGAATCCCGCGAATGTCACAGCGCGGCAAAAGGGTCTGGCGCGGCTGGAAACGCTCCTGAAGACCATGTAACCGGGTGCGCCGGGTCTCACCTTTGGGGCCCGGAAATCACTCACTGCTCCCCGATTGCCCTCCGCGGGTTCCCATCCACAAGCATCCGCGCACTCTCCTCTCCAAGTCCCAGCTTCTCCTTCAGATTCCTGAAGCTCTCATACATGGTGGTTGTCGAGCCAACCAGGTGTGATCCATCAGGAGAACGCGCAATCCCATCTTCGCCAATCTTCAAATCCCATCGCCCCAATCGATAACTCCCCGGCCCCAGTCCTGCGGCGGAGATAGCGTCTGTAACTACAATCGATTTATCTGTTCCAACTAAATCCAAGTAATTCTTCAGCGCAAAAAACGGAATATGCGCCCCATCCGCGATGAAGCAAACCCATAGCCGCTCACGGAGACTCAATACTCGACTCAGGATATTGTCGTGACGAGGAAGGTTCAGCGGGCATCCATTTCCAAAATGCGTAAACATCGTTAGTCCGGAATCAATGGCTGCACTCAACTCATCGAGCGACGCATTGGTGTGCCCGGCTGATACCACAATGTTACTTTTTGCAAGCATCCGAGTAATTCCAAGCCCTGGGTCCTGCTCCGGTGCCAGTGTAACCAGCCGCGTCAACCCGTTCGCCGCATCAAGCAGTCGTTGCATTGCCGGCTTATCTGCCTTGGTCACGGCATCTGCTGGATGTGCGCCCCTAAAACCCTCCGCGGGGTTGATAAACGGCCCCTCGATGTGAAATCCGCGCATGATCTGCCGCAACGAATGCACCCTCTCGCGCAGTTTCACCACTGCCTGCAGCCGCGCCTCCATCGCCGCCAGCCGATCCGTAATGATCGTCACCAGAATCCCATCAACGCCCTCGCTCGCCAGCCGCGCGCACACCTCATCCACTCGCTCCGCATCAAGTCCGTCGCCGTTGAAGTCCACCCCGGCGTACCCATTCACCTGCAAATCAAGAAATCTCATCGAACCTAAGTTCCCTCGGGAATTCAAGAGAAAAAGCAGAAGCCTCGAAAGGATGCGGCTTTTGTCCAAGAAGGAATTATCGCTCCTCAGCCGGCAGTCGAATCGTCCCTCGCTGGCGCCGAGTAATGACGGTGGAATTAGAAACCGATGCCTAAAGAACCGGAATTCATCTACTTGCACCAAGAGCCGTTAACCACAAAAGTGTTATTTCTCCTGGTGCGGTTTCGATCTAGCATGGGGATCAGAAGTATGCTCCTGTTTCCTTACCCAACAAGTTGAATTTCTGCTTGATTGAGAGGACTTTGGATGTATTGCTCGGGTAAGGCGGAGGAACATCCACTCGAACTAATGGATTTGACGATGCCTCATCAATCCGTCGAATTATGCCGCGGGTGCTTGGGCACTTGATTCTTACCTAACCGACACCGCTCCCTCGATGTTATGTGATCCGATTGATGAAATGGTCCATCGCTTCATCGGGCGCATAGAAAATGGAGTCCTCCTGAATGTGCGGCATTCTCGCTATCCTCAAACTCGATCCTGCCCTCACCAATTACGCGGATCTGCGTAACCAAGCTCTGGCTCTGGCCAAGAAGGTTCGCCACCGCGGTCCCGACTGGAGCGGAATTTACGGCGATGATCAGGCCATTATCGCGCACGAGCGGCTTAGCATCGTTGATGTGGAGCATGGCGCACAGCCGTTGATTGATCGTCAAAACGGCAATGTCCTGGCAGTGAACGGCGAAATCTACAACCACAGGGAATTGCGTCAGGAACTGAAGCGGCCCCACGATTTCCAGACCTCGTCGGATTGCGAAGTCCTCCTCTACCTTTATGATGAAAGCTCTCCCCGGGAATTTCTTAATCGCTTGAACGGGATTTTTGCGTTCGTGCTCTACGACCCAACGCGGAAGACCTTCCTCGTTGCCCGCGACCCCATCGGGGTAAATCCTCTTTATGTCGGTTGGGACCGCCAGGAAAATTTCTACGTCGCTTCAGAGATGAAAGCCCTTGTCGGCGTCTGCGAGCGCATTCGAGAATTTCCTCCGGGACACTACTTCCTGGGGCATGAAGCAGAAAAGGGATTTCAGAAATATTACGAGCCTGCATGGGCAGAACCTGGCTTCTACCCATCAGAGCCGTACGATTCGTCGCGGTTACGATCGGCTCTGGAAGCCGCCGTTCACCGGCAACTTATGTGTGATGTTCCCTACGGCGTGCTCATTTCCGGCGGTGTCGATTCTTCCGTTGTGGCCGCGGTCGCAGCCAAATTCAGCGCCAAGCGTGTGGATGAGGATGATCGCGTGGCAGCCTGGTGGCCCCGGTTGCATTCTTTCGCCATTGGCCTGGAAGGTGCGCCCGATCTGCTGGCGGCCCGTGGCGTGGCCAAGTACATAGGGTCCGTCCATCATGAGATCCTCTTCACGGTGCAGGAAGGGCTCGATGCCTTGTCGGACGTCATCTATCACCTGGAGTCGTTCGACGTCACCAGCATTCGTGCCTCAACGCCCATGTACCTACTTATGCGGAAGATCCGTGCCATGGGCATCAAGATGATTCTTTCCGGTGAGGGAGCGGACGAAATTTTCGGCGGTTATCTCTACTTCCACAAGGCCCCGAACGGTCGCGAACTGCACGAGGAAACCGTCCGCAAACTCCAGAAACTCCACCTTTATGACTGCGCTCGCGCCAACAAGACTTCCGCGGCCTGGGGAGTCGAGGCGCGCGTCCCCTTCTTGGATCGCGAATTCCTGGACGTGGCTATGATGCTCGATCCGGAGGTCAAACTTCCGCGTAACGCAGCCCATGTGCGCCCCATAGAAAAATGGCCTCTGCGCAAAGCCTTCGAAGGGTATATCCCCGAAAATGTGTTGTGGCGGCAGAAGGAACAATTCTCCGACGGTGTTGGGTATAACTGGATTAATCAGCTCAAGGCCACGGCCGAGAGCATCATCTCCGATGCAATGATGTCTGGCGCCCCAGAACGTTTCCCGGTCAAGACTCCCGCGACCAAGGAAGCCTATTTCTACCGCCAGCTTTTCGAGCAGCATTTCCCAAGCGCAACGGCGATCAACTGTGTGCCTTGGGAGCGCAGTGTTGCTTGCAGCACAGAGACCGCGCTCAAGTGGGATGCAGCTTTCCAGAACATGGTTGACCCTTCGGGAAGAGCTGTGATGGACGTGCATGCCGAGGCTTATAAACTGGCTTAAGCTTTGATCCGAAGGCTGGGAATGGTAGCCAGCCGGTCGTGCCTTGCTCGAACAAATTCGTCGCAGGTCCGAAGGGCTACTTCCGGTGAATGGACCGTGCCTATCAGGGAAGTGAAACCAGGCAACTTTTGCTTGACCAGGGTATGATCCCGGCAGTTCCGCCCAAGTCGAACAGATATACTCCGTGAAAGTGCGTGCGCTTTACAGGAAGCGCAATGAATTCGAGCGGCACTTCCGCAGACTTTAAGGGATCTGCCGCATTTTCTCCCGCTCCGAACTGCTTGATTTTGTTTTCCTTACCTTCCTCTACTTCACGCTGATTGTTGGAGCCCCGGGGTTTATTGCGAATAAGCCCTGGATCATCCTGCCAACTTGACCGTCAGTTCCAGGCACTCTGACTCAATGTCCCATCCGCAGCGCAGAGCCTAGTACCATTATGAGTGAAGGGTGGCTCTCGAACCCCGCAATAACTCCCATGCCTGCCAAGAAAAAATCCGTCAAGCTCCTGCGCTGCCCCACTTGCGGCATGCTCGTCCGCATGACTGACGAAGACTTCCCTTTCTGTTCCGACCGCTGCCGCAAGATCGATCTCGGCAAGTGGGCCATGGGCGTCTACAAGATCAGTTCCCCTATCCTCGACCCCGAAGTCCTCGAAGATCTAGGCGAATTCGGCGGCAGCCGGCGCGGGGACTCCGATGACGAATAATCACTCCCCCAATACATCCCACCAAAACAAGAAAAAGACCCTTTGGGCCTTCGCCATAGCCACCTTCTTCGGCGCCGGCTACGGCAAGCCCGGTCCCGGCACCTGGGGCTCGGTGGCTGCGGTCCTCCTATGGGGCGCCTACGCTTGGGGTCTCCGTCCCACGCCGGGCACACTCTTCCTCATCCTACTCGCCGGCATCGCTCTCTCAATCGTGGTCGGTGTGCCCGCCGCCACCATCGTCGCTCGCGAATCAGGCCGTAAAGACCCCCAGCTCGTCGTCATCGACGAGGTTGCCGGTCAGTGGATTGCCTTGCTCGGTTGTCCTTTCGATCTTCGCCACGCGGCAATCGCCCTCGTCCTCTTCCGCCTCTTCGACATCACCAAGCCCTTCCCGGCCCGTCAGCTTGAAAGCTTGCCCGGCGGCTGGGGCATCGTCTTCGATGATGTGGCCGCGGGGCTGTATGCTTGGGGTATAGCAGCTTTGCTGCGCATCTGGTTCTAAGCCGCAAATCTGGAATTGATATGCCCAGAACACCTGGCCAACCCGCCCCCACAGCCCTCCTCGAGCCCCGCATCGACGACGTTGTCCCTGCCGCTGCACTTCCCCTCGGCGAGGTCGAGCTTCTTGGTGTCCGGCTCGGTCCAGTCGGCTTTGACGCCCCCGCGGTACTGGTCGACGGAGTGTCGGCCCAGGTACTCATGAGCCGGCCCACGCGTCTCGCCTTCTCTGTCCCATCCGAGGCTGCTACCGGCCTCATCGAAGTCCGCAACCCTGCAGGCGCCAGCAACCCCGTGCCCTTGCGCATCGCCAACCAGCTCTCTGACGGACTTCATCCCGTCACCAGCCCCGCAGTCAGCCGCTCTGGAATGATTTACGCCACAATCTCGGGCCCACGCGGCAAGCAGACCCCGGTCTCCGTAGTACGAGTCAGCCCTGGCGGCCGCGGCACTCCTTTTGTGACTGGCATCCTCAACGCCACCGGCTTGGCCTTTTCGCCCGAAGGCGACCTCTTCGTAACTTCACGCGCCGAAGGCAACGTCTACCGCGTCGACGCCGCAGGCGAGTCCACCGTCTATGCCGAGGGCATGGGAGTAGCCACTGGTGCAGCCTTCGATTCCCAGGGGAACCTCTTCGTCGGCGACCGCAGCGGCACCATCTTCAAAATCAATCCTGAGCGTCAGATCTTCGTTCACGCCACGCTCGAGGCCAGCCCCGCTGCCTACCACCTCGCCGTCAACGCCGCAGGAACTGTTTTCGTCACCGCGCCCTCGCTCTCATCCAACGATGCCATTTGGGCCATTGAGCCCAATGGCGACACCCGCGCATGGTATCGCGGCCTCGGCCGTCCCCAGGGTCTCGCGCTCTCAAAAGACGGCGACGTCTACCTCGCAGCCTGCCTTCACGGGCGTCGCGGACTGGTTCGCGTGACTCCCCAGGGCGAGGCCACGCTCGTTCTCGCCGGAGTCAACCTCGTCGGCGTCGCCTTCTCCCCCCTCGGCAATACCATTCTCGCCACCAATGAGGCCGTTTATGATGTGGACTTGGGCGTAGAAGGCCTCAGTCTGTCTTAAGCTCCAAGAACTGATCACTGTCCCTTGCACTCTGCTCTTATGAAATCCGAAATCATCGCCGTCGGTTCCGAAATGCTTACCCCCTGGCGCCAGGACACCAACTCCCTTTATCTCACCGAGAAACTCAATGAGATCGGCGTCACTGTCGCGTTCAAAACCATTGTCGGGGACCGCCTGAAGGACCTTGTCAACGCCATCCGTACCGCCCTCGGCCGTACCGATATTCTGGTAATAATGGGCGGCCTCGGCCCCACAGAGGACGACCTCACCCGCGAGGCGGTTGCCGAGGCGCTCTCTCTCACTCTTCGCCGCGACGGTGCCCAGGTCGAAGCTCTCCATGCGCGAGCCGCAACCTGGCGCATCACAATGCCTCAGAACAACCTCAAGCAGGCCGACGTGCTCGAAGGCGCAACTGTCCTCCCCAACCCCAACGGCAGCGCTCCCGGCCAATGGCTCGACACCACGTTCGAAAACTATCGCAAGCTCGTTCTGCTCGTTCCCGGTCCGCCGAATGAGTGCCGCCCTTTATTCGATGATGCGTGCCTGCCCCGCCTGCGGGCCGCCGTGCCTCCACGCCATATCGCCAAGCGCACACTCCGCGCCGCCATGATTCCCGAGTCTCAGGCTGACAAAATCCTGGCGCCCATCTACACCACCTATACCGATGTCGAAACCACCATCCTGGCCCACGCAGGCGACATTCAGCTCACCTTGCTCTGCTCCAAATCATCGCTTGAACTGGCCCGCCAGCGTGTCGATGAACTCGCTTCCCGCCTCGAAGAGGCGCTTGAAGACTGGCTCTACTCCTCTGAAGGCGAATCACTCGAGCAGATCGTTCTCTATTACCTCGGCCTTCGCCAGGCTACCCTCGCCGTCGCCGAAAGCTGCACCGGCGGCATGATCGCCCAGCGCATCACCTCCGTTCCCGGCAGCTCGCGCTCCTTCGTCGGCGGAGCCATCGTCTACGCCGACCCGCTCAAGACCGCCTTCGCTGGAGTCTCACCAGAACTCATCGCCCAAAAAGGGGCCGTCTCAGCAGAAGTTGCCGAAGCGATGGCCAACGGCATTCGCATCCGCACCGGTGCAACACTTGGATTAGGAATCACTGGTATCGCCGGCCCCACAGGCGGCACAGAAACCAAGCCTGTAGGTCTGGTCTACATCGCCGTCTCCGACCCTCAGCGAACCGAAGTCATGGACCGCACGTTCCGCGGCGATCGCGCTCGCGTTAGAGAATGGGCAACTCAGCAAGCACTCGACCTCATTCGACGCCGGCTCATGTAATCTGCAATCGCACTATGGTGACAACGGTCAAATGTGATCACCACTCGAACAACAACTCAAGTACACTGCATCCAATCAGATCAGGAGGTTCACTCTATGCCCCTTCCTCAGGATGAGAGGGTAGTTGCGCTGGCGCGGGAATTAGTTGAGCAATTTCACAAAATGTTTGGGCTGCATCCCGGGTTTCGGCCGGCGCACGCTAAAGGACTTTTGCTTGCCGGGAAGTTCAAACCGGCGGCCAATGCACAGACGTTAACCAAGGCTCCGCATATCGCGCGGGAGTCTACGCCGGTGACTGCGCGGTTCTCAAACTCGACCGGGATTCCTTTCATTTCCGACAACGTTCCTGAAGCAAATCCGCGCGGACTTGCGATTCGATTCAACATGGCGGAGCATGTGCACACGGATATCGTTGCTCATTCAACGGACGGTTTTCCGACGCGCGACGGGAGGGAATTTCTTGAATTTCTGAAGGCTGCGGCGGCAAGCGGACCGGACGTGGCCTCGCCAAAACCGATCGAGACATTTCTTGCTGCGCATCCGGCGGCGACGGCATTTGTGCAGACTCCAAAACCGTTTGCTTCGAGCCTGGCGCGGAATACTTATTTCGGCGTGACTGCGTTCAAGTTCAATAACGACGCGGGTCAGACGAAGTTCGGGCGCTATCGCATCGTGCCTGAGCTGGGAAATGATTTCCTGACAGATGCGCAGGTCAAGGGCCTCTCCGACAACTACCACTTCGATGAGATTGTCGAGCGTGTGGTTAAAGGGCCGGTCCATTTCAAGCTGCTGGTGCAGATCGCCGCTCCAGAGGACAAGAGCGACGACGCAACGATTCACTGGCCGGAGACGCGCGAGCTATTTGAGTTGGGCACAATTGAGTTGACTGGAGTGCTTCCGGACAATTCGGCCGAGCAACAGCACATCATCTTCGACCCCATTCCGCGGGTGGAAGGAATTGAACCTTCAGACGATCCCTTGCTGGAATTGCGGGCGGCTGTCTACCTGATCAGTGGCAGAGAAAGGCGCGCCGAGAAGAGCGAAGCGCCCGCGGAATAATCAGGGAAATTGCCTGCTTTGCAGGGCCGAAAGGTTGGTCCAGATGGTGCGTCTAACCCACCAAATGGTCGCTTAAGTGGTGCGTCATTCGTACCAAACGTTCGCTCAAAAGGTTGCACTTTTTTGAGGGGTTAACCTTACAGGCCAGCCAATTTGGCGAGTTCGCTGCAAAGAAGCAGCCTGCTGTGGGCGAAGGGTTGTTCAGAACTACCCTAAAAGGTAGCAAATGGGCTCTAATTCGAGCTAATTCGACCAAATAATGGCTAAATTGGGTCTTTTTTCTGTGTTTTTGTCGACCGTGAGGGGCGGGAGTGGGATCAGGGGTCAGAAAAGCCCCTTGGTTGAGGGTCGTGGTATCCCACCCATTCCGCAAAATGCGCGGAATGGATGGGGCACCCGGCTTGGTATGGACTTGGCGAGTTAGCGGGTTAAGGGGTTGGCGGGCGGCGGTTGATTTCGGTTTGCTGTTCACCAAATTCAGTTCGGGTAGAACCTTCACCTCAAACTCGCAGGTTGCGAACGAATTCCGCTGATTCTTTTATCGCCGTTCGGCCTCGTTCCAAAATGCCGAGCATCGCGGCGAAGCCGTGAATCATTCCCGGATACCGAATCGCGATTACCTCTGTCCCAGCTTGCCTGAGCCGCTCTGCATAGGCTTCGCCCTCGTCGCGCAAGGGATCAAACTCTGCCGTGACGACCAGCGCCAGCGGCAGACCACCCAGGTCGCTGGCCAGCAACGGCGAGGCTTCCGGATCACGCGCATCCTCGGCGGTGCCCAGATAATGACCGGTGAACCATTGCATTGCAGAGCGCCTGAGGCTGTAATCTTCGGCGAACTCCAGATACGAAGCAGTATCAAAGGTACTGAGGTCGGCGATGGGGTACAACAGAATCTGCGCTGCGAGCGCGGGCCCGCCCGCATCGCGGCAGCGCATGGCCACGACCGTTGCCAGGGTGCCCCCGGCGCTGTCGCCGCCCACGGCGATCTTCCTGGCGTTGATGCCCAGCTTCTGAGCATTCTCCGCAATCCAAACTGTGGCCGCATGCGCGTCTTCAACCGCCGCTGGAAACTTGTTTTCCGGAGCCAGTCGGTAACCCACCGCAATGACCACCGCATCCGAGTCCTTTGCGATCGCACGGCACAGTGAATCGTGCGTGTCCAGATCGCCGATGACATAGCCGCCGCCGTGAAAGTACACCAGCCCGGTGCGCAATCCGCCCAATTGGTTGGCGTAAACGCGCACCGGAATGGGGCCGGCCGGCCCTGGGATGAGCAACTCTTCTACGCGCCCCAGCACGGCAGGCGGGCCGCCCTGCTTTTTGAATCCTTCCGCGCGGATGCGGCGAGCCTCGGCAACGCTCAGGCTTTCAATCGGCGGCAGCGCCAGCGCGTCGTTGATCTCAAGCAAGATGCGCACTTTGGGGTCCAGCCGCTCACTCCGCCTGACTGCTTCAGACAAGGAAACCCTCCATTACATTTTGAAATTCGAAAATCATCCGGTGCGGTCTTGCCAGCGGCATGGGTTTACCCACAAAGTATCGCACCGGCTTACTTTTCGGATGTGCATTCACTTGCGCACCTGATATAGGTGAATAAGAAGTTTCCCCGTTTCCTGTTTTCTGCCGTACATTCTAAATCGACAAGGCAGGTCGGGCTCGACCTGACCGACCTGATCCACATGGACAGTATGGGCCTGGGCACACTGGTGCGCCTGGTGGTTTCAGCCAAGTCGAACGGTTGCAGGCTGGAACTCGTCAACCAGGGGAAGCGGGTTCGGCAGTTGCTGGGAATCACCCACCTGCTTGGGATATTCACGATCATCGGGGAGTGCGGGATTACGCTGGAGTTCTGAGGGCAGTTTTCAGTTTTCAGTTTTCAGTTCTCAGTTCTCAGTTTTCAGGGATTGGGAATGATGGGTTAGTGATGGCCTGAGATCGGGAAACGAATGATTGAGGTCAGTCGCCTCCCACCCAGCTTCTTTGGGGTGGGAAGGATTGAAAAGCAACCGCAGGTCCTTCGACTCCGGTCGCCGCTGCGACCTACGCTCAAGATGACAGCTCTAACGTGAAGGCATTCAAGGGCAGAGCGATCGTCCTTGGTCCTTGTCGACTATTCGCTGTTCCCTGCTCTCCACGTTCCGGAGTACAATTGGCCAAAGTCCCGAGGACCGAAGCTGGATGCGGGCCTCGGCGCTTCCCTTCTGCTGTTCCGTTGAACCTGAGAGGTGGGTCTGACCATGAGGATGAGTTGCTCCCGTAGAGATTTTCTTGGCGCCATGGGAATGGCTGCCGGCGCGTACATTGCGAAACCATCGTTGCTCTCAGCCGAGCGCGCTCCGGCAAGCCCTGTGGCCATCGGAATTTGCCCGGAATATAACCGCCAGGTGGTGGATGTACTTTCCACCATGTTCGACCAGCTTGGCGGGCTGCAAAAGCTGGTGGGCGGAAAGACCGTTGCCATCAAGCTGAACATGACCAGCGTGCCCAAGGACAAGCTGAACGACATGCCGAACGAGATGACGCATTGGGTTCACCCGCAGGTGATCGGCGCACTGGTTTCTCTGCTGGGCAAAGCCGGTGCTACGCGCGTTCGCATCCTTGAAAGTGCGCCATGGGGCACCAAGCCGCTGGAGGACTTTATGATGGCCGCCGGCTGGCAGCCAAAAGACTTCGCCAGCGCGGCTACGCGGGTGGAGTTTGAGAACACAAACTTCCTGGGAAGCGGCAAGACCTATTCGCGTTTCATGGTGCCAGGCGGCGGGCTGATGTATGCCGGCTACGATCTGAATCACTCCTACATGGATACCGATGTTTTTGTTTCGCTAGCCAAGCTCAAGGAGCATCGCACCGCGGGCGTCACGTTGAGCATGAAGAACTGCTTCGGCATCACGCCCTGCACCATCTATAGCGAAAACGCACCAGTGGACGAGCCTAGCATCGTCCCGAATGGCTTCCGCGGGCCCATGCACTCGGGTTCGCGCGTACCTCCGAAAAGCGCACCCCCGTTGGTGGACACGACGAATTCTAAAGACCCCGGCTATCGAGTGCCAAGAATCACGGCCGATCTGGTTGCGGCACGCCCTATCCATCTCGCGGTGATCGACGGCATTTACAGCATGACGGGCGGAGAGCTTCCCAATCAGAACAAGAGCTGGATACACAAGCCGATTCATCCTGGCTTGCTGATTGCGGGAATGAACTGCGTCTCGACCGATTCAGTTGCCACGGCCGTGATGGGATTCGACCCGATGGCGGATCGCGGCACTCCTCCGTTTGAGACTTGCGACAGTACGTTGCGCCTGGCCGAACATCTCGGCGTGGGCAGCCGCGACCTGAGCCGCATTGAGGTTCTGGGCACACCAATTGCGAAGGCGCGTTACAAGTTCCCGCCGCTCTCTGACCTGGTGAGCTGAACGAACGCAATGCAGGAAAGGGCTCCTGGACTTAAAGTCCAGGAGCCCTTTTTTGTTTGGCCTGGATGCGCCATGGATGGAACACTCGGGGATTCGCAAGGGCTTCCGCTGGGGCTAAAGCCCATGTCAATTCTAGCGGGAGTTTACTGCGAGTGCGGCAAAAACGCGTGTAACTCATTCTTTGTTTGCGAGTTACTCTGCCGCAGTTGTATTACCCACGTTGG
>PKXI01000447.1:0-1874 GCA_003133425.1 Acidobacteriaceae bacterium
CTTATCTAAATAGTCCACGACTGCCCTTCTCGCGCACGCACGCCGCCAGCTTTGATAGTGAGTGAATACGCTCTTTAATCTAGTTGAACCGATTGTAGGGTGATGCATGGCTCGACGAAAGGTCACGAACGGACAGTTTCTGCGAGAACCTTAGTTCAGATTAGGGGTTACTTCAATACTCAACGCCTTGCAAGCTCCAATGGGCTCAGAGCACGACCTGATAAATATGTCTGCAACTAGTTCAGGGGCGATACTGGCAGGTATACGACGCTGGAGAGTACAGCAGTCACGAAAAAGTGCCTAATCGGAATCGCAAGGCGCACAGGGGGTCCGGCGTTTCAATTCCAATAGCACCGGGCGCAGGAGGGCGTAGTTCAGCGAGTCCGCGAGGAAAGCAGCCTCGGCGATTGCCCGTACAAAAATAGGTACCTCGCCGCTTTTGGAAGCCCACTGTAACCAGTCGGAGAGTTCGGGGTCGGTGTTGGCGGAACACTGCATTAAGGCTTGTTCGACATGTCGTGACCGCCGACCGAGAATCCATCCTTCAATTTCTCGAATCGTCTTACCGTCTGGTTCATATAGCACTCGTTCGCCGAGGCATATCTGGAGGAGTCCGAAGAGCCCAACGACGGCGTCGAACGCATCGTCCTTTCCGATTGGGAATCCTGTCTTGATGGTGTTTTCAAGCCGTGGCTCTACTGTGACCTCGCTACCACGAGCCCAATCAAGAAGGTTGGAGCCGAACACTTTCCGGGATTCGATGTCCGTCTTGCTGCGAACCGGGTCGTCGGAGAACCAACTATAGCATTCTGCCGGATAGGTCTCTGCGATGACAGTGTGACCCGGCTGGAGCAGGTCGCCCAATCTCCCATCGAACGGCCATAGTCGAACGGAATTGTCTTTGAGTGCAGGAACGAGCACATGTTCCCAGCCCTTCAGGGCGGCTTTGCCCACAGCCTTAGCACCGAGCGTCCAGAATAAGGAACAAGCTTGCACCTGACCGTTGCCACCGCGTTCACAGATTCGGAGCAAATCAAGCATCGTTTCCGCGTCGTGTGCGTCGAGCAGGTGCTTCTGTTTCGGCCCCTCAAGACTCCGATTTGGATAAAACGGTCGGTGAACGGATAGCTGCGCCTGAGTGTCGCACACCTTATAGAAGTTCTTCCACACGCCCTGTCCCAACAGCGCGAGGAAATCCCGGAACTTCGAAATTTCGGCACGTTGGGCGAAGTGGGCAGGAACGCCAATGGGGAAGTCGAAACCGGCGAATACGCTTCCGAACGCCCCGGCTTCCAACCTGAGGTTCTTAAGGAGCGGAGTCAGGTCGCCGACCAGACTCGGCCCCAAGGCGGTGTAACGCCCATCCGACTCGAAGACGGCCTTTGCACTCCAACGATGGAGGGCATTACTGCTCCAGTCGGCGTGGAAGATTAGAGTGGGTTTATTCACGAGTGAATTGTACTGCGTACCACCGCTCGATGAGTCGTTCTCATCCGGTATCCTCCTATTCCCAAGGAGGAATCTATGCGGAGAACACTGCGAGATTTGGCGGACGCACGAAGAGAGCTACTTGAAATTTAGCAGGAATTCGTCCGCCGTCAGAAGCGCATCTACGATGTGCGAGATTGCGTCACGGACTCGCTCACGCGCATCTTTGGTGACGAACGTCCAGCGTTTACCGGCTCGGTGGAAGAGGAACTCATTGAGAGAATTGCTGGCAGCGTGGTTGTTCGACTTGGCATCACGCCGCAATCTCAGCCACAAGGGGAGAAGCGGTACGTACGCGAAAAGGAAGCAGGGAACTTGCGTGATAGATGGCCAACTGTTGCGCCACCCATGCGTGATTCGTTTTGGGAGGTTGCGTGCTTGGATTC
>PKXI01000447.1:1897-9105 GCA_003133425.1 Acidobacteriaceae bacterium
AATCATTTAGCTTGAATGCACTCGCGGTCTATACATCTTTGGTCTCTGGCGTGTCGCTTGCCTAGCGGACGGTAGACGGACACCATCATCCTTGGTCGCCATGGCAGGAATGCCCTGAACGAGTACTCTCTTCTGGTCAGGCATTGTCCATCTATGAGGAAGCAATCTCGCGTCAACCTTCACTTACACGGGATGACGGTTCACATCTTCGCAGGGGTGTCATCTCGGTGGGCTTTGGAGTGGATTGAACTGGTTTCTGCCGTGCGGTTTCTTTCACTATCTTGTGCTTTTGAAACGCTGCGACTAATTTCTGGGCTTGTTCCCTGACAGAGCCAACATTACCGGCAAGTTGGAGTTCTGCTCCACACGAGCACGCGGCCTTCGTAATCCGCCAGTCGCGTCTCTCAAGCACCATCGGTTCNNAGCATGGAAGGAATACGTCTTTTCGGTGAGAGAAGATGTCTCCGCCTTGCTTCGGCATATCCGGCCACATTCCACAGGAGCAAGTCCATGCGAAGAACACTTCGAAGCTTGGCGGATGTGCGCCAAGAATTGGTGCAAATTCAGGAGGAATTCACGCAGGTTCAAAAGCGCATCGAGACCGTTCGGGATTGTGTGGCGGACTCGCTTGTTCGCTTGTTTGGCGAAGAGCGTCCTGCTTTTGCCGGGTTGCAAGAGGAAGCATTCATGGAGAGGGTTGCTGAAAGAGTGGTCACCCGACTAAAGGCACGACCGAATGCTCAGGTGCAAGGAGAGAGCCGTTACATTCGCGAGAAGGAAGCGGCGGCATTCCTCGGCATCAGCGTGTTCACCATCAGAAGTTGGAGGAGCAGAGGGGAACCCTGCGTCCCACTCGTCACCCGCATGGGCAAAATGGTGATGCATTTCATGAATGGGTTGGAACAATTCATGGAACTGCGAACTACCGGGGGCGGTAAGGAGTTCGCCTCGGTGAAGGCACGGTGGAAAGCAGCGCGTGTGATGGGGCTGACCGACGACACACATGCGTTGTAGGCTGAAACACTCAGGTCGCTCTTGCTCCTTAGCGCCACACTTCACGGTACCGGGGTTTTCCGAAGTCGAGGTTAAGGGCACTGAGCGCGTGGCGTGCGCTTTCGCTAATCTGGTAGACAAGCACCGGGTCGCAAACGTGGGTGTCCTCGGCGGGAGCGAGTTCAGATTCCTTGCTCACCGTGGCGACCGTCACGAAGCACCCGTCGCAAATCGAGTCGTAGGTGCCGTATTTGTTGTGCATGTGGTGGAAGTGATTACCGAACTCGTTGGGCATAATGCACCTCGTTTGGGGCACAAGTGGAGATTTGGGTCAATCGTCACCCAGAGGGTCGAGGTTGTCTGTTCAATTTTGACCACTTTTCCACACATTTTTTCTTCTTTTTCCTCGAAATACACAGGCTCCGGGGGTGGGGGCATGTGAGCGTCCGGGTCGAACATCAGCGTCCTCCGGCCCCATGCTGGCGGGAGGATGAGTTGGTCGGCTCCTCGCCTGACGCCGCCCTTGATAGGAGCCAAGAACGGCATCCTGCGATAGCAACCGGCCTGACGATTCTGGACGCCTCGGACACACCGGCTGGATTTTTATATATAGTGCTGGTCGGAACGATTTTTCGCGACAAGCCAAATAAATTGTTGTGGTCGCCCGTGAGGAGCCAACAAGCTTCACCAGAAACCGCTCCGTTCGAGTCTGGATTCTCGGAGTCGTTGGTTTACGTAGTCAGCATCTACAGCCGAGCCTCCTTACGGCCTCCGTCCCGCTGCTGGCGGGTGACGAATTGGTCAGGTCGCCCGAGGAAGACCTCAGACGGCAGGTACCGATGCTGCTTCCCACACAATGGGCAGGTGACAATTATTGACTGGAACGGGAATTCCTTCACACCGGAGGAAACAGGCCGGTGACAGTCTTTGCAGGTGACGACGAACTGCTTGCGTTCTTGCATCTGCGCTACCACGCTCCCATAACGGTGATTACCCCACTGCCAAGCTGCCGACTGTCCAATATCGCGCACTCTAGGAAACTCTCTTCGATAGGCATTCCAACAGAAGAAAGCCCCTCGCCTCCGCCGAGGGGCTTTCTGGCAGACCGGAGAAAGTAAATAATCCACGACTGTCATCTTCGCGCACGCACTCCGCCAGTTTTGACAGTGAGTGAATACGCTCTCTAGTTCAGTTGACCCGATTGTAGGGTGATGCATGGCTCAACGAAAGGTCACGAACGGGCAGTTTCTGCGAAAACCTTAGTTCAGATTAGGGGTTACTTCTATACTCGACGCCTTGCACGCTCCAAAGGGCTCAGAGCACGACCTGATGAATATGTCTGCAACTAGTTCAGGGGCGATACTGGCAGGTACGCGAGTGCGCGAGATTAGCTCAACCGACTCCTCGATGGCCTTGCCGTGCGGCACCACCCGCACATTCACTTGCCGTTCTCGCGCCAGCCGGATACCGGCGATGAGGCACGCGCCGAGGTAGACCATTCCCCGGTTGATTCTCGGCATGTGCGCGTCGGGGTCGAACATTACCGGCTCCCGGCCCGCTGCTGGCGCGTGACGAGTTGGTCAGGCCGACCGAGGGAGACCTCAGACGGCAGGTACCGGCGAAGTTCGCTACAGAGGGGGCACTCAACAGTGATGGACTGAAAGGGGAACTCCCTGACGCCGGATGGAATGTCGCGGCGGCACCGCTTGCATGTGACGACGAAGGTTTTGCGGCCTGATGGCGTCGGGAACATGTAGAAATAGTAGGCGAAAGTCTAGTTGCCAGCAGACGTGAGGCGTAAAGCGCAATACCTCAATCGATTGTGCGGTGTGTCCGGGATTCAGCGCCAAGAGCCTCCAATCAAGTGATACTTTTAGTGATACTTTGTTTCGTACTTTGGTGCCTCTCTGTGCGACCTCGTGCAGGGGCTATTCTCCATGTAAATAGTTTATTATGAGCGCTATGGCAACTAGATGCGTTTCGGTGCGACTCCGTGCGAGAAATATAAATAGGGGACTCATAATCCCCAAATTACGCTCAATTCCGATTGGCTACGGTCCATTAGGGTAGATTCCGGTTCGACGACGCCGGAATTGGGGTAAGGGCCCATAGCTCAATTGGTTAGAGCAGAGCACTCATAATGCTTTGGTTCCAGGTTCAAGTCCTGGTGGGCCCACCAAACTCGCGGCATGAGATCAAACAGTACGCTGGTGGTACAGAAGAAGACCGATCCGGCAGCGTCTCATCCCTCCTTGATTTCAGCGACTCGACGCGGAATCTGTTGTCAAAGTAAAATACCTCAAAAAAGTTGTAGCATTGTGCTGTGAGCCGTTCTCACAAAGACGCGACGCGCCGATTGTTCGAGGTCGCTGAGGAACAGCAAGGCTTCTTCACCACGAAGCAGGCAAAGGCAGCCGGATTTGCCGAGAATACCCATCCCTATCATGTGCAGATCGGAAACTGGATTCGCGAGTACCGCGGCATCTACCGCCTGGCGCTCTTTCCGGCGCCTGATCGGCCCGATCTCGTGCTCTGGTCACTCTGGTCCAGAAACCGGCGGGAAGTGATCGAGGGAGTCTTCAGCGACCAAACGGCGCTCAGCCTGCACGAACTGTCAGATCTGAACCCGGCGAAGCCCCATATGACGGTCCCTAAACGGTTCCGGCGTAACAGTGATATTCCCGGAATCCTCGTGCTTCACCACCGCGATCTGCCTGAGGCTGACGTCCAGATCGGCCCCGGCTACAAGTACACGCGACCACTCCGGACCATCCTTGATCTGATCGAGATCGGCACGATTGAGCCTACGCACACGATCCACGCGCTGCGGCAGGCCGTAGAACGGGGTCTAATCACCCACCAGCAACTTCAAGATACGGCACTGAGCGAGGCGGCCCGTAAGGTGGTTGAGGAAGCTCTGCGGCAGGCTGCTTAATGACCATGCCACGGACATATGCATCGTTGGGAGCCTTCAGAAGGGCTCTCGAAGAGCGCCTGAAGCGCATCTCAAGAACCGAACAGGTTGATATCAATCGCCTAAGACGCCGAGTGGCGTTTGATCGATTTCTGGCAAGATTATTTCGGGACGAGACGGCTTCCTGGGTATTGAAGGGTGGTTATGCGCTGGAGCTCCGATTCAAATCGGCTCGGTCTACGATCGACATCGATCTGACGGTGCAGAAAGTTGTGGCGGCTGCGGACTCCGGCAATGCTGCTCAAATCATACGGGAGATGCTCCAATCAGCGGCGAACGTCAATCTCGATGACTGGCTGGAATACACGATTGGGGCGCCAACGATGGAACTCGCCGGTGCGCCATATGGCGGCGCTCGCTACGCAATTGACGCGCGGATGGACGGAAGAATCTTCGCCAAGTTTCATGTAGACGCTGGAATTGGCGACGTCATAATGCAGCCGGTCGAGAGAATCGAGTGTGCCGATTTGCTCGACTTCGCCGGCATTGAAAAGCCCTCCGTCCGGATGATCGCTCGCGAACAGTAGTTCGCTGAGAAGATCCATGCCTATACGCTTCCGCGAAATTCCTCGAACAGCCGGGTGAAGGATCTGGTCGACTTGGCGCTTCTCATCGGAGACAACCAGCTAGCGTCAACCAAAATGGTCTCAAAGACGTATTTCACCTGGATTGTGGCAAACAGCTAACTGCACTCGTCGAACCCGCTCCCGAACATCTTCCCGTTCTACTGGATTGTCGACGGCACGCCTTACTTGCGCCACTTCGCCAGCATCTCTTCTACTTTGCCCGCGATCTGTTGGCGTGCGTCGGCTCGGTCTACTCCGCTGGCCAACAGCGCATCGTATTGGGTGTGGTTGTGACGAACTGCGGCGCCAACCGCCAAGGCCAGCGCCTTTTCATCGAGATTTCGACCCGCCTCAGAACGGCCGACGCGGCCGCTGCCCCGGACTGCAGTGTGTTCGGCAATGGCTGCAACTTCGGTCGCCGGACAGCCCGGGAACAGCTCCGCAATCAGCTTGATCATCTGCGCAACCAGTTTGCGATCCTGTTCGATTCGCTGCACTGCGGCCCGTGCCCGCGCTGCCGCCCGCTCGTCGGCGTCCTGCACGCATTCCTGCTCGGCCTTCTCCAGCGCGGACTCTTCCACCAGAATGCCCTGCCGCTCGTAGCGCTTGCGAGTCCGGTTGAAGCGCACCACAACGGCGGCACGCGCGCCATACTTGGTGGCCCGTCGCGTAAGAGCTGTGTCGCCGGCCGGGAGAAACTCTAGGCCGTCGAGGCGCGCACAGTAAAGGCAAAGCGGCTGGTCCGCTTCCATCAAGAGCATGGAACCCTGCGCAATCTCTGCGCCGCATTCCGAGCATTGCGCGTCGCGCAGGTTCAGAAACACGACCGGCTGCGGAGCCTTTTCGAGCTTCTCCTGAAGCTTCTGCTGCTCACGCTCCGAGAGCGCGGGCGATACGTAGTGCGTACGGAATATCTTCTCGATCTGGGGGCCGCCGCTCAAAAAAAACTTCAGGGGCACGGTTCCGGACCGGGCCGATCGCACGTAGTCGGTTTCAGTTGGCTTAAGGCCCTTTTCTTGAGCCCAACGGAGGAAGATCGCTATGGACGAAGAGATCTTGTTCGGGCTTCCCTGAATCTCTGACTCCAAAAAAGCGATGCGGCCCTTGCGCCAGGAGTCGACCGCAGTGGATGCCAGGAGTCCCATCCCACACAACACGTCGATAGTGCTGACGTAGTGCTGGCGGACCAGGGCTGCCTCTGCTGCGCGATAGACGCGCTCTTCGAGCTTGGTCAGACTTGGAATCTCCATGGCGCGCAACTCCTTATTTCATGGGGCCGACATAGTTCATTTGGCGCGTAAGCGTATCCTCGAACGGCTGGACAGAAGACAGGCAATACCACTGAAGATTCTAAAACAGCCTGTCCTTGACCTTTTTGACGAGGGATCCGGTGCGTTCGGCTAAGCAACAGATGGCCGATGTTTGACCTTCGGTATCGGTAGGGGCTGCCCTAAGCGAGTGTGCCTGCGTAGCCGGGGCGTTCTGTCAGACTTTCTGATCTACCCGCACAATGGATCGTCGCGATATGCTGGCGGTATGCATTCTCATCCTCGCGAAAAGACTGGTAGAAACGATCCCTGTCCCTGCGGCAGCGGCAAGAAATACAAGCAGTGCTGTCTATCGAAGACAACTCTGGCCTTCCCCGGTCCAGAGAAGCTTGACACTCCATGGAGCAGGCAGCGCGACGCGTGCGACCGCCTTAATGCCGATTTGGGGCGGATTCTGAAGCGCGACTTCGCCGACGCCGCTCTCGATGCCTGGGTGGACTTCAATCAGGATGATGACCCAGTCTCCTTGGACGAAATGCCGCATGAAATCAGCATCTTCAGCCCATATATTCTGTTTGAGTGGGACCCGCAAAGGCCTCTCCGCCGTGGCACCCAGAAGCCGCGAGGTGGTGTGGTTGTCCAGGCTTATCTGAGCAAATCCTCAAACCGTCTCTCCAGCCTGGAGCAATTGGTTTTGGAGCAGGCCATCACGCGGCCGGTCAGCTTCTATGAGATTGTCCGCGTCCATCCTGGACGGGGTGCGGTGCTGCGAGACCTTCTGANNAAACCGAGATCGAGGAGCACTCCGGAAGCGAGATGATGCGGCCCGGCGACGTGCTCTATGCACAGCTTTGGATCTTGCCGGAAGTTGCCACCTTAGGCAGATCCGCGCCGATCCCTTTTCCTCCCGATAGGAAGGTTGAGATCATCAAACTGCGTGCGCAATTACAGAGCAGGATCAAGAGGCAAAACCGCGAACTTGCCGCCGCCGACCTGACGCGGTATGCCGACGAGATTCGCACCGTCTACCTCGATATTCGCGATGCACTGACCAAGCCGCCGAAATTGCAAAACACAGACGGAGAGCCCTTTCTCTCTCACAAGATCCATTTCAACACCCAATCGGCGCAGTCGACCTTTGACGCACTCGCTCCCCTGGCTTGGGGTGTGGACAAGGAGGTATTGCTCGAAGAGGCGGAGCGAAACCCTGACGACTCGCTGCGGAGTATCGAATTTGCCTGGCTCAGGAAAGGGAACAAGATGCACCCGACCTGGGAGAGCACGGTTCTTGGCCATCTAAAGATCTCAGGGAAGACGCTTCTGGTTGAAGTGAACTCGGCGAGCCGCGCTAAGCGGATTCGGGAAGAGATTGAGAAGCGCCTAATCTCCCAGGCGACGCACGTCGGC
>PKXI01000400.1 GCA_003133425.1 Acidobacteriaceae bacterium
GAGAGATTCGCAATGGTAGAAACCCGCATAAAGCCTTATCGCGAGCAGGTTGCCGAAGAGACGCGGCGGGCCGAGCAGTTGCGAGTTTATCGGCGCAACCAGGTGTTTGGAGTGCTGCTGGTGGCGGCGGCGATTTGCGCATGGTGGCTCTTCCACACCAATCCAAAATGGATCTTTCCGCCCGGCTGGTGGCGTCCATGAGTCCTTTGAAGGGTGCGGGCTTCAGCCNNGGCTTTAGCCCCTGAGGGAAACGCCCCAAGCAACGAACCTCTCGTAGTGCTCGTGCTGGGTCCGACGGGCAGCGGAAAGACGGCGCTTTCGCTGGCGTTGGGAGAACGATTCGGCGGCGAAATTGTCAGCTGCGACTCGGTCGCTGTCTATCGCGGTATGGACCTGGGCACGGCCAAGCCAACCAGGGAAGAACTGGCGCGGCTGCCGCATCACTTGATCGACGTTGCCGAGCCCNNCCATTCACCGCCGGCGAATACAGCAGACAGGCCCGCACCGCCTTGCGCGAGATTTCCGGACGTGCCCGCCTGCCCATCGTGACCGGCGGAACCGGGCTTTATCTGCGCGCGCTGACCGACGGACTATTCGCTGGGCCTTCCCGCCAGCAAGAGCTGCGCGAGCGGCTGACGCTCAGCCGACAGACCCATGGAGACGGCTGGCTGCACCGGCTGCTGACGCGGCTGGACCCGACCTCTGCAGCCCGCATCCACGCCAACGACGCGCCCAAGCTGATTCGCGCCATCGAGGTCTGCGTTGCCGCGGGCAAGCCGCTTTCGGAGGTCATGGCGCGCGACCCGCTCACCGGCTTCCGCCTTTTGCGCATCGGCCTGAACCCGCCGCGCCAGCAGTTGTACGAACGCCTCAACCGCCGCGCCGCAGCCATGTTTGCCGCCGGCCTCGTTGAGGAGACGCGCAAACTGCTGGAGCGCTACGGTCCGGTCAAGGCGCTCGACTCGCTCGGCTACCGTCAGGCGCTAGCTGTGCTGGCTGGAACCATGAACCGGGAGGCGGCAATCGAAGCCGCGCAGCAGGGTCACCGCAACTATGCGAAGCGGCAGCTCACATGGTTCCGTCGCGAACCGGAAGTGCACTGGATTGCGGCCTTCGGCGACGAAGCGGAAACGCAACGCACTGCGACGGGGTGGATTCAAAATGAATTGGCGCTAAGCCCTACGGCCTAGGCCTGCCAGCCTCCACGCGCCCCGGTGCCATGGGTGCACCCGGCGGCGGCGTCAAATCCACGGCCTTGTAATCTGCCGGAACCTCAAAGAAGCTCAGCGGCGGCTCCTCGCGCTTGATATTGGAGAGCGCAACCGTCTGCAGGCCGGTGCGGGGATCGTTGTGGCGCAGCAGAATGTTGACGTGCAAATCTTCGGAGTACCAATACTCGTCCACCACCGTGATCGGCGCGCCTGTCCCGTTCAACTGGGCCGGAACCGTCACCATCCGCCGCGTCTCTTTCACATCGATGCCGTTGAGCGTGCCTGGACCCAGGTCCTCGACTGTCACTTGTGGGTCTGGGCGATTTGGGAATCCGGTGCTGATCGGCTCGGGCCGTACCTGGCGGCTCGCAATGTGGGTCGCAGTGTACCAAATGGTCTGCACGCGCGTCTGCGGATCGTAGATGTGAACCTCAACCAGCGGCGGCATATCCTGTGAGGACTCCGGAACCCGCGAGCGCATCTCCCCATGCGTGCGCCCCCGTGAATCCCGGCCAATCAGATTGATATTGCGCGAGACTGCCACGGTTCCATCCGACATCACCTGCTGGTTATCAATCAGCGCCGTTGCGGAAAAAGGTGCGCCGGCAATGGGGGGCACGCTGATCGTGCTCATCCGAATCGCTAGAGGACGGAACAGGGGATTGGCGTCGTTGGTTGCCTGCTGCGCATGCACGACGGTTGCACCCGCGGCCAACAACATTGCGGCCAAGAGGAGAGAGCGCTGCATTTCAGCCTCCTTGCTTGTCGGAGACATCTTACCGCGAATCCCAATTGTGCGCCGTGACAACGCGGCCACCATTTAAACTAGGCAATGATGAGGCAGCGCTGCACCGGCATCTCGAGCGCCCCGGAATGGAGTTTTCCTTGCCAGAGACGATCCCAGGCACGATCCCCAACACGATCTACGACGTAGCCATCATCGGCGGCGGGCCGGCCGGCTACACGGCGGCCATTCGCGGCGCGGAGTATGGCCTGAAGGTGGCGCTCATCGACAACGCCCCGAGGCTGGGCGGCACCTGCCTGCACGTGGGCTGCATTCCTACCAAGGCGCTGCTGTTCAACGCCGAGATCTGGGACCACCTGAAGCATGCGGCCGAATTTGGAATTGCCAGCATCGGCACTCCGACGCTCGATTGGGCCGCGGTACTCAAGCGCAAAGACTCCATCATCACCAAGCACGTCAAGGGCCTCGAATTCCTGATGAAGAAGCACAAGATCGCAGTGATTGCCGGCAACGGGAAACTCACCGGTCCCGCGAACGCGGGCGTGCACACCGTCGAAGTCACTGCGACAGGCGGCGACGCGAGCCAGATTAAAGCGAAGAATGTGATTCTCGCTACAGGCTCGTCGGCCAAGTTGTTGCCCGGCCTCGAAGCCGACAGCACCGTGCTGACGAATATCGAAATCCTCTCTATCGAACAGGTGCCCAGGTCGCTCATCGTCATCGGTGCGGGCGCGGTGGGCGTGGAGTTCAGTTCCATCTTCCGCAGCTTCGGCACCGAGGTTACGATTCTCGAATTTCTCTCCCGCGTAGTTCCCGTCGAAGACGAAGAGATTTCAAAGGAGCTCACGCGCCTCTTCAAGAAGCGCGGCATCGACGTCAACACCGGCGCAAAAGTCGAGAAGGTGGAAAAGACCGCCACCGGTGTGAAGGTGAGTTATACCGACGCCAACGGCAAGCCACAGGTGAAGGAAGCGGAAAAAGTACTCATCGCCGTTGGCCGCGCCGGCCGCACGGAGAACATCGGCATCGAAAGAACAAAAGTCGAGTTGGAGCGTGGGCTCATCAAAGTCAACGAGGCCCAGGAGACAGCCGAGCCCGGCGTCTTCGCCATCGGCGACATCGTATTCGGCTTGCCGCAACTGGCGCATGTGGGTTCCATGAGCGGCATGGTTGCAATGGCAAAGATTTCCGGCCGCCCGTTCCGTCCGCTGCGGCGCGACCGCATTCCAAGCTGCACGTATACCGAGCCGCAGATCGGCTCAGTTGGACTGACAGAAACGCAGGCCAAGGAAAAAGGCTTCGAAGTAAAGGTGGGCAAGTTTCCGTTTGCAGGCAACGCGAAAGCCACCATCGTTGGCAATCACGATGGCTTCGTGAAGATCGTCTCCGACGCAAAATATGGCGAGATTCTCGGCGTACACATCATCGGCCCGCAAGCCACGGAGATCGTTGCGGAAGGAGTCGCAGTGCTGGAACTCGAAGGCACTGTGGACGAGATGATGTTCACCATCCATGCGCACCCCACGCTGGCCGAGTCCATGCTCGACGCGTTTGGAGCGGTGCAAGGGATGGCGATAAACGCCTGATACGCCGCGCAAAAAAGCCAACCTGGCAAACAGGCTGGCTTTTTTGCATTCAGTAGTTCAGGAGAAAGTGCTACAGTTCCGTGGATTGCCCCGCCACCAGCGCCTTCGCCTTCGCGATGAAATCGTCCAGCGGCATCGACCCCTGGTCGCCTTTGCCGCGGGTGCGGACGCTGACTGCGTTACCAGCTTCTTCCTTGTCACCGAAGACCAGGATGTAAGGCGTCTTCTGGTTGGCGAAGTCGCGGATCTTGGCGTTCATCTTCTCGTTGCGGTCGTCCACCTCCACGCGCAGGCCGGCTTCCTTCAACGCGCTCTCCACCTTATCCGAGTAAGCCTTGTGCCGTTCGCTGATAGGAACAAGGCCGACCTGCACCGGCGCGAGCCACAGCGGAAATGCCCCGGCGTAGTGCTCGATTAGCACGCCGAAGAAGCGCTCGACTGACCCGAATAATGCGCGATGAACCATCACCGGCTGATGGCGGCCGCCGTCTTCGCCTACGTACTCCATCTCGAAGCGTTCAGGCAGAGTGAAGTCAAATTGTACGGTCGATAGCTGCCACAAGCGGCCCAGCACGTCGACGAGTTTCACATCGATCTTCGGCCCGTAAAACGCGGCTTCGCCGGAGATTGTCTTGTAGGCAATCCCCTTCCTACCGAGCGCCCTTTCCAGCGCCCCCACAGCCAGGTTCCAGTTCGCATCCGAGCCCGCATAGTGTGCGCGGTCGTTCGGATCCCAGGTGGAAAGTTCGACCTTGAATTCCTTGAAGCCGAAGGTGGTAAGCACCGCCACGGCAAAGTCGATGCAGGCAACGACTT
>PKXI01000450.1 GCA_003133425.1 Acidobacteriaceae bacterium
GAGTTTACTGTACTAAGGCAGCCACCCCACCATGGGCAATTCAAAGCAGAACCAGACGAAACGCAAAAAAACGAGCAGCAAAACCCGCGACGGTGGAGAGCAACTGCGAACTGCCGTCGAAAAACTCGTAGCCGAGCAAAGCGAGAAAATCGCGCAGGCGCTGGTCGACAAAACCATCAAGGGCAATATGACCGGCGCCCGGCTGCTGGTCGACCTCTCCGGAGCCAAAAGTCCGCAAACCAAGCCGCCGAAGAAGCGGCGCGGGCTCACCACGGCTCAGTGTTTGGCGATGGACAAGCCATGGGAAGGACCGGAGGATGGCGACGAGGACACGACCCCCCAGGCCCTCGAAGCGATAGCCTGAATCCCCCTCCAACCCGCGCTCTTTCCAGCGAGCGCAGTCGCCGGCGGCCTCTTCAAAACCCGAAGAGGCCGCTCCGAGCTTTGTATCAGGGCCAGGGCAATCGCATGAACAGTCTTTGCTGCTGGAGTTGGTTCCACCCGCCACCAAAACCTGAGCAGAAAATACCTTCTTCCCGTAGGGAAGGCTCGAAAATAGCCCAGGATGGAGCGCAGCGCAATCCTGGGAAAGGATCCAAATGAAATTGCTGCGCCCCGTCGGGGCGGAGCGAACCCCATCCATGATCTCAAACGCTGTTCATGCGATTGCCCTGCAGCAGCAGCGTGGGGCACAGTCTTGGGGTTACGAACTCCGATACAATGAACGGCGAATGCAGGGAGTATACGCAGTTATGAATAAAATCCATTCGTATTTGACGAGGCCCCTCTTGTCGCAAATTTCCACTTTGATTACTGCAGGCGCGATTGCGCTGACACCGGGCACGGGCAATGCACAAGCCGCTGCCGCTGCCTTTGGTCCATCCAACCTGTTCTACGCGCCGAGCACATTGCCTTTTCATGCGCCGCCGTTCGACAAGATCAAGGATGACGACTACCAGCCTGCGATCGAGGCGGGGATCGCGCAGAATCTTGAGGAGATTCGTGCTATTGCCGACAATCCGGCGGAGCCGACATTTGAGAACACCTTTGTTGCAATGGAGAAGAGCGGCCAGCTGATCAGCCGCGTGATGCAGGTGTTCAACGGAATAACCGGCGCGAATATTAACCCGGTGCTGCAAAAGGTGCAGGACGCGGAGGCGCCGAGGCTGGCGGCACTGCAGGATGCGATTTATCTGAATCCGAAACTGTTTCAGAGGGTGCAAAAGATTTACGAACAGCGGCACGAGCTGAAGCTCGATGCGGAGTCGTTGCGGCTGGTGGAATACGACTACCAGCAGTTTGTGCTGGCTGGCGCACGGCTTTCCGATGCAGACAAGGTTGAGCTGAAGAAGCTGAATGAAGAGGAGGCGAATCTTACTACGGCGTTCATCTCCAAGCTGCTGGCCGCTACCAAGGACGCTGCCTATGTGACTAAAGACAAAGCAGCGCTGGCGGGATTGACCGATGCGGAGATAGCTGCCTCTGCCGCTGCCGCCAAAGATCGCAAGGTGGAGGGCTGGGTGCTCTCGCTGCAGAACACTACGCAGCAGCCGGATTTGCAATCGCTCACGAATCGCGACACGCGGCGTGCGCTATTTGAGAACTCATGGACTCGCGCTGAGCGCGGCGGCGCCAACGACACACGTGCGACGATCGCGCGGCTGGCGCAGTTGCGGGCGCAGAAGGCGAAGCTGCTGGGCTATCCGAACTATGCGGCATGGAAGCTGACGGATCAGATGGCAAAGACGCCTGACGCGGCGTTGAAGTTTATGGACGCGCTGGTGCCGGCGGCGACGGCCAAGGCGCAGGGCGAGGCGAAAGATATCCAGGAGTTGATTGATGCACAAAAAGGCGGATTCAAGGCGGAGCCGTCGGACTGGAACTTCTATGCCGAGCAGGTGCGCAAGGCGAAGTTCGATTTGGACGAGGCGCAGACCAAGCCCTACTTTGAGCTGAACAATGTGCTCCACAACGGCGTGTTTTATGCGGCAGAGAAGCTGTATGGAATTACGTTCAAACAGCGTAAGGACATTCCGGTATACAGCCCGGACATGCAGGTGTACGAGGTATTCAACGCAGACGGCACGCCGCTGGCGCTCTGGTACTGCGACTACTTCAAGCGCGACAACAAGAACGGCGGAGCGTGGATGGACGGCTTCGTGGGCCAGTCGAAACTGCTGGGCACGCTGCCGGTGATATACAACGTGGCCAACTTTGCCAAGCCGGCCATGGGTGAGCCGGCGCTGCTCAGCTTCTCAGATGTGACCACGATGTTCCACGAATTCGGGCACGCGCTGCATGGCATGTTCGCCGACAGCAAATACCCCAGTCTCTCCGGGACTGCCGTGCCTCGCGATTTCGTCGAATTTCCATCGCAGTTCAACGAGCATTGGGCCAGCGACCCTGCGGTGTTCCCGAACTTCGCGAAGCATTACAAAACCGGTGCGTCGATGCCTGCCGAGCTGGCCGCGAAGATCAAGAAGGCAGCAACCTTCAACCAGGGATACATGCTTACCGAGTTGCTGGCAGCGGCAGAGCTGGACATGCAGTGGCACACGCTGGGGACAGATGCTCCACTTGCTGATCCCGATGCGTTTGAGGCTGCTGCGCTCCGCAAGACACACCTTGCGCTCAGCACCGTTCCGCCGCGCTACCGGTCCAGCTACTTCCTGCACATCTGGGGCAACGGCTATGGTGCCGCGTATTACGCCTATCTGTGGTGCGAGATGCTGGACGATGATGCTTACCAGTGGTTTGAAGATAACGGCGGCCTGACGCGAGCAAATGGCGATCGCTTGCGCAAGATGATTCTCTCGCGCGGCAACACAGAGGACCTGGCCAAAGCGTATAAGGCGTGGATAGGCAGGGAACCGGAGACGGGGCCGATGCTCAAGGCGCGCGGGCTGGAGCCGGCGGCGG
>PKXI01000240.1 GCA_003133425.1 Acidobacteriaceae bacterium
TTCCTGGATTGGAAAAGACTCAGGCAGCACCCGGAGAGGCACTCCAATGATTCATGACAGCGCTTGTCTCCATGCACGCAATCCACGCGCTTGGTCAAGGAAAGGGCTGTTATCCTCAAATTTGCGCTGATCCGGCTCTTTTTCCCGATCCCCGCGCATTTCTCTCTCTTCTGCAACTTTCAGCATCTAAATAATTACATTTGCGCGACACATCGCAGAACGGTTTTTTTGAAAATGCACACAGGGAAAGGCCTATTGCCATGAAGGGAAAGAAATGACGACCGCCTATATCAACCGCATTGCCACGGCGGTCCCGGAACACAATGTCCACACAGCATTCATCGATTTTGCAGCCAACCTCCTCGCCGAGGGAACACCACGCAAGCTCTTTCGGCGCATGGCGCGCTTGTCCGCAATCGATCACCGTTACTCATTTGTGAATCCGAGCCCAACTGAAGACGGCTCGTGGCGCGACGAAGAGCAGATCTATGTGCCGGGAGATTTTCCCGCGACTGCGCGCCGCATGCAACTGTTCGAGCGCTTCGCCCCGCGCCTGGCGCACAGCGCGCTCGATAAGCTCAAGCTGACTGAAGACGAGCGCCGCGGCATTACCCACGTCATCGTAACTTCGTGCACCGGACTCTACGCCCCGGGCCTGGACTTCGAAGTCGTCAGCCATCTCGGGCTATCTCCGTCCGTGGAGCGAACCATGATCGGCTTCATGGGCTGCTATGCCGCAATCAATGCCCTCAAGTCCGCACATCACATCGTCCGCTCCGAGCCGAATGCGAAAGTCCTGATCCTGAATCTCGAACTCTGCACGCTGCACTTTCAAGAAACCCACGAGCTGGAGCAGGTGCTGTCGTTCCTGGTCTTCGCGGATGGTTGCGCGGCCAGCCTGGTAAGTGCTCTGCCGCAGGGGCTGGCCATCGATAGCTTTCTCGCTCTCAAGATCCCTGACACAAGCCACCTGATTACCTGGCGCGTCGGTGAACTCGGATTCGACATGCATCTCTCCGGCGAAGTTCCAGGAGAGATCGGCCGCGCCCTCAAGGAATCCGGAACTGAAATCACACGAGGCCGGGACCCGCTGTCCATCGCCTTGTGGGCCGTCCACCCTGGAGGCCGCTCCATTCTCGACTCCGTAGAAAAGAGTCTCGGACTAAGCCCCGATTCACTCGCCTGTTCGCGCGATGTGCTGGCGCGCTACGGCAACATGTCTTCTGCCACTGTCATGTTCGTGCTGCAACAGCTCGCGGAGCAGGCGCAATCCGGCCAACCCGGCTGTGCCATGTCATTCGGGCCCGGACTCACCGCGGAGACCATGCTCTTCCATGCCGCATAGCGCACCCGACTTTCGCCGCCGCTCCCAGCTCACTGAATTAATGGACGAGCCGTGTACCCGCGACCAACTCCGCGCCTGCCTGCGCGACCTCGCAAGAACGAATCGCCTGACGTTTGCCTATCGGCCCGTTCTCCAATGGCTCGACGCCTTCCTCGAGAGCGTCAGATATTCGCTGCCCGCGCACGCCGAGCCCCTCCGCATCCTCGACGTTGCCTCCGGCTATGGAGACGGCCTGCGCCGAATTGAGCGATGGGCAATGGCGCGCCGAATCCCCGTCGAACTCATCGGACTCGACCTCAATCCGGACGCCGCTGTCATTGCAGCTGAGGCCAGCCCTGCTGCAAGCCGAATCGAGTGGGTCTGCGCGGACGTCTTTCAATACACGCCGCCGCGGCCGATTCATCTTGTTGTCAGTTCGCTCTTCACCCATCATCTTGCCGAAGATGAGATCGTTCGTTTTTTACTGTGGATGGAGCAGCACGCGGAACTCGGATGGTTCATCAACGATCTCTCCCGCGCCGCCATCCCCTACCATTTCTTCCGTCTGTTCGCAAAGCTAGTGCGTCTGCATCCGTTCGTTCAGCATGACGGCCCCGTCTCCATTGCGCGCTCCTTCGTGCCTGATGATTGGCGAAGAATGTGCACCACCGCTGGTTTCGAAAACGGTGAAATCCAAATACAAAGCTTCAAGCCGGCCCGCCTGTGCGTGTCCAGGCGCAAGCCGATGTTGAGTTAAGAACTGCAGGAAGCGAGAGCCCAAATGGCCACACCCGGCCCCACCGTCGACAACCTCGTAATCGGTGGCGGTCTTGCGGGCGCCATGGTTGCCATTCGACTTGCCACCGCCGCCCGCAACGTCACCGTGCTTGAGAAAGAAATCTCCGCACATCACAAAGTCTGCGGCGAGTTCCTGAGCCGCGAAGCCATCGACTATCTGCGCCAGGTTGGGGTCGATCCATTGGCACTCGGCGCAGCACCCATTCGCTTCGTGCGCCTTTCCTCAAAGCAGACTGCAGTCGAATCAGCGTTGCCCTTCACGGCACTCTCCCTCTCCCGGTTCACCCTCGATCAGGCCATGCTCACCCGCGCCGAGGAGTGCGGATGCACAGTTGAACGCGGCATCTTTGTTGACGGTCTCACAACCAGCGACAATCTCTGGTTCGCGCAACTTCGCGACAGCAAGCCGTTGTGCGCGCGCACAGTCTTTCTCGCCAACGGCAAACACGATCTCCGCGGCTGGACACGCTCGCACGGCGGCCAAAGCGATCTCGTCGCCTTCAAATTGCACTGGCGCCTTGCCGCTGCCCAGACCCAGGCGCTGCGCGACTTCATCGAAATATTTCTTTTCCCCGGCGGATATGGAGGGCTCTCCCTCATCGAAGCAGATGTGGCCAATCTGTGCCTCGTGGTTCGGCGCGCCCGGCTGCGCGCCTTAGGCGGTTGGGCTGAACTGCTCGCTTCGATACTTGAGGACAACCGCCTGATCCGCCAGCGCCTGCAGGGTGCAAAGCCCATGTGGCCGCGCCCATTGGCTCTCTCGTCCATTCCTTACGGCTATATTTCCAACTGTCCCTCCGGCCTCTGGTGCGTGGGCGATCAGGCCGCGGTCATCCCATCGTTTACCGGAGACGGCATGTCGATCGCCCTGCACAGCGCGGCCCTTGCCGCGGAAATGTATCTTGCCGGCGAGAGTGCTCCCCAGTACAGTCGCAGGCTGCGCGATCAACTCAGCCGAGGTATGTCGCTTGCAACATTGCTCTCGCGAGCCATCGTAACCGATCCAGGCCGCAACCTGGCGCCTATCGGCCTCTCGCTTTTTCCCAGTGCAATGCGATGGATCGCCGCATCGACCCGCATCCCGGGCCAGGCTCGCCTTGCAAACCCGGCGCCATCTCCCCACGGCCCGGCCGGTGGTTCGCAGGGAAGGGGACCAGCGTCCCACCCGTTGAAGGGCTCCAATCAGCCCTCGCTTGACACAAATCCTTATCAGCAATGAAACTGCCAGCAAGGCTGGTGAGGAACGGCGTGGGCAAATTTTCCGCGGCCGATCCAGAGAAGGCGGAAAACAAACCCGGTGAGCGAACCCAGGCCAGGACGACGGAGTTTCCGGCTAAGCTCGACCATGGAAAGCGTCGGCGAGGTTGAAGCGGCCGCGGACAAGTTGGCCGCCGAAGCAGGATTAGACGAAGACGAACGATTTCACGTGACCATGGCGGTGAGGGAGGCAGCGGTAAACGCCGTCCTGCACGGCAATGAGTACGACCCGGCCAGGGAAATCGCAGTTGGTCTTGAGAACACGGGAAAGGCGCTGGTAATTACCATCGCGGACGAGGGTAAGGGTTTCATTCCGGAATTGGTGCCCGATCCCCTGGCGGAGGAAAACCTGCTTCGCGGCACAGGACGGGGCATCTTCCTTATCCGTTCGCTTATGGATGAGGTACACTTTCGACAACTGCATCCCGGGACCGAGTTGACGCTTGTAAAGCATCTGGCGGCGGCGGGCGAAAAGTCGTAAAGGGCCAGCGCACCAGCGCGGGCTGACGTGAAACATCTGCTCGCACCCGCGGTTGGGCCGGGTGGGAATTTTCTGCAAATCGGCACTGTGAAAGTGCTATAACCGTAATACCAACAAGGAGGAATTTCCGTGGCTCTTACTATTGCTTCCCGTGAAGTGGACGGCGTCACCGTTCTGGACCTCAACGGGCGGATCACCCTGGGCGAGGGCAGTGTGCAGTTGCGCGATGCCATTCGCGACCTGATCAGCAAGGGGCAGAAAAAAATTCTGCTCAATCTGGGAGAAGTGAACTACATCGATAGCTCTGGGTTGGGTGAGATGGTGAGCGCCTATACCACGGCCAGGAACCAGGGCGCTTCGCTCAAACTGCTCAAGCTGACCAAGAAGGTTCACGATCTGCTTCAACTCACCAAGCTGTACACCGTCTTCGACATCAGCGACGACGAAGCCAGCGCCATCGCTTCCTTCAAATAGGCGGAGGCCGGGCTGAGCCCGGACCACGCAGCCTCCGAACTGCAATTCAGAAAAGGCCATCCCGCCCCGCGGGATGGCCTTTTCTTGTGTGTGTTCCGTTTTCTAAAACTTGACCGAAGGAACTCTGGGTGCCCCATCCTAGCCGCGGCTTCATTGAGGCTTGGGTGGGATACCACGATGCCAGACATTAGAGAAACAGCAAGAGCGCTTTAAAACTTGACCGATGGAACCGCCTGCGCCGCNNATGCGGTTCTCGGTTCCGGCCAACTCGTCCTGCAGGCGCATGAACTGGTCGCTCGAACGCAGTTGCGGATAGTTCTCGGTCAGCAGCAGCAGCCGCCCCAGCGCTCCGTCAAGCTGTCCGTTCGCTGCGATCTTCGCCTGCGGGCCCTGCGCATTCAACATGCCGGCGCGCGCATTGGCGATGTCGCCGAAAACGGTGCTCTCCTCCTTGGTGAATCCCTTCACGGTCTCCACCAGGTTGGGGATCAGGTCGGCGCGCCGTTCCAGTTGCACATCGACCTCGGACCACGCGGCTTTCACATTCTGATCTTTGGCCACCATCTGGTTCTTGGCGCTGATATAGCTGCCAAACACCATGAAAACAACCACGAGCAGAACGCCAAGAATTCCCAACGTAATACCAAGTCCCTTGCTCATACAGTGTTTCTCTCCTCCGGCCCCNNGTGCCCCAGGTCTCGATTTTGAGACCTGGGATACCACGAACCTCAATCAAATCTCAAACCCTACCAACTCCCGCCGGCTCCGCCGCCACCGAACCCCCCGCCGCCAAATCCGCCAAAACCACCACCGCCGCCGCCGCCGCCTCCGCTGAATCCACCTCCACCACCCCAGCCGCGGCCACCACCGCCGCCCAGCAAGCTCGAAAACAGGCCATACCCCAGTAGCATCCTGAAAATGGACCCGCCGCCAAAGAAAATCAGCACGAAAATAATCAGGATTAGCTTGCCCAGCACCGGGCTGTGGCGCTCCTGCGGTACGGGCTGTTCAGCCGGCATGGGCTCGTTGTTCAGTGTCACGTTGGCGTCGGTGGCAATCACCTGTGCCACCTGGCCCACGGCGAGAGTGACGGCCGAGTCGTAGTCGTTGGCGCGAAGATAGGGGATCATCCCCCGGCCAATATCGCCCACCTTGGCGTCGTTCAAAATTCCTTCCAGCCCATATCCCACGTCGATGCGGTACTTATGGTCCCCCACGGCCAGCAGCACCAGCGCGCCCTTGTCCGTGCCCTTCTTGCCAATCTTCCACTTGTCTTCAAGCTGGTTGGCATAGTCGGCCGAGTCACCGCCGTTCATGGTCTGGACGGTCACCACCGCAATCTGCGAATTCGCCGCGGAGTGGTCGAGTTGCGCGCAAAGCGAGTCCAGCCGCGCAATCGCCTCGGGCGAAAGCACATGCGCGTAGTCGCTCACGTAGTCAGTAGGTTTGGGCAGGCTGTCCACGCTCTGGGCGTAGAAAGGAAAGGCGAAAAACAGGAAAAGAGCTGCTGGAAGCAGCCGAAACGCGGTCGATTGTGCGTTGCTAAAGCCGTTCATCCCTTTCAATTGTACGCGGATGGCGGCCGAAAGGTTCCCGCACGGCGACGCGGCGCCCGGGCAACCTGTCATAGGGTGATCTTCAGCGGAATCTTCAAGGTAGGAGATGCGGCGCTGCCATCTCAATGAATTCGCGCGGAGAAATCACTTTGGTCCCTTTCCAGAATCTGGGAAAGTGTTTGAGATTGCCCGTGATCAGGTAATCCGCGCGAGCAGCGTCCGCACATTCGATAAATCTGTTGTCATCCGGGTCGCTTGTCACCTCGAGACTGTAGCGGGGAACAACCACGGTACTCCGATTCCTGATGAGCTGAAGAAGCTGCTGACGCGCACCTTTGCGAATCTTAAGCTCGCGCCGCGCAAGCACATCGGCGTATTCGGTCAAAATCGGCTGCGAAACATAAAGGCGCGCCGGCTTGGAAATTGCAATCAGGAAAACTGTGCTCTGGAGACTTTCCGGCTTGAGCGCTGCGGAAACCAATACATTGGTATCCACCACCAGGCGCAAAGCTAGCATGCGCTCTTCTTCTTTTGCGCCCTGGCCATCCTGATCACCTGATCGATTTGCCGGGAGGTCAGCTTGCTTGTGCCCTTCCGTTCCGACTCTTCGCCGATAATCTTCAGGACTTCGGGTTCCGGAGCCGCCAGTTTCACGTAGTCGCGGAGACTCATGAGCACGGCCCTCGGCGTGCCGCGCTTCTCAATAACCAGTGACTGGCGCTCGCCTTCTACGTGGTTCAAGAGCTTTCCGAAATTGGCGCGCGCACGCAGGGCGGAGACTACCATCACGTTGCCTCCGGTTGCGGATGTTGTCATGAACTCTTCACTCCAATTATCTGAACTGTACAGTTTGTTGCCACCACAGTCAACTGAACCGCTACACTGGAAAGAGATGAGTCAGAACCCGATTCCCGCGCCCCCCGTTGCCCGCAAGGAACACAAAGAGACCCGCCTGCACGGCGTTGTCCTCGCCGACGACTACGCCTGGCTTCGCGACAAGCAGAACCCCGAAGTCACCGCATACCTGGAGGCCGAAAACGCCTACGCCGAGGCCGTGATGGCGCCGCTGGCCGACCTCCGCGAACAGCTCTACCAGGAAATGCTCTCGCACATGAAGCAGACCGACGTTTCGGTCCCCTACCGCGACGGCGCCTGGTGGTATTACACCCGCACCGAAGAGGGCGCCCAATACGCAATCCATTGCCGCAAACGTGCGGATCTCGCGCAGACTCTCCGTGCCCCATCCTTGCGCCTTGTTCCTGGCGCAAGGGTGGGAGACCTCGAAACCGGCCATCCCTTCGATCAACCCGAGCAAGTCATCCTCGACGGCAACGAACTCGCCAAGGGCCGCGCCTTCTTTTCCATTGGCGCAACCGACATCACCGACGACGGACGCTGGCTGGCCTACACCACTGACACCACCGGCTTTCGTCAGTACACCCTGCGCATCAAGGATCTTGAAACCGGCGACACGTTGCCCGGTGAAGTAGAGCGTGTCGGCTCTGTAGTCTGGGCCGCGGATAATCGAACCCTCTTCTACACCGTCGAGGACGAGCAACAGAAACGGCAGTTCCAACTCTGGCGTCACGTGCTGGGCAAACCGCACTCTGAAGATGCAGTCGTCTACCAGGACGATGACGAGCGCTTCAATCTCGGTGTCGGTCGCACCCGCGACGGCAAGTTTCTCGTAGTCGAATCGGCTAGCCACACCACCACCGAGTCTCAGGTTCTCGCGGCGGACCAGCCGGACGGCAGCTTTATACTCATCAGCGCGCGCCACGACGATCACGAGTACTCCATCGACCACCGCAACGGACTTTGGTTCATTCGCACCAATGATGCTGGCCGCAACTTCCGCCTCGTCACCGCGCCCGTCGCCACTCCCGGCCGCAATCACTGGACCGAACTTATCCCGCATCGCGATAACGTGATGCTTGAAGAGGTCGATCTCTTCGCCGGCTTCTTCATAGCTTGCGAGCGCGAAGATGGTCTTCCCCGGCTGCGTTTGTGGACCTTTGACGGCGACGGATCGGATGCCGCAAGGGGAGGCGAAATCACCTTCCCCGAGCCCACCTACAATGCGCAGCCTCACGTCAACCGCATCTTTGAGACCACCACGTTCCGTTACGGCTACCAGTCGCTGGTAACGCCCAGCTCGGTCTATGAGTACAACGTAGCCAGCGGCGCTTCCACGCTGCTCAAGCAGCTTGAGATTCCCGGCGGATTCGACCGCACTCTCTATGCCAGCGAGCGCGTCCACGCCACCGCGCCCGACGGCGTCGAGGTCCCTGTCTCCCTCGTCTATCGCAAGGACCGCCGCACGCAAAGCAATCCCCTCTACGTCTACGGATATGGATCCTACGGCTACGCGCTCCCCATCGGCTTCAGTCCCAACCGGCTCAGTCTGCTCGATCGCGGAGTCGTGTTGGCGTATGCGCATATTCGCGGCGGTGGCGACCTCGGCGAACCCTGGCACGATGCCGGCAAGATGCTCGTCAAGCGCAATACCTTTACCGACTTCATCGCCGCAGTCGAGCACCTTACGACCACGGGTTATGGCGATCCCGCGCGCGTAGCCATCGAGGGCGGCTCAGCCGGCGGTCTGCTGATGGGCGCGGTCGCCAACATGCGCCCCGATCTCTTCCGCGCCGTTGTCTCTCACGTCCCTTTCGTGGACGTAATGAACACCATGCTCGATGCTTCGCTCCCACTCACCGTTCCCGAGTACGAGGAGTGGGGCGACCCTAACCAGGAGAGTTACTTCCATTACATGTTGAGTTACTCGCCCTATGACAACCTGCAGGCCGCAAGTTATCCCGCAATGTTAGTCAAAACCAGCCTCCACGATAGCCAGGTAATGTATTGGGAACCGGCCAAGTACGTAGCCAAACTCCGCACGCTCAAAACCGACAACAATGCATTGCTGCTGGTAACAAACATGCAAGCCGGCCACGGCGGCGCAAGCGGCCGCTACGACTACCTCAAGGAAATCGCCCTCGACTACGCCTTCCTGCTTCGAGAGTTGGGGCTCGTAAATTAGAATCGTGCTTCGCCTTTGGAGAGGGACTCGTGCTGCGCACTGTATCGATTGCGTTGTTCGTAATACTGGCTACCGCGTGCGCCAGCGCGCAGCAGACCAGTACACCGCAGCCGCCCCCGCAAGACTCATCCCCGCAACCGCTCATTCCGCGTGATCGCGTAAAGGTGCATGCCCCCCGTTCAGGAGTCAAACCAGCCAAACTGATTGCGATGGACCCTGTCCCTCAACGCGTGAAAAAATGCGGGAACCTCAGGGAGGGTGAGGTCGTGCTTTCCCTTATTGTCGATACCAAAGGACTCGCGCGAAACATCATGTTCCAGAGCGTGGACGGATCGGACCTCGACCGCTTCGCGATCTCAGTTGCAAGCGTTGATCGATTCCAGCCGGGATCTCTTGACGGCAAGCCGGTCGTGGTCGCGGAGTCTCTCCGCATTTATCTCGAAACCTGCATTGTGATATCGAAGGACCCCTCGGGCAAGATCGGTGCAAGGCAGGTCCTCAAATCCGTGCCCCAGCAGTGGCTCGAGAAACCGAAAAATCCACCCGAAGAAGTAGTATTTGCGCCAGCAGAAGTTCCTGACAGCGAACTCGTCCGTACGGTGTCGCGCCCCGATTATTTCGGAAACAGCAAGAGCGCGCCCGTCCTCCTCTATTCTGCGAATGCACAGTACACGCCGACGCAAGGCAACAAGCCTGTCCGCGGAATCTGCAAAGTCTCTCTCGTCGTCGATCCATACGGCCTCCCTGAGAATCCGCGTGTCCTCAAGTCTCTTGACCCTGGCCTTGATAGCAGCGCTTTGATGGCCGTCAACGATTACCGATTCTTCCCGGCCATTGAGGATGAGGAGCCCGTATCCGCTGCCGTCGTTGTCGACGTCAACTTTGCGCCTCCTGACGACGCCCTTTACAACCCGGAATTCGAGTAGGCAACTCATTGCGCCTTCGAACCCCTCTTAACACCGTGTTGACTCCGGATATCTCTCTCGCATCAAATTATTGAGCAGGAGAATCCCTATGCACCTGTCCCGCCGCCACTTCAGCAAGATTCTTACCGCGCTTGGCCTTTCTCCCGCGATGAGTGCTCTCGGCTCTGAGGGAGCTACGAACGGTGCCGGTGGAGGTCCGGCCGACCCGGAAATTCTTCGCCTCTCGCGCAACGGGTGGATGCCGAACAATCCCCACTTGCCAGTGCTTTTGTATCGCGCTGCAATTGCTCCGCGCGGTGACGATCCGGCCGCGGTTTTTGAAGCGCTCTTCACGCGTAACGGCTGGCCTCCGCAGTGGCGCAACGGCGTCTACAGCTTTCATCACTACCACTCGACTGCGCACGAAGTGCTCGGATTTGTCAGTGGCACGGCGGAGATCATGCTCGGTGGCGAAGGCGGTCACGCGATCACAGTTCGCACTGGCGACATCGCAGTGCTCCCCACCGGTACCGGGCATTGCCGCATCTCGGCGAGCGCAGATTTTCTGGTCGTGGGCGCCTATCCGCCCGATCAAAGTTGGGACATCTGCCGCGCAGCCCCGGACGAAACTGCGCAGCGCCGCATGGAAAAATTGTCATTTCCTCACAGTGACCCCGTGCGTGGTTCAGCGGGGCCATTGGTTCAACTCTGGAGTTGATGCGGGTGGCCGCGGAATCGCCTTAATGTGCTGCTTCGGTCAGCACGTCAGTTTCCTTGCTCATTTTTGCGGTCCGCTCAATCTTGTCCCAGTTGAAGGGCTTTCCATCGATAGCACGCTTGAGCGTCTTGAACAGCACGATGGAGAAGACCTGTCGATAGGCAAAGCGCTGCAGCCAGATATGGAACAGCAGCCAGCCATCGCCCTTGTTTGCGGGGTGACGGCGTTCCAGCGAGAAGGCAGCCGATGAAGTAATGAAGTCAATCACCAGGAAGCCGAGGAAGTAAACCACCAGCTTTTCGAAGCTGGCCGCCGAGGCTTGCTCGGGGTGGTAGTAGCGATCGACGAGGAAGTTGACCACACCTGCGAGAAACATGATGTCGATGAAAGGTGAAACCAGCGGCAGAAACATCTGGAAGATGAGAATGTTGGGCAGTGCGAACAAGCCCATCGCCTTGTTGCGCACAAATGCGGCGCGATGTTTCCAGACTGCCTGCAATGTTCCAAACGACCAGCGGAATCGTTGCCGCATCAGCCCCTTCGCGTCGATCGGGGCCTCGGTAAAGGCCAGTGAGCGGTCTTCGTAATCCACCTTCAGGCCCTGTTCGAGCAGGTTCATGGTAAGGTCGGCATCCTCAGCCACGGTGTTGAGCGGATATCCGCCCGCTGCTTTCACCGGCGCAGTTCGCCATGCGCCAATGGCCCCGGGAACCACAGTCACAACATGGAACAGGTCGAGTGCGCGCCGCTCGAAGTTCTGGCTGGTGATATATTCCAGCGCCTGCCAGCGGGTCCACAGGTTAACGCGATTTCCCACCTTCGCGTTGCCGGCCATGGCCCCGATCATCGGGTCCTCGAAATGCGGAATCAGTTTGGAGATCGCGTCGGCGGCAATCACCGTGTCGGCGTCAATGCCGATGTAGATTTCTTCGCTCAGCCGGTCGAGCGCGTAGTTCAGCGCGGCGGCCTTGCCGGCGTTGGGCTTGGTAAGCACCTGGACATGCCCTGCCTTGATCTCCGCCGCATAGGCCTCGCAAGCCACCTCTGCGGTCCGATCCGAAGACCCGTCGTCAATCACGATCACATGCAGGTTTTTGTAGTCGGAGTTAAGCACCGAGCGGATTGTACGGACGATCACCGTCTCTTCGTTATAGGCGGGAATGAGCACCGCGACGCGCGGATTGTAGCCAGGGGAGGCCAGGTGGTAAGGCTTCCGCAGGCGGTCGATCACGGCAAACAGGCCCACGATTATCAGCCGCGCGCTCATCAGGATGTCGCCGAGAAAAAACACCATCACAATGAAATTGCCGATGAAGTCGAGCGCAGAGAAAGCAATCGAATCGGGGAGTGAGCGCAGATGCTGCCAGAAGGTGAGCGGAGGCATCACCTCGGCCGTGGTCTTGCCCATCAGGGCTGAGACCTGCACGATGGAGTAGCCGTGTGCGCGGAGGGTGTCGATCAGTCCCGGCAATGCGTCTATCGTGGCCTGACGATTGCCGCCGCCGTCGTGCATCAGGATGATGGAGCCGCGAAACTGCGGCTTGGTCTTCATCGTCTCAAGCTGCGCAAGCACCGATTGCGCAATCTCCGTGGGCGTCTTGCGCGGATTATAATTCCAGTCGTCGGTATCGATCTTGTTGCCGATAATGGTGTAGCCGTCGTGCTGGATGCTGACTACCGGCAAAGCCTGGTCGTCGGTGTCGGGTTCCTCGTCAATGTCATACGGAGGACGGAAATAGAGCGGCTGCACGCCCAGCTTGCTGGCGAACAACCGGCCGGTGAGCTTTACCTCCAAGTCCAATTGCCGCGGCGAAATTTCGCTGATGTCAGGATGGCTCCAGGTGTGGTTGCCGATCTCGTGGCCCTCGCGCGCAATCCGCTGCAACACGCCCATATTCTCGGCAGCATCTGCGCCGATGATCATGAATGTGCCCTTGGCGTTTTTCTGCTTCAGGATGTCAAGGATCTTCGGCGTCCATTTGGCGTCGGGGCCGTCATCGAACGATAGCGCAACCTCGTTGGGATGGTAGCCGTACTGTTCAATGGTGTAGGTGCGTGGGTACACATCCATGTGCTCATCCACAATGAGCTTTTTGCGCGGGTCATTCTCGTCGGTGTCCACGGTGACCGTGCGCTTGCCCGGCTGGGGCAATCCGGTCACGCGCAGAATGTCTCCTTCGCCCTCGGTGTCCACATCGTGTCCCGGCTGCACCGGGCCGAGTGCCTGCAGCGATTCCGGAGCGCTCGGCTTGTCCCAGACGTCCCAGAGCGAGCTGTCTTCCTCACCAAGTCGCCAAAGTGCAAATGTCTGCAGGCCCAGAGCGCGGGCACCCCGCATCTCATCCAGCAACGAAACGCCATCCAGAAACCACACCACGTGGCGCCGATTGTTGTCCTCGTCGATGTACTCGTAATGCGGATTGAGCGAGTCGTAATCCAGGTCGAGATCGGCGTCAGCGTCCGATGCGCGCTGCCATGCCTCTGAAACTGAGAGATCTTCCGTGTCGAGAACCCGCGGCTTGGGATGCTTGCGGTCTTTCGGGTCCGGGATGGAGAGGGCCCAGTCGTAGCCGTAGCTGCCCACGGCGCAGATGATCTTCTCCTTGGGCACGATTTTGAGAACCCGCTGCAGGTTGCCGATGAACCAGTTCTGGCTGGCCACCGGCCCCGGTTCGCTGTTGGCCTCGTGCTCGTCGTAGTTCATCAACACAATGCCGTCGGAGTTGGCGGCGATCAACTTGAGCTCGTTGTCCGGGCTAGTAGCAGCCACGTTGACATAAAGCCGCAGATTGCGCGCGTGCATGCCGGCATACAGTTCCTGAATGAAGGTCAGGTAAGCCGGTTCTGCGTCGTCGTTGAGGCTTTCGATGTCCAGCGAAAGGCCGGGATAGTTCGGAAATGCAGTGAAGAACCGGAGAATCTGCTGGCGCAGCGCGGTGCGTTTGTTCTGGTCCCGGAGAACGTCGCCTACACCCGCGTCCCAGGTCTGGGCGCGCGGATTGTAGTTGTTCAGGTGAGGAAAGACTTCGGTATCTTCCCTGGCTGCCTGGATGACCCGCTTAATCTTGCTCATACTGTCGGGGTCATGGACCGTAGCGCCCTCCACCACCGGGTATTCGTGGAGATTGTCGCCGGTCATCGCCATCAGCGTTCCCGAGGGAGCATTCACGTGGAACCATTGCGCGAAAAGAATGTCGATCTGGTGGACGTGCTCCTTGAACGATGAGTAGCTGGCGGCGTCGTCCTGCACGTAATACGCGGCGCGCAAACCTTCGCCGGTGTTGAAGGGAATTTCGGATGGTTTGCGGTCCGTCTTTCGACGTGCCGGCCGCACGGTTTTTGCGCCGCGCATCAGCACCGAACGGTCGGGCAGAGCCCTGTAGTTATGTTTGGGCGCCGGCAGCAGCAACTCGGGAAGCTGCTGATTGCGAATTACGTTGAAAATAAAACCGGCGAGCACCAGCGTGGAAATCACGGCTGTGGCATCGAAAATGCGTCGCAGACGCTTCCAGCGCCTGCGTTGCGGGTCGAAAAATATTTGTCGATCAGGCATATTCGGTTTTATGTACCAACGAGCAAAATCCCCTGTGATGGAATACGCTATACATTACGAATCGTATGGAAGCCACTCCCCAGAGTCAATTGACTCCACACCGCCGGATGCCCTCCAGTTCCGGCGGACCGGCGCATGCCGCCTTCGCCTCGGTGCTCGCTCTGGCTCCGGCGCTTGCGGCGGGCCTGGTCCTGCGACTGTGGATGTTGAAACGTCTCTTCGTGGTGAATGGGGACGCGCTCGTCTACGGTGGGCTCGCCAAAACCATGCTGTATTGCCATTATGAGTTGACTTGGACTGGCGGGGCGCCGGTTCCAACCCTGATCAGGCTGCCGGGCTATCCGATCTTTCTCGCGCTCAGCTTCAAGCTCTTTGGAATGGAGAACTACTTCGCCGTGGCTCTCCTCCAAATTGCGCTGGAACTGTTGGGTTGCCTGTTGTTGGCAGAGTTTGCCGGCCGGATTGCGCCGCCGAAACTCAAATCCGGCGCGCGGCTGGCAACGCTTTGGCTGGCGGCGCTTTGTCCCTTTACTGCCTCCTATGCGGTGGTTCCGCTCACTGAGGCTCCCACGCTCTTCGCGCTCGCCCTGGCGCTCTGGGCCATGGCGCGCTTCCACGACCGGCCGCGGTGGGGCAGTGCGCTCTGCTTCACGTTTGCCGTCACCTTTGCTGCCCTGCTTCGTCCTGATGGCGCGCTTGTGGCAGTTGCCCTGGCTCCGGCGCTCTTGATTCAGATTCGGCAACAGGACACCCCAAACGCTATGCCGCTCAAAAGGCTCGTCCGCATGAGCCTGGTCTGCGTCCTGCTCGCGCTCGCTCCGTTTGCCGCATGGACGTGGCGGAACTGGCAGGTCTTCCATGTCTTCGAGCCCCTGGCCCCGCGTCTGGCAAACGATCCCGGAGAGGATACAAATCCCGGTTGGGAGCGCTGGGTCAAAACCTGGTGCCTGGATTTCGTCTCCACCTATGACACCTACTGGAACGTGCCCGACGGGCCGCTGAATCTGAAAAAACTTCCCAGCCGGGCCTTCGACTCGCCGGCACAATACGCCGAAACCGCCGCTCTGGCCGACGACTACAACAAAAGCGGTCAGAACCTCACACCCGAAATCGATGCCCGCTTTGCCGCGCTGGCGCAGGAGCGCGTCGCCGCCCATCCCCTCCGGTACTACGTCTGGTTGCCGCTGGGTCGAGTCGTCGACATGGGTCTGCGCCCGCGCGTTGAAAATCTGGACATCGACCTGGATTGGTGGGTTTATTCGCATCACCGCGCGGAGACCCGCTTCAGCCTGGCCTACGCAGCGCTGAATCTGCTCTACCTGGCGCTCGCCGCAATTGGACTCATGCTCCGGCCGCGTTTCTGGAAGGCCATGCTGGCTTACATGGTCCTGCGCAGCGCAATGTTGCTCACCGTAGAAGCGCCCGAAGCACGCTATACGCTGGAGTGGTTCCCCATGCTGTTTGCGCTCGGCGGAATCGCGCTCTACTGGGTGATGAACCGCGTCTGCTTATCGGTCTTGAAGGTAAAAGCATCGGCAACCAGCGCCTGATTCAACTTGATATTGGTGTAATGGCAGGTCCTCGATTGCCCCTGGCCCTGGTCGAAAACCTGCTGGATGCTTACGCCGCGGTCGGCATCCATCCACAACGTGACTTTGGGAATATTCTTCCTCACCGTCGGGTCCTTGGCCACCATCTCCAGCTTTTCAGTCGTCACGCCGTCCATCTTTTCCGGGCCAAGGTACTTGATGTTCCACTTCTCTTCCAGTTCCTTGCCGCTGGCGCCAAAGCCCAGCATGAACCAGCTTTGGTATTGGCTGAACTTGGTGAGAGTCGTTACCTGGTTCACCAGCTTTTCGTAAAGCTTGATAGCCCCGCCGGACAGTACTACAACCTTCGGCACCGGCCTGCCATTCACATCGCCGATGTGCGCCGCCATCTGGAACGTTTGGCCTTCGCGCTTGTAGTAAGCCGTGCCCTTCTGCACATCCTTGTCGTAGATTGGCTGCGTAGTCACCGTGTCGAACTCAAAATCTGCCGAGGTGGTGTGGAAATTGGCGGACGCGGTATCCAGCCTGCGCAAAACCTTATCCAGATCGTCCGCGGCAAAGGCCGCACGCACCGGAAGCAGGACGAGCATCATCGACGCGGCAAAAACCAGCTTCCTTCGCGCGTGTCTCAAATGCTGCTTTGCATCCGGGCGCGACTTCACTCGTGCCGAAAACAGCCCGAGAATGCGGGGCTTCAGCCCCTGCGAATTTTGAACGAACGTCAACTTGGCCATTTCTGAAAAATGATGCAGGTACATAGTTCTCCCTATCCTGTTTGGCGCGCCGGCGCGCCCGTTGAAGCACCAAAAGAGAGAGGTTTACCGGTGCGCCCAGATCTTCCAGGCAAGATTTCCCTGGGAATCGGTGACCGTCTCCCAACGCTCCACGACCACGGCATCGCCGGTCACCGGCAGAATCGCCTGGCGCAGAGCTTTTTTCACCACAGAGTCAGTTGCGAATTCGGGCACGTCCACATCCGATGCCTGTACCGTAACAATCATTCCCCGGCTGCCATCGCCCGTCAGTTGGATGGGATGCAAAAGGCCGGCACTCGAGGACGGTTTGTCGCCATAATTCCACAGCTGCGGCGTTATAAAAATGAACAGCAGAATCAGCGTAACCATCACGTCGTAGTGAAAGCATCCTCGCGGATAAGTCCAGTAAAAATAGCTCTTCAGAATCTCACTGATCCCGCGCTTTGGCTCTGGAAAGAGCTCGCCATCTCTTATTGGTTCCATCACAAATCCTCATTCATAAAAAACTACCGGGCCACAATCCTGTCCAGCCCGCCCATGTAAGGCCGCAGGACTTCAGGAATCAGTACTGTGCCGTCGGCTTGCTGGTAGTTCTCAAGAATCGCCAGCCAGGTGCGGCCCACGGCCAGTCCGCTGCCGTTCAGTGTGTGCACAAACTCCGGCTTGGCTTTGGCTCCCTGGCCCGCCGCCGCCCGGTAGCGAATGTTGGCCCGCCGCGCCTGAAAGCCTTCAAAATTCGAACAGGAAGAAATCTCCCGGTAAAGCTGCTGCCCTGGCAGCCAAACTTCCAGGTCAAATGTCTTGGCGGAAGAGAACCCCGTATCGCCCGCACACAACAGCACGCGCCGGTAAGGCAGCTTCAGCGCTTCCAGAATCTCCTCTGCATCGCGCGTCAATTTCTCGTGTTCGGCGTCCGATTCCTCGGGCCGCGTAAACTTCACCAGCTCCACCTTCTGAAACTGGTGCTGACGGATAATGCCGCGCGTATCCTTGCCCGCGGCTCCTGCTTCTGCGCGAAAACACGGCGTGTATGCCGTCAGGCAAATCGGCAGCCGCGCCTCGTCCAGAATCTCGTCGCGGTAAAGATTGGTAACCGGCACCTCGGCCGTCGGAATCAGCCAGTGGTCGTTGTCCTTGAACTCACCGCGGGCAACCGCCTCTGCGTCCGCGTCGGAACAGCGGAAAAGGTCCTCGGCAAACTTGGGCAACTGCCCCGTGCCGAACAGCGACTTGCTGTTCACCATGAACGGCGGCAGCACCTCTGTGTACCCGTGCTTCTGCGTATGCAGGTCGAGCATAAAGCCGATCAGTGCCCGCTCCAGCCGCGCGCCCGCGCCCATATAAACCGCAAACCGCGCCCCGCTCAGCTTGGCCGCCCGTTCCAGGTCGAGAATCCCCAGCGCCTCGCCGATCTCCCAGTGAGGTTTGGCAGCAAAATTCAGCACCGGCTTCTCGCCCCAGGTCTTCACCGTAACGTTGTCGGCCTCTGATGTTCCGTTGGGAACTTCGTCCCGCGTGAGGTTGGGAATGCTCGCCAGCGAAAGCCGCAACTGCTCGTCCAGCGAAGCCGCCGCCTTATCCAGCTCGTCGAGCTCGTCCTTCAGAGCACGCGTCTCATCCATAAGCGCAGAGGCGGCGTCACTCGAAGCGGGCCCGGCCTTTTTCAGCACGCCAACCCGCTGGCTCAGCTCGTTGCGGCGAGCCTTCAGCCGTTCAGACGTGGTGATCGCCTCGCGCCGGCTCTGGTCGAGGGCGCGAAAATCACCCAGCAAAGCCGCAGGGTCAGCCCCGCGCGCGCGCAGTTTTCCTTCAACAACTTCCAGGTTGGCCCTGACAAATCCCAGATCGAGCATCGCTCTTCCAGTTTAACCGACGAAACAGCAGCCTCCAGCCTGCCGGTGCCGGCTTTTAGCTTCCGCAGCCTGTCCTACTGAGTCTCGCATAATA
>PKXI01000273.1 GCA_003133425.1 Acidobacteriaceae bacterium
GGTTGAACTTCTCGTCGTGATCGATGCGGAAGGGTTGGCCACCGGTTTGGGGGGCGGCTCCCGCTCCGGCGGACTGCGGCGGGAAAAAGCGCGCAGCCACTGAAGACGCGACGAAATAGGCGCTGAAGTTGTGGATCTCTGGTATGTCAGCGTGCAGTGCATAGCCCGGAATCTTCGAGTTATGCCAATCAATCGGGAAGAAGATTGGGGTGTTGCCCAGGACGCCGAAGTCGAAGGCATTGTGTGTGTACTTCCAGATGTATTCGCCGCTGACCATAGCCCACTTGCCGATGGCCTGCTGAAAACCGGCATGGAACTCGTTGCGATAGCCGGGGTCGAGCGTGCCCGATGAGCCCGGTGTGCAATTGAGCAGTGGCGACAGAACGTCGTTCGAGCATCCCGTACTGGATAGTACAAGGTTCTCATTGAACGGCGTCTCCAAGGTGCGCGCATAGGAGATGCGCAATACGGTAGACGACGGCTTGACGTTGTAGGAAATGCCAACTCGCGGCTGCGCCTGGTTAGCACCCGTGAGGCCGTTGTATAGGTCCTCGCGAAGGCCGAGGTTGAACTCCCAGTTGCCGGCCTTGATCTCGTCCTGGGCGTAGAGCGCGAGTTGCTTAATATCCGTGTGGCCGAAGTACTTGTAGTAACTGCCGCCACGCGTAAAGTCGTAGGGCGCCAGGACGGTGAGGTAATTGGGATTCTGGCCCGCCGCGCCGCCAGGGCATTGCGATGGATTCGAGTATCCCGGCAAGGGGTTGCCGCTCAAGTCAACGCAAGGTGAGTTATAGGTGGAATCGACAACACCCAGGTTATCGTGCTCGCGGAGGAAGGTTTGTCCGTACTGCGCGCCGATCTTGATGTTGTGGATTCCCTTGACGTAGGAGAAATCGGAGTGGCCCGCGGTGTTCGTGAGGGTGCGGTTTTGGGAGATGGATGAGGTTTGGATTGGCCCCAGGTCGGCCAGCGGATTGTGGCTGGGATAGTAGCTGTAGTTGTCCCGCCTGACGAACGCGCCTAGGTTTAAGACCATGTAGTTGCCGATGATCCGCGTGTAGGTCGGTGAGATATTGAAGGTCCCGATCTTGGAGTGCTGGTCGGTGTTGCCGATGGTCCCAAAGGCGGGGTTCGCAGAGGTGCCGCCACTGATCACGTTCTGCACGTTCAAGTTATCGTAAGTGTTTGGGGTCTGAAACCAGGAGCGGCTGTAGTTCAGATCAAGGTGAATCGAGTCCATCGGTGTGAAGTTGTAGTCCACGCGGTCAAATATGTTCTGCTCGTTGCCCTTGTCGTGAAAGACCGTGAACTCCGGCGGATCGAGAAAGCGCCCGGTGTTGAGGCCGTCAACCTCGATAAAGTTGCCCCATTTCTTACCGCCATAGGATAGATCGACCGCGCCCGTCCCCGACCCGAATGCGCCGTACGAACTGCTAATGCTGCCGGTGGGCTTGGTAACCCCCTGGCCGGAACGCGTGGTGGCCACAATCACGAGGCTGGTCTTGTCCCCGTACTCTGCCGGCGGCGCACCGGAGATGACCTGAATCGATTGAATAGAGTTGGATGGCAGCTGGTTGGAGAAGACCTTGCTTTGCTGGTCGGTGATCGATTGGCCATCAACGGAAAACGAGTTGGAGGCGTGATCGCCAAGGCCATGAAAAAGGCCGTTCGAGTCGGCTGCGACACCGGGCGTGGTCTCGGTGACCAACGAGCTCAGCGTGGATGACTGGCTCTCCATGGGAACTTTGATGAACATATCGCGGTCAACATCGGTGTGGAACGTGGGGTCGGTTTCGACCAGGTCGCCTGTTGACTCCACCGTCACAGTCTGGGATGCGCCGGCAATCTGGAGCACGAGTTTGAGACTGGTTCCGACTACTGATTGAATACCGAACGTCTGGCTCAGCGGAGCAAAGCCATCGGCAGAGATTCTGATGCGGTATGTGTTGAAGGGGACGTTTGAGAATTCGAACTCGCCTTGTGAATTGGTAGCAGCAGTTCGGTCGAATCCGCTCACCTGGTTGGTCAAGTGGACCACGGCGTTGGGAATTACGGCGCCGCTCGGGTCGGTGACGGTGCCGCGCACGACGCCGGCGTTGCCGCTTTGCGCTGGCGCGGAAAGCGTTGCGAAGATCAATACGACAAAGGGAAGAATGCGATAAATCGTGCCGCGAATGATCGGCATGGGGAAGCCTCCTGATATTGGCTGAAAAATGCGGAAGGAAAACCGCGGATTACGCCACCGCGGCATCTTCAGTGCATTGGTGGGGGCACCCTCTGAAATTCCATCAGGCCTGCAGGTTGTAAACCGCGACAGGTTCACCCGCCCTTTTGGGAGGACGAGACGCTGCGCAAACCATGCAGAATTGGGAGATCGGAGAGACGCCCTAGCAGCCGGCTGGAGGGGGGCGGGTAAAGAGGGTGGGATGCCAGTATCTGACAATCGTGCGGACTTCAAGCAGTTTCGGCGCTGGGGTCCCAATCCTGATCAGGACAACCGTCGCCGCGAGGACCAAGAAGGGTGCCACAGAGCGCATCATGATGCACAGTGGGCAACGGTCGGCATCGCTGGCGGTCGAATGCGCATCCGCTGCATGGACTAGCCCCATCAGCATTAGCAAAACCAGGCACACTACAATCGCTAGTTGCAAAGCACTTGGCTTTGGGCCGCGCTCGCTTCGTAGGTGTGTCAGAATTGCTGTCAATGCAACATCCTGAACAAGATAGTACACAGAATTGGGGCAAACGGAAAGACCCGGACCTCTCCAGTCAGCGTGCCAATCCCGATTAGAACTCGGGAGGCTTCCACGATCAAGGTTTGGCGCAAGTTCCAAAGACAACAGAGATTGTCCAAGCTTAGCCCCACGATTTCAGTTGGCCATAAGGCAAACGGGGCCATTAGTCGATACTCCTCGTTTACCGCCTGAGGATTTAGATGCTATCCGTTCCCAAAAGTGCTGGCAGCGCTGCCTGATCTGTCGAACTTGATGTCCATTGGAGTGAATCCATGGATGAATGGTATTGGGATCTGCTACTTGATTCACGCTAATCAGATGGTGACTTCGACTCCGAAAGAATGGCGCTAGCGCTTGTCTTGAAGATAGGGAGTCCGGGGCTCGTTTGAATCATGAGACACCAACCAGACTAGGGCCAAAGCAATAGTGATCATCATAACTAGAAAGAGCAGGCCCAGACTAACGACTTCGAAGTATTTCCATCGGATCTGTCGCAGCCGCCGCTTGCTACCTTTGTCGAAGTTGATCACTCGCACGACATGGTCCTTCCCCGAACCGGAATTAATGCCACGGTTCCGTCAGATGGTCTTTGAACTCGTGCGGTAACTCCAGCAAATGTCCGCCTTCCACGCAACGAACTGCCCATTCAACCAACGAACGATACTGATTGAAGTCACTTATGTTACCCAACCACTGAGAGCCTTTTTCGGAGTTAACCACCACAACATTGGGAATATCGCAAGGGCCGACGCATCCGCTTACCGTGAGTTGAAACCGCTTCAGAAGTCCGCGTTTGCGCCACTCGTCCTTTAGCCATTCTGCTGGAACAGCGGGCCGACCCTTTTGGGTGGCTCCGCAGCAACATCCCCGGCAGACTATCAGCTGCCCGATCACGCGGCGTTTTGTTTCTGGCATGGTTTCGCTCCAGATCGAGTTTTAAATATAGTCTAGGGGAGTATATTATTTCCAGTGGAGGACAAATTTGTCTCATACAACGAAGAACAAGGTGAAAATGCTCTCTCGGGTCCGGCGGATCAAAGGCCAGGTCGAGGCCATCGAACGGGTGCTCGAAGGAGATGGAGAGTGCGAGGAGATCCTGCAACTGGTGGCCTCATGCCGTGGCGCGCTGAACGGGTTGATGGCGGAGTTGATCGAGGGCCATCTGAAGTTCCACGTTCTTGCCCCAGGCCAAAGGACTCTTCCCTCGCAACTTGAGGCGGCGGACGAACTGATTGCCGTGGTGAAGCGCTATTTCAACTGAAAAGTCAGGAGAGGTCATGACCGTCACTCACGAAAACGCGCCCCACCTCCTCGAGCACAAGTTGCAGGCGAACCATCCCCGACAGCAGCACCACGAAAGCGGCAACCGCGATCAAGGGCACGAACACGAGAATGAGCACGACCATGAGCACGCTTTCGAACTGATCGAGGTGCTCCGTGTTGTGTTCGTTGCGCTGGCAGCGGCGGCTGTCTGGTTTCATCTCTGGGAGCCATTCCATCGCGCCAGCGTGATCGGACTGGCAGCGACGTTGATTGGCGGCTATCCAATCTTCAAGGAGGCGTTTGAGAACATCGTCGAGCGCCGGATGACGATGGAATTGTCGATGACCATAGCCCTCGTCTCAGCACTGGCAATCGGCGAGTTCTTTACAGCCTTGGTCATCACCGCATTTGTTCTGGCAGCAGAGATACTTGAGGGGCTGACCGTCGGACGGGGCCGGCGCGCCATCCAGGACATGCTGGACTTCCTGCCCCAGGTGGCCAGCGTGCTTCGAGAGGGCCAGATTGTCGATGTGCCCACCCAATCCATCCTTCCCGGCGAGATCGTTGTCATTCGACCCGGCAGCAGGATCCCCGTGGATGGCCTGGTTGTAACCGGTCACTCATTCGTGGAAGAAGCTGCCATTACTGGCGAGCCAATGCCGAGCGAGAAGACCGCGGGCATGGAGGTGTACGCAGGCACGATCAACCAGGCGGGCAGCCTTCAGGTTCGCGCTGACCGCCTTGGCAAGGAAACCACATTCGGCAAGATCATTGAAGCCGTCGAGAAAGCAGAGCATTCCCGAGCGCCCATTCAGAAGATGGCCGACCGCCTGGCGGGATACCTGGTCTACTTCGCGTTGGGCGCCGCGGTACTCACGTTTCTGATCACCCACAATATCCGCTCTACGATTTCGGTCATCATCGTTGCCGGAGCCTGCGGAATCGCCGCAGGCACCCCGCTGGCGATCCTTGGAGCTATCGGACGCGCTGCCCGGCATGGCTCCATCATCAAGGGCGGAATCTACCTCGAGGCGCTGGGGCAACTGAATACTGTCTTCCTCGACAAGACGGGAACCCTCACATTCGGCATGCCGCTGGTCACGGAAGTCAATCCCGCACCGGGCGTAAGCGAGCGCGTACTCCTTCAAGCGGCGGCCAGTGCCGAGAGCAGTTCGGAGCACCCACTGGGTCGTGCGATCGTTCGCCTTGCGGAGCAGCGGAACATTCCTGTCTTCCAACCGGCTCATTTCGAATACCGGATTGGACGGGGAGTGCTGGCGGAGGTGGACTGCGAGGAAACTGTTGCCGGCAATCGACCCCTCTTCGTAGAACTGGGGCTGACGCTGCCCGAGCGAGCCGCCGCTGAGGGCACGGAGATTTTTGTTGCATGCAACGGAAACTACATTGGATCGGTCGTCGTCGCGGACCAGTTGCGGCCAGGATCTTCCTCCGCGGTCAAGGCCCTCCAGAAAATGAAGATCGAGGTCGTCTTGCTGACCGGAGATACCAGGCGGACAGCGCAAGCGATAGCCCGCGAACTCGGCATCCGCAATGTTCACGCCGAGCTTCTTCCCGAGCAAAAAACCAGTTTCATCGCGGAACAGGTGCGGGAAGGGCGAGTGGTAGCCATGCTCGGTGACGGCATCAACGACGCACCCGCGCTGAGCGAAGCCACGGTTGGCGTAGCCATGGGTGCGGGAACGGATGTCGCCCGCGAAAGTGCAGATGTGGTGTTGATCGGCAACGACCTCATGAAGTTCGTTGAAACCGTTCGCGTGGCAAGAAGCTGCCGCGGCATCATTCTGCAGAATTTCTACGGCACGCTGATCGTCGATACCATCGGCATCGGCCTTGCCGCGGCCGGTTATCTCAACCCGCTGCTGGCCGCATTCATTCACGTTGCATCCGAGCTGACTTTCATCCTGAATTCGACACGCCTGCTTCCACCTAAGGAATCGCACCATGTTTCGAGCCGGGAGCAAACGCCAGCTCCAATCTAGGTGAGACGTGTGATTCGGAGAATGAAATAGGGTCATTCAATGTCAAATGTCGCCGATGCGCTTATCCAGCCATTTGGGCTGAATGCTGGGTTCCGGGCGGATAACCGCTATCCAAGATCGGAAGCGCCTCGCGCATGAGGCATAGGGGTGGCGTGTAGTTCGAGTCGAGGCGCTTTCGATTTGGAGGGGAGAAGGAAGCCGCAGGTGTTTACCGCGGACGCGGTGATCTGGCATGGACTTATGGATATTGAATAGTGTTCCGGGACCGGCGGAAGAGCTTTTGGGGCCTGAATCGGAGCCGATGGTGATGGAAGCTGGTCTGTTTGTAAGCAAGTTGTCGTTTGTTGAGCAGTCTACATAGATGAACAAGGGCGATGGAATGACCGTATGCAACTGGCTGAACACACAGGTGCGATGGCGTGCATGAAGCAAGTCGCTGATCCGGGTTGGAGCGCAGCATCATGATGAATCGAGATTCCTGGTGAAGGCTAACTCCGCAGCGGTGAATCTTCGTGCGACGCGCATGGGACCGCCACATTTAGGACAGTGCCAGAGCGGAGTATCGGCAACCGTGGGTTCCGGTACCGGGAGTGGATCGCGGCCATCTAATGCCAGGAGCTTGCGAGCCAGCGGCAGGCACACAGTTCGGTAGCGGTTGGTCAGCAGCCCGAAGTGGCGTATGCGCACGAACCCCTTGGGCAGCACGTGGAGGAAGAATCGGCGCATGAACTCTGGGGCTTCGAGCGTCATGGTGCGCTTCTTGCCGCCATGGGCATAATCTTTCCAGCGGAAGGTGACGTGTTCTCCGTCGAATGCGATCAGACGATGGTTGGAGATGGCGATGCGGTGTGTGTATCGGCCGAGATAGCGCAGGACATGTTCAGGTCCGCCGAAGAGCGGCTTAGCGTAGACGATCCTGAAAAACTCGATTTCAGGCAGATTGAAGTTGAGTATTGCGGGCTTGCGGGCCTTGCAGGGTGAGCAGCCCGTTGCATGTGTTCATCAGGCATAACAGAAAAATGCGCCAAAAAGCCCTGATCAGCTTCTGGAAGTTCATCGCGGCGGCTGCCAGGATTGCGTTGATCGCATTTCCGGCAGCGCCCTTCAGCCGATTACGTTCCAACCGGTGTTCGCTCTTCAGATGTCCGATGCTCGGTTCGACCGCGGCACGGCGTTTCATCCATCGCCATAGCGCTCGTGGAGTCCGGCCTCTTCGCCGCTTATCGACATGCACTGTTACAGCGCCATCGTAGTCGTGGCCCCGATAGCCCATGTCCACATGCGCTTCGCTGACCTTGTTGGCGATCAAGCTCTCAACTTGCTTCATCTGCGCAGCCAGCGTGTGGCCATCATAGGGATTTCCAGTGAAGCTCTTCGCGCCGACGAACCATCCACCACGACTGCTCACCGCGACACTTACCTTGTTGCCGAACTCATACTGCTTGCCCGCCTTGCCCTTGGCGATGCACTGCACTTCAGTCTCATGCACACTGTAGATCTTGTTCTTGTCATGCTTCTGTTGTGCGTAGATTCGATGCGCTGTCTGAAGTAACTTGTCGAGTTTCATGGATGGTTCTGCTGCCTGGCGCTCGACCTCTCGAATGACGCGCCCCAACTGCGTTTTCAGCTTGCGTGTGCAAGCGCGTGCGCGTTTCATCTGACGGGCATGGGCATAGCGGCTGGACTGCATCAACAGGCGACGACCAACATGCTCGTAACTCTGCTTGATGGTCAAGCCCTCTGCACGCGCTGCGTTCACCAGCCGCTCACGCATGCGCTGATAGAGCCGCGCATCGGTGGGAAAACGAATGGCCTTGGTCTGCACCGTCGTGTCCACGTTGATGCGCTTCAACTCAGCAGGACGAATCACGCGCATCTCGACGCCCGCTTCAATCGTGGCGCGCAGCATCTGCTCGGCTCCGGCATCGCCAAGCCGCTTGCGCCAGCGCGTCATGCTCGATGGATCAATCGGCTTGTGATGCTGAAAGTGCTTCATGCCGCTGAAGTGCTGCCAGTAGGGATTTTCAACCCACGCGGCAACCACGTCTTCATCGCTCAGATCGTGCTGATACTTCAGATAATGCAGAGCCACCATCAGACGTGTCGAGATGCCTGGCGCGCCTTGACGGGGATGATAGGTGCTGCCCAGAGTCTGTTCGAACGACCGCCAGTCGATGCAAAGACCGAGACGAACCAGGGGATGGCTCAGGTCGATCAACTGCTCCAAATCTATCTGAAACAACTCCCGCTGTGGCTGCTCCGGCTCGCGCTTGGGTAGCATCGTTTTTCCCCAGTTTCCAGAGTATTTGCTACGCCTTCAGGGAAATTCTAGACCACCCAACACCGCATTTCATCAGGATTTATAAGGGTTTTGTTGGTTTTTCAGGATCGACTATTCTATCAATGCTTCAATCAGCCTCGGTCCGCGCTCTCGAACCGCGTCGCGGAATTGCGATTGGAATTCGGCGGTGGTGGTCGCCTGCGTGGCCGCAACACCCATACCCTGGGCTAAGCTAACCCAATCCAGATTCGGCCGCCCGATGTCGATCATGTTGTTAGCAATTTCTCCGAACCCTTTCGCTCCAGTCCTCCGCAACTCGACATCAAGAATTCGGTAACGACGATTGGCGAAGATCACAGTCAGGACATCTAGATTCTCGCGCGCCATCGTCCACAGCGCTTGAAGCGTGTACATGCCACTGCCATCGGCTTCGAGGGCAAGAACCTTCTGGTCCGGACAGGCCACGGCTGCCCCCACCGCAACCGGCAGGGCCTGCCCGATTGAGCCCCCCGTTACCGGCATCCGCTCGTGCGGTGCGGCGTTAGCCAGATGCGCCAGCACAGGTTCGCTCGAGGAAACCATCTCTTCAGCAATTAGGGCATTCTCTGGAAGGTAGGTGGCGATCACGCGGCCGATGCTATCCAGCGTCAGCGGCCCGTCATTCGGCGCGAAAATCGGATCGGTCGTAAAGACTGGCAAAGCGCTGGCCGCGCTGCACTCCTCAGCCACAGCCTCCAGCGCAGCCGGACCATCTTCATCGAGATCGGCTAGCATCGAGATCGTGCAGGCTTCCGGAGCCAGCAATCCCGGGATCCCCGGATAGCCGAAGAACGAGACCGGAGCCTTAGCCTCCACAAGAATCAGGTTTTCCAGATCGCGCAGCATCTCGAGGGCGGGCTCAGGAAAATATGGAATCTGGCTGGGCTGGAAGCGCCCACGTCCCGACCAAATCCTGGCGACGTTTCTGGCCATGTGGATCCGCACTCCAGTGGCGGCGGAGAGCCGAGCCGCAGCCCACAGACCGCGTGGACTCAAAGCTGATCCACCCAGCAGCAGTGCGGTACGAGGATTGCGCATCAGATCCGCAATCCGCTGTATCGCGTCGCTTGACGGTACCCGCCGGCCTGGTTTCGCAATCGCCGGTCCAACGCCCTCTGCGGCCGACCAGGAAAGATCCGCCGGCACGATAAGCATCGCGACTTGGCCCGGCGGTTGGATCGAATCCGCGACCGCAGACGAGACATCTGCCCCAAGTTCGCTTGGATTCCTGCAAGTCCTCACTCGCTCCGACACCGTGCGGGCAAACGTCTCAATACTTGCGCTGAGAGGGGCGTCGTGCAGCAGATGCGGGAGCGAATGTTCGCCGACGATGCTCACCACAGGCGAGCGTGCCTTGCGGGCGTTATGGAAATTTGCCAGCGCATTGCCCAGTCCCGGACCCAGGTGCAGCAGCGTTGCCGCGGGCTTGCCCAAAGCCCGCGCGTAGCCATCCGCGGCTCCCGAACACACCCCTTCAAAGAGACACAGGATGCCGCGCATCTCGCGGACTCGGTCGAGCGCCGCGACAAAGTGCATCTCCGAGGTTCCCGGATTCATGAAGCAGGTGTCGATCCCGTTCACAAGCAGCGTCTGCAGCATGACATCCGCGCCAGTGTTCAAAGTGTCTCCTTCCTGCAACAGTTCAAGATATCCTCACCTTATATAGAGCGGCTTCAAAGCGACCTGCTTGCTAGTCCCACCAGATCCGACCGTAACATTGGCCTGCCAAGCAATTATTACAGCGGAGATTGCTAGTGTAGCGCTACTTTAGGCCGGGCTTTCCAGTAGTGGTGGAGTGGTCGATGACCATTGTGCCTGAATCGTATCCCGAACTGCTGGGTCCGCAATCGCCTCTTTCACAAGAGCATCTATCCGCAGTGTACTCGCGCCGCGGGTCGCAGTTAGTAGGATCGCTCGGAGAGCTAGATTCTCGACGTTCAATTTCTCGATAACGTCCAACATTTTCAGCGCAAGGCTTTGATCCATCAGGCTATCGTCCCTTCCGTTTCCCTCGTTTCTGTCTCTTCATCCAATCAGGCATCCCGTCTTACACGTATTTCGGCGTTTTTTGCGTCCCTCCAGGTCGTGTAAATAGTTGCAAGTACTGCTTATTAACGCCCTGAAAAGGCCGGCGTCGGCGCTTCGATCCGGCCCCTTTGACCAATATCTATGATCAAGACCAAACGTCCTCCCCGTTCTAACCGGATCGCCGAAACCTCCTCGCCCGCGATCAGCGGCAACTATTCCGCTTCGACAACCAGGGGGCGGCCTGCTCCGGCTTCGGTGACCACCGGCCTCTTACTGGAGAAAACAAGATCGATCCCGGATTGTGAGCGCTTTGTCGACCTGTGAGATAAACGGCGAAACGATCACACATGAGTTGGAGCGCGGCCGTAACGCCACCGGCAGCCTAGTCCAAAACCTCCGCGCGGGGTTCGTACCACCTCGTACGTCCCGGTTACTTTTGCGACCGGTACTGGCGTCTCGGGGCGATTGAGTGTGGGGAAGCCGGGGCGCGACGGATTCATCGTTCCCAAAATGACGGTCGAAGCTTGGTGAATCCTCAAACTACTCCATACAAATAGTGGGCAAGGACGATGCCTTTTCGCGACAACCAGGCGAAATTTATTTGAGGTTGATACCCCGAACTGGCGTGCGGGAAGAGGTCCGGCCTCCCCTTGTGATCAGCCAATCGACGGTCGCGAGAGGTTTCATTCCGAACGGCGACTCTGAACGGCCGGGCACTTAGCTGACATTTGCATTCAAAGGGCTTTGACTTTCTGCGAGCATTCGGTAATTCTTCGGTGTCCCAGGTGCCCCAAAGCGGAATGGGAATCAGCCGATCTCAACCCCACAATCTCCCCACCGTACCAATCCCTCAATATTCCCCATTGTTTCTTTTCAGTACTTTAGGCTGCCAGCCGTTCCGCGTAAGTCGTTGATATTACGTTGTTTATTGTTCTCATAACCCAAAGGTCGCTGGTTCAAATCCAGCCCCCGCAACCAAAATTCCGTTTGGTTTCAATGGGTTGAGCCGACCTCACATACGGCTCGATGACTCTAAGCCCGTAATCCCATCCAGTTTTCTGAAATTCCTTTACGCATAGATTTACGCAGTCTTCCCGTCCGCAAACCTTGCGGTCTGGACTTTCGCTTTACATTCTCCTACCATGCATTCATGTTCCCGACCCCCTCAGGTCGCAAAACCTTCGTGGTCACCTGCAAGCAATGCCGTCGCGACGTGCCGTCTGGGCGGGATGAATTCCCCTTTCAGTCCATCAACGTCGAGTGCCCCCCTGTGCGGCGAGTTGCGCCGGTACCTTCCATCGGAAGTCTTCCTCGGACGACCTGACCAACTTGTCACCCGGCAGCAGCGAACTGGAGGCCGATAAAGAGTATCGGCTGTAAATGCTGGCTACCTGAACCAGCGACTCCGAGAATCCAGACTCGAACGGAGCGGTTTCTGGTGAAGCTTGTTGGCTCCTCACGGGCAACCACAAAGATATTTTTTAGCTTGTCGCGAAAAATCACTCCGAGCGGCACTATAGATATGAAAAATTCAGTTGGCGTCGGTGGCGTCCAGAATCGTCAGTCCGGTTGCTATCGCAGGATGCCGTTCTTGGCTCCCATCAAGGGCGGCATCAGACAAGGAGCCGAGCAACTCGTCACCCGTCAGCAACGGGTCGGAGGCAGGTGATGTTCGACCCTGACGCCGGTATGCCCCGAGTCAACAAAGGGATGGTCTACCTCGGTGCGTGCCTCATTGCCGGGATTCGGCTGGCTCGTGAGCGGCAGGTGAACGTGCGGGTGGTGCCGACCGGCAAGGCCATCGAGGAATCGGTTGACCTCGCCCATGAGATTTACAATCGGGTGTTCAGTAAAGTGCCGGAAAAGCTGCACGAAAGGTGATGGCGAAGGTGCGGACGATACGGCAGACGAGCAGACAAGCAGCGGATTGCTGAATGGATGCAGACGCACGGAGGATTTGAGAGAGACAGATGAAAACAGTCACCGTTGAGGTTCAGGCCGACCATCTCCAGAGCCTCGCGAGAGTCAGACAGCCACTGACCGCGATTTCCGAGCTTATCTGGAACGGACTGGACGCCGATGCCGATGAAGTTCACGTCGTTTTTCGCAAGAATGACCTAGAGGGCTTGACTGGAGTCATCGTGCGAGATGATGGTAATGGCCTTCCCTATGAAGAAGCGGAATCAGCGTTCCAAAAGTTAGGCGGCTCTTGGAAGAGGACAGCCCAGAGGACTCGGAAAAAAGGGCGAATACTGCACGGGCAACTTGGTAAAGGGCGATTCAAGGTTTTCGCAATAGGAACGTCCGTCATTTGGAGTACTCGTTACGGCGCGAACAGCCACTTCTCTGAATACGAAATCTCCGGCTCATCTTCGAACATCGGCACCTTCAACATCTCCGACCCCAAGGAAGCCAACCTGAGCAAGAGTGGTACGGAGGTTGATATTGCCCTCGCAAAGAACTTCCCCTCCCTAATGGGTGAGGATGCTCTTCACGAGATTGCTGAAGAGTTCGCACTGTACCTGCTGCAATATCCAGACGTGAAGCTAGTGTATGACGGCGAACGAATCGACCCAACGGCGCTGTTCAGGAATACGGCTACATACGAATTGGGCATTGTGGAATTTCCGACTGGTGGAAGCACAACGGCCTCGCTCACTGTCATTGAATGGAACCGCAGCACTGACAGAGCGTTGTTTCTTTGCGATGATTCCGGTGTCGCTCTGCACCGTGTCGCAGCAGGAATTCAGGCTCCCCGCTTCGACTTCACCGCCTACTTGAAGTCACCTCTAGTAAGGCAGCTAGATGCGTCAGGAAGCCTTGTCCTAGAGGAAATCGACCCAGAATTGAACACCCTGATTGAAGCGGCCAGAACTAAGCTTCGGGAGCACTTTAGAAAGCGTGCCGCCGAAGAGAGTGTAGATGTGGTTGAGTCGTGGAAGAGCGAGAGGATTTATCCGTACGAAGGGGACCTAAGAACGTCATCGAAGTTGCGGAGCGACAGGTCTTTGATGTTGTTGCCCTGAATCTTAACTCGTATTTGCCAGACTTTGAGCGTTCCGAGAAGAGAAGCAGGAAGCTTTCACTGCAACTCCTCCGGCAAGCTCTTGAGCGTGACCCCGGTGAGCTTCAACTCATTCTCGAAGATGTTCTCGGTCTGCCACCCGACAAGAAAAAAGATTTGGCTGAGCTTCTCAAGAAGACCACCTTGTCCGCTGTCATCCATGCTTCAAAGGTGGTTGCAAATCGCTTGGACTTCTTGCGTGGACTCGAAACTTTAATCTATGACAAGGAGATAAAGAAGATGCTGCTTGAGAGGCGGCAACTTCATCGCATAATTGCGAACGAGACGTGGATTTTGGGGGAACAGTTCAACATTGCTGTCGATGACCAATCCCTTGATGAAGTCTTGGCAAAGCATCTCACCCTTTTGGGGCGTACAGCAGACAACGAAGATTCAGTTCTGAGAGAGGACGGCTCCGTTGGCATCGTTGATTTGATGCTCTCGAAGAGCATCCCTCAATCAAATCCTTCTCAACGCGAACATTTGGTGATTGAGTTGAAGAGGCCAACACAGAAGATTGACCTTGGAGTTCAGAACCAAATCCTGAGCTATGCAGAGGCAGTATGCCGAGACGAGCGTTTCAGAGACACTGCAACCCGCTGGCATTTCTGGGCAGTCTCAAACGAGATGGACAATTCTGTCTCGATGCTTGCCAATCAACGGAACCGTCCCGCAGGACTCCTCTATGAGGATGCCAAGACGCAGGTTTTTATTTGGGCGAAGACTTGGGGACAGATTATCCAAGAGTGCAAAGCTCGGCTTGACTTCTTTCAGCAGCGGTTGGCATATCAAGCGGACCGCGACTCTGGGCTCAAGTACCTAAATGCCGTCCATGAAAGGTACCTTCCAAAAACGGCAAAAGCAACTGGGAACTGAAGGCAAGACCGAAGACCTCAGAAAAGACTGTAAGCGGCCAATCCACTTCTGGCCTTTCGACGGCTGGGAGGTTCCGCAAGGCAAGTCGGTCGTCGCGGAGGTCTACCCGGCACGATGTCAGGCTGTCCCGTGGTCAGCGTGCTTGAGGCAAGTCACTGCACCCGCCTGTTGACCTTTTTGCCCCTCGACAATGTCGAACTCGACTTCGTCACCTTCTTTGAGCGTTTTGTACCCGTCCGATTGAATCGCTGAGTAGTGAACGAATACATCTGGCCCGTCTTCCCGTCCAATGAATCCAAAACCTTTGGCGTTGTTAAACCACGTAACTACTCCTTTGTACTGAGCCACACGCTCCTGCCTTCCTTGCATCTGGGGTGTCGGCGAATCGGGCACTGGGATGCACGTACCGTTAT
>PKXI01000307.1 GCA_003133425.1 Acidobacteriaceae bacterium
GCTCGACGAAGAGGGTTACAAGTTGCTGAACGGGAAGAAATAGGAGCAGGCCGCCGGGAGCGGCCAGAGCGTGCTGAATACAATTAATTCCGCCACCAAGCACAATGCTATGCCGCCACCCCAATGCAAAGGAATGCCACCATCCGATACAAGGTTAAGGCGCCAGACAATCGCGTAGGGGTGCCCGGCAGTATCATTCACGCCAAATGGGTGTGGGGATATTGATCAACCAGTAACTTCCGGGTAGCCGGTCATCCGCCCGGAACCGTGAATTGCGCGTTCCAAGTACTCGGTTAGCGCATTGGCGATTCTTCCACATGTGATCCAATCGGATCCCGCGAAATCTTTCAAATGTGAGCAAAACAGAACATACTATGCCTGTGAGCGAGGGCGAGACTAGTCGAGGCATGGGCATGGGCATGGGCATGGGTGTAGTAGGCCTCGAGTGCGGGAGATCCGTCCCGAAAGTTGCGGCCTCAACCCAGGGGTAGGTACTCGGGGCCTGCGTTGCCGGTCAGGCTGAGCGGAGTGCTCCGTTCTTATCCTCTGAAGCAGTTCCTCCCTGGCCTTTGATCCGCCAACCGCAGTCTGTAACGCGCTCCCGGGCAGGCTCGAAGGAGGTTCCATGCTGATGATCAATAAAGACAACTCCACATTCGACCCTGCCGCTTTTCTTGCCCACGCCGGCCTTGGTCGAAGAATCATCGACGTAAAGCCGGACCAGACTTTCTTTGCCCAGGGAGATCCGGCAGACTCTGTCTTTTATCTTCAGAGCGGCCGAGCAAAACTTACCGTCGTTGCGCACAACGGCAAAGAGGCTACAATCACCCTTCTCTCCGCCGGCGACTTCGTTGGAGAGGAGTCCCTCGCGGCGGTGCCCGGTCTGCGCTTGTCCACGGCCACTGCGGTATACGAGTGCGCGGCCCTCAGAATTGGAAGAGAAGAGATGATCCGCGTGATGCATGACGAACCCGCATTTGCTGATATATTCCTCAAATTTCTGCTGGCCCGCAGCATGCGCACCCAGGCCGATCTTGTCGATCAGCTCTTCAACTCCAGCGAAAAGCGCCTGGCGCGGATTCTGCTGTTGATGGCGGAATTCGGCAGGCCGGGTGAACCGGAAACCTTCATTCCTCCCATTACGCAGGAAACCCTGGCGGAGATGATCGGCACCACGCGATCTCGCGTCAGCTTCTTCATGAACCGCTTTCGCAAGCTTGGCTTCATCGACTACAACGGCCGCATCCAGGTACACAAGTCGTTGCTCAATGTGGTCCTGCTCGATCAATTACCGGAGCACAACTCTGAGAAGCCGCCTATTGTTTCCAGCGCACGTGAACTGCCTGATCGGCCAACACGGGGCAGACCGCGTCCTCGAGATCGCGCCAGCCTGATTTCAGTCCGCTGGCAAAGCCATCCGGCGCAAGAACATGCCTGACGGCTCGGTGATTGAAATGGAAGACCCTCGGTGCAGGATCGCGGCCATTGCGATGGAGGACCCTCGGTGCACGGGCCTGCTCAGGGGCGTCGTAATTGAGATGGAAGACCCCCGGTGCAAGGGCCTGCTCCAGGGCGTACTGCTAAAGCGCGTAGCCATCGAGATGGAAGACCCTCGGTGCAGGAGGGTGGAGATTGAGGTGGAAGACCCTCGGTGCAGGAGCCTGCACATTTGGTGATTTGGGCCTAAAATGAGCCACCGGTATCCAAAGTGCTCTAGGGGCTCCGCCTCGATCAGCGTCAAAGGCCAGCCGTAACTCTCGTCGGCATATTTGTACGGTTGTAAGGAAGGCGCGCAGGATCAGGGCTGGCTTTGCAACGACTGCATCTGAAGTTGTGTCCAAAGCGATGGGATTTGCCGCGGATTCTTCCCGGCGAGAGCATTCGCTTGGTCGCTGAATTGACCGCACACACGGATGGTAGTTTGCGGCGTATCGCGGAATCTGGCGACATTGGGCTTTCTAGGAACTGAGCGAAAGGAGATGCTTCATCATGGCTGAGGACAGCAAGGGACAGGGCCTGGCATGGTTGCTGGCGGGACTCGGCATCGGTGCACTGGTGGGGGTTCTTTATGCCCCCAAGAGCGGTCGCGAAACCAGGGAGGACATTGCTCATGGTGCTCGCGAGGGATCGGAGTACTTGCGCACTCGTACAAAGCAGACCGCCGAGCATGAGGGCACGCTGGTGGACAAGGGCAAGGAGCAGGTAGGTGAGTATGTGGAGCGTGGCCGGAGCTTCGTGGGTGACCAATCGAACCGGGTGGCTGCAGCGGTTGAGGCTGGCCGCGAGGCATATCGGACCACCGAGTCAAGTAGGGAGTAAATCAGAGTCACCGCGCCCGAGTGCCAGCGTCCATGAGACGAACGCGGCCCCAGTGAGACACCGGTTCATTTGTCATCAACAATGAGGATGCGACTTCGGTTGGGCATCAGTAACGAAGTGTGTGTCTTGCGTAACAATGTGAATATCGACCGCTGGCGCATCTTGAATCATGCGCTGGATGGATGCCAAATACAGATATTTTCTCCATCCATGAACCGCTGAGCGACCTACAATCGCCTGCGTAATCTTGTACTCATTTACAAACTTGCCAACGACCTTAGCGATGTTCTTGCCCTTATAGTGAATGACCTTCGCGCCCAAGTCTTCTGCGAAGCGAATATTCGCTGCCAGTGAGCTATTTCTCTCTTCCGGTCTGCCTTTTTCCCGCTCAACGTGAACGACATAGAACTCTGCGTCGAGCCCCTGCGCCATTCGTGCTCCCCGTGCAATCAGCTGTTTAGACGCCGGATTCGAGCTGATGCACACCGCAACGCGCTCCGTTACTGCCCAATTCGAGCCAATATGCTTGCGCTCCAGGTAGGTATCCAGACTCTCGTCTACCGAATGAGTAACCTGACGGAGCGTCAATTCGCGCAAAGCCATGAGATTTCCAGCCCGAAAGAAGTTGGAAAGTGCCTTGTCCGCTTGCTCAATCGGATAAATATCGCCACGGCGCATGCGTGCCTTGAGAGCCTCAGGTGTCAGATCAGCCACGACTACTTCATTGGCGCGCTCAATCACCCAGTCGGGGACCGTTTCACGCATCGTGATCCCGGTAACGCTTTGGACGGTGGGCGTGGCACTTTCTAAGTGCTCGATGTTCATCGTGGAAAGCACGTCGATCTTTGCTTCCAGAATCTCCAGGACGTCCTCATATCGTTTCGCGTGTTTGCTGCCCACGACATTGGTATGTGCGAGTTCGTCCACCAAAACAACTTGGGGCTTGCGCTCCAGAATGGCATCGACATCCATCTCCTCAAAGATCGTGCCCTTGTATTCGAGCCTTTTTCTGGGAAGTCTCTCAAGCTGTTCAAGGAGTTCGACAACGCCTTTTCTCCCGTACGTCTCAACGACGCCCACCACGACATCTTCGCCGCGTTTATGTCGGCGTATGGCTTCGCTGAGCATATTGTAGGTCTTGCCAACACCTGGAGCATACCCCAGGAAGAGCTTGAAGATTCCAGCATTCTTCTCCGAGGCCGCTTGCTCCGACCATTCCTCAGGTGTCTTAGGCAAATCTGTCCTCTCTTCTGGATTGCGCAGCGTGCGGCGTACAATCCCGGTCATGCGGCGATCGTGGACCGCCATAGCGCGAAGCGCCATGTGCACAAGATTAGCATCGCTGATTGGATTCGTTATGCAGCCGTCGGCACCCATGCGGGTCGAGCTGGTGGAAGTTCTGTGGCTTTCCTCCTGAGATAGTTCAAGCCGATCCCGAATGTGCCAAAGCCTCCCCAGGTCTGGATGTGGGACAGGTGAAGCTGGCGGCGCAGTTTGCCATGAGTTCCCAGAAGAGGGCCTCCGGTTCGCAGCCAGCCAGCGCAAGAAGAGCCTGAACGACGAGGTCAGAAAGCATGGCGGCGTGCTGCAAATGATCACGCTCAGCTTGCCTGGATGCAATAAATTAAGAGCTGAAACAGGGTCAACTACGCCGCCTGAATGAGTCCTGATAGTCGCCGCAGGATCCCGGATTGAAGATGTGCCTGGATCGTCGCCCACCCGGAAGTTTCAAGTTTGACAACACTTCTCCCCAGGCGTTGATTAACTGGTTATTTCCGAGTAGCCGGTGATAGTGCGCCATGAGCACGCGAAGCTCGAAAAAGCGGAGCGTGCGTAACTGCTTAACCGATGAGGGTCGGCCCCTCGAAGTCGGCTTACAGGAGCGGACTTCAAACCACCTTCGGCGGCTGTGGCCCAAAGCCATGGTCGTGAGCGCGAAAGGAAAAGGCCCGGCATTGACCGGGTCAGGTATCAGGCAAGAAGAGGACCGCAAGGGAACCACTGTTGAAGTGTCGAAAGCTATGAGACGATGTCAAAACCGCGGCGTTATCACTACTGCGGGACAAAGCTCCGACGGTAACCTGTTTACGGGCGGAGCGGCATCCGGCATGAGAGGTGGCCTGAGCTTGCCAACGAGGCGGTTAGGCGGAACATGGGAAGTCTTCAAGTGATGCTAAGAGAAAACCTATAAGTGCGACCCACGAAAGGGAAATATCGATGCACTTGAAGATGGCGGATCATCCTGTAGTAGCGTTGAAGCGTCTGTAATGGACGGAGAGCGAAGAGGATGACATAGCTCGACGGAGGGTTCGGCCAACTGGGCAACCAGGAGGAGCCCTTACCTCCCAAGACGGTTTGCTCTCGCAAGAGACAAGCCACGGCTATGAAGAGCCGTATGACGCGAGAGCGTCACGTACGGATCTGTGAGGGCCTCGGGGTGAAATTCCCCGGGGCTACTCGACCGACCCGAACCCCAGAATTCGGCTCACGGACGCGCGGACCCTGGGCCAAGGCGTTGTTCTGTGAACAACAACAGCAAAACCATTCAAGAGCAAAGACAAAGGAGTTACGCCTTGCCAGCCATTTTGGCAAACCACCAGCGGAGGCCCACGAAGAGAAAACGCCAGTCCTGAAAGAACTCGGGCGGCTTGCCCTCAAAGGCGTGGCCGATGAATTGGAAGATCCAGCCGACGATGAACAGGCCGGCGGCGAGCATCCAGAAGCGCGTGTGCCAGAGGATGAGTGGGGTCACCAAGACGCTGAGCGCGATCATGGGGATGCCGACGGTATGGCAGGCGCGATTGACCGGGTTCTGGTGGCTGGTGGAGTACCGCCGGATCCAACTATCCCAGCTTCGGTTTCCGAGCACGGTGCGCCTCCTGGTTCCAATCTAGTGCATGCTATGGCCTCGCTTGCCCTTGGTCAATCATTTGGTTCAATCACCGGCAAGCACTCGCGCCGCGCAGGCG
>PKXI01000348.1 GCA_003133425.1 Acidobacteriaceae bacterium
CTCATTCACGTGGCTCAGGATGCGGTGGTTCACTTCGACCACCGGGGCCAGCGCACACTGGCCAAAACACGCCACGGTACGCACCGTGAACTTCTGGTCAGGCGTGGTCAGCGCCAGTTTGTCAGCCTGGTTGGAATCGTTCACCTCGTGTTCGTGCAGTCCCAGGTCCAGGCAGAGCTTCTCCAACAGATCCCGGGAACCGCGCGTGTGGCAGGCTGTTCCGCGGCACACGCAGATCACGTTGTCGCCTTGCGGATCAAGATTGAACAACGCAAAGAAGGTCGCGGCACTGTAGACCCTCGCTGGAGGAATCCCCGTCTCCTCCGCGATATACCGCAAGGCATCCATTGACAGAAACTTGTGCGCATTGGCAGATTGAACTGCTTCGAGGATTCCGAGCAACTCTCCGGGGTGGCCGTGATGCTTGGCAACAGCCTGATCGATGACGGTTCGTTCGCGCGCGGCGGGGGCTTTATCAGCGACAGTCGGCATCCGTCCTCCTCTCGCCCTGCGGGCAGGGGCACATGTCTCGGGAGAAGAAGGAGAGAGGAGCGAGCGTTTGCCGCTGTGGCTTCGCGGCAGCAAAATTCAGACCCTGCCCCTTGAAGTGCTGCGGTTTCGCCGGGAACGGTTCTCCAGAGAGATGCCCGCCCGCAACAATGATGCTGTCAGGAAATCTCTGCTGTACCCTGCATCACAGCCGCCTGTGACTACGAACCCCAAAGCTCCTTTGGCGAGAGTTTGCAGAGTGATAGTCGGAGCCAATCCGCATATTTTCGCTTTAGGTGGCTCCAGTCTCCTGGAGCAGACATCTCACTGCTTGTGCGGTGCTGAAAGGGCAACAGATCTTACGCGCCCCGATGCAATTCCACAGCGACCATGAGATCCGGCTTGTTGTTGGGATGCCCCGACACCGTCGCCGAATTTCCAGCGACGGAGCCCCTCAGGAAAAAAGTTACGGGCCGGTCTATGTCTACGGGGAGCGGGGCTCCAGCATAGGGGCTCACGCACACATTGGCATAAAGATTCGTTCCGTCTAACTGATAAGAACCGGTGTAGGTGTGAGCCGGATCGCCGCCCAGGATCTCGCCATCGCGCAGAACCGCCATCCCGTCGCCTTGCACCTGACCTGCAGAAAAGTGCGCATACCAGAGGCCTTCCATTTTGATACCTCCCCATTCAAAAACAATTACGTTGGCAAAACAGCTTACTCCGAGTTTCGGGAAAATACTGCCCCAAAAAACGATTGGATGAGCCGAAATGATAAGGCTTCAATTCCGCAGTGACGTTTGTCACAGGCCTTTGCCCACAATAGGTGCGAAACTGCCATTCGGTGCTCGGTGGAATGCCGCGGCGCGTAGCAGGATCAGGTTGGGAATCCGCTCTGCACCATAGACTGCAAAGCTTTCCGGCAGACTCCCGTAGCGCGACGACACTCGCAGGCAATGCGAGCAGCGGCGCCGGCAATCCTGCCACGCGGCTCAAGCCGATGGGTCGGCAAGATTGCCGGGAATCAGGGGACCATCCCATCCAAGTGGGAGGTGGGGATGCCGACCAAGTACGAATCGACGCTCATTCTGCTGGCACCCTGCGCGCTTCTGTTCGGGGCAGTGCTGCAAATCCTCGTTGCCCGGCTCTGTTCCGCGCGCACCAAAGGAATCCTGGCCGTCATCACTTCTCTGCCTGCGGTATACGCCGTGGTTGCGACCATTCGCATGGTCCAGGCAGGACAAGCGATTGAGTTGAATTTACTGCGCTGGGACGGGCCGCTTGCCCTGGTCTTCCACGTGGACGCGCTCAGTGTCCTGTTCGCATTCATGGGGTCACTCCTCGGCGCCATCGTGCTGCTGTACTCCATCGGCTACATGGCGCACGNNGAAGCGATCGGCCTTTGCTCGTTCAGCCTGGTCGGCTTCTGGTACACCGACCGAGAAGCAGTCAATGGCGCGCGCAAGGTGCTGCTGATGACCCACATCGCCGGCTACGGATTGTTGGCAGCCATCCTGGTTGTTTATCACCGCGCGGGAACCGCTTTGTGGACCGATCCGAACGTGGCGCGTAGTTTCACGGCCGGAGTTTTTCTGCTGATGCTGCTCGCACTCATCGCCAAGTCCGTGCAGGTGCCTCTGCACACCTGGATTCCCGAGGCCATGGCGGCGCCAACTCCCGTGAGCTCGCTGCTGCACGCGGCCTGTTATGTGACCGCCGGCGTTTATCTGGCGGCGCGCATGCACAGCTTTGGCGTGTGGCCTGCGGCTTGGGGCGCAGTGCTGGTGTGGGTGGGCACCATCACCATGGCAGTCGGCGTAACGTACGCCATGGTGCAGACCGATTTGAAGCGCATGCTGGCGTTTTCAACCGTGAGCCAGATCGGCTACATGATGATGGGCCTGGGCGTCGGCACCCCACTGGCCATTACCGCCGCCCTGCTCCATTGCCTCAATCACGGATTCTTCAAGGGCGGCTTGTTTCTCAATGCCGGTTCGGTGCAACACGCGACGGGCACGCGCGACATGAACAAGCTTGGCGGCCTCGCGCAGAAGATGCCGCATACGACGCTCTCTTGGCTCATTGGCATTGGCAGCATGATGGGCATTCCACTCATGAGCGGCTTCGCCAGCAAATGGATGCTCTACGCGGCAGCGTTGCAGGCTGGTTGGGCCGTTCCCGCAATGATTGCCTGGGCCGTCAGTCTCGGCACGGTCTTCCTCGGCGCAAAGGCAACCAGCGCTGTCTTCCTCGGTCCGTTGACTGAGGCCACCGAAGACGCTCACGAGTCTCCGCCCACCATGGTGTGGGGAATGGGCTTGCTGGCCGCTGGCAGCGTAGTCCTCGGAGTAGCCCCGCAGTTAGCCGTCAATTACCTCCTCAATCCAATTCTTGGCGCGCTTGGACTCGGCGCTGGCGTACACGTCACCTGGCTGGGAATGTCAGCCGATGCGGGCAGCTTCTCAACTACCGGCGGACTGGTGTTGGCCGTTGTTTCACTGGTTCTGGGCGGCGCCATCTACGCTGTCGCGTATGCAGCGCGTCAAACTCCGGCAACAGTCGCCGTTACGTCCGGCGGCGCGGCAATGATTGGCGCAGGTGGCGGAATCTTTACCGGTGGCGAGCCGTTGTCCGATGAAGGCAGGCTCACCGCAAGCGACTTCTCTGGCATCTTCCTGCAGAACTGGAAAGAGTTCTTCCGCTGGTCCAATGTGGACCGCGTCTATCTGGGCGTCTGGAGCGGCTTACAGGCCGTCTCGCGCGGACTCGGCGTCCTCGTTTCCTGGATGGAGAAGCAAGCGGCCATCCTCGTCATCGTCTTCGCCGCTGTGATCCTGGCCGCCGTTCGCTGGCTGGTACCGGGAGTTGCAAGCTTGCCTGCTGGTGCTTCAATCCGCATCCCGCAGTTGCTGGTTGCCGCCTGCGCCGTCGCCGCGGTTGCACTGATTCTTGCCGCGCTCTCGCACAAGGCAACTCGCACCCTGGCCCCGTTGATGGTTCTCACCGGCATCGCTGCCGTAGCCGGACTCGCCGTCGCTGACCCATGGCTTCGTCTCGGACTTCTGGAACTAGGCGCGCTTCTCACGATTCCGCTGGTTTGGCAAAGCGCACGCACCAACTCCGCAAAATTTGCCTATCTCGCAGTGGTCCTCATCTCGGCCTTCACTCTCGTCGCAAGCGACATCCTGCTGGAACGCGGGCAAGCAGATTGGGCACGCGCTCTACTGCTCACCAGCGTCTGCGTCAAGCTGGCCGCGGTGCCACTCTTCTTCTGGCTGCTAAAGCTGGCCGACGAAGTCCCAGCTCTGGTCCTTGGACTAATCATCGCTGTCGTCGACATGGCCGCATTCGGCGAGTTGTATATCGCTGTGCATGCCTCTCCCGGCATGTTCACACCCACGGGCCTTTGGCTCGGCCTGGCCGCAGCAACATCGTTCTTCGCCGCGCTTCTCATGCTCACGCAGCGCAGCCTCAAGCGCCTGCTGGTTCTGTCCACCGTTGAAGACGTAGGCTTCCTGCTCCTCGGGCTTTCTGCCGCTACCGCACTCGGCACTACCGGCGCGCTGCTTGCCGCGGTTACCCACGCGCTCGCCAAGGCCCTGCTCTTCACTTGCCTCAGCGGCCCTGAAGCTGCGGGCGCACTCGAAGGCAATCAGACCGGCCTTATCAGCCGCTACCCGGTCAGCGCTTTCGGATTCCTCTTCGGAATGCTGGCCATGCTGGGCATTCCTCCAACGCTCGGTTTCATCGGACGCTGGAAGCTCTACGAAACCGCAGTGCAGATCGGCTGGCCGCTGGCAGCGATCTTCATCCTTTCGTCAATCCTCGCGCTCGTCGCCTATGTACTGGCATTGACCGGCATCTGGTGGGGACCTGCAAGCGATGCAGACTCGCCTCCGCCGCTGGATAGCCCGGCAAAGGAGCCGTTCCTATTGCAAGCCACGATCGTCCTGTTGGTCGCGCTGATTCTCGTTGCCGGTGTTTGGCCGCGCCTGCTTGAAATGCTCCAGTGGGGGACACTATGAAGCTCTGGAACAAATTGATGTGCTATGCGCGCCGCCGCAGCCCCTGGCTCTTTCATATGAACTCGGGCAGTTGCAACGGTTGCGACATCGAACTGGTGGCCAGCCTCACCCCTCGCTATGACGCCGAGCAATTGGGCGTGCGCCTGGAAGGCAGCCCGCGGCACGCCGACATTCTTTGCATCACCGGCCCCGTCACCCACAACGCCGTCAAAGCCATTCAAACCGTCTACGGACAGGTCTGCGGGCCCAAGGCAGTCGTCGCCATCGGCTCCTGCCCGGCCACAACCAACGTCTTCATCGACAGTCGCACGCTCGATGGCCCGCTCAACAAACACATCCCGGTCGATGTCTTTGTTCCCGGCTGTCCGCCGCGCCCCGACGCCATCATTCAGGGCGTTGCCAAGGCCGCTCAAATCCTGGCCGAGAGAGGCATGAATCCGCCCGTGACTGAAGTTTCCATCGCCGCCGTCTCCGAGGCTGGGGCCCCCACGGATAGGTCTTCGTCCGTGGGGCGTGTAGAGGTGCAGCCGTGAACATCACCATTGCCCTGGCTCGCATGCTCATCTTTCCGGGACTGGTGTTCGCCGTGCCCGCCGCATGGTTCTTCCTCTGGGTAGAACGCAAAGCGGTTGCGCTCATGCAGGGCCGCGTCGGCCCTCCCTTCATGCAGCCGTTCTACGACTTCATCAAGCTGCTCGGTAAAACCACTCCCCCGCGCAGCGGAATAGCCGGCCTGCTGATGCGCGCCTGGCCGCTTATCGCAGTCTCCTCTGCCGCCGGCGCCGTCGGCTTGTTGCCGGTACTTCCCTCCTCCGGCGGCTTCGAAGGCGACCTCATCCTTTTGCTTGCGCTGCTCGAACTCCCTTCGATGTGCATCATCGCCGCGGGCTTCTCTTCGCGCTCCATCTTCGGCGAAATCGGCTCCGCTCGTGAGGCAGTCCTGAGCGTTGCCTATAATGTGGTGTTTCTACTCGCCATCCTATCCATCGCCGCCTCGCAACACACCTTCCGCCTTGAGGCGCTGGCGCAACTGCCGCCCTCGCCGCTGCGTTGGCTGGGAATTGCCGCACTGCTGGTCTGCCTTCCCGCCAAGTTGCACTTGAATCCCTTCTCGCTGCCGAACGCCGAGCAGGAAATCTACTCCGGCCCCATGGTCGAGTACGCCGGCCCCGAACTGGCCATGTGGGAGCTTTCCCACGGGCTCGAGTGGGTAGCGGCCACTGGCCTTGTAGCTACTCTGGTTGCTCCGCACATCACCCTCGTGTGGCTCGCCGCCGTCATCTTTGTTGCACTCATGTTTGCGATTGTCCTGCTGCTCTCCACGCTTGCCTCCGCCACGGCGAGGCTGGCCATCGATACAACGGTTCGCTTTTACTGGCAATGCACACTTATCTTCGCGGTACTGGCCATCTCGTCCGCGCTCTTCATGAGGTTTAGATCATGAACATTCTCACCATGTTGTGGAAGAACCTCTTGGGCGGCAACCGGACCATGCTCTTTCCCGCACAACCCAAGGTCAGCGAAGGCTACCGGGGACTGGTAAAGTTTGACCCCGAGCTTTGCACCGGTTGCGCCATCTGCAGATTCCGCTGCACCGCACGCGCCATCGAGTTTCGCGCCGGAAAAGGCGACTTCGTGTGGAGCTACGATCCCGGCCAATGCACCTTCTGCGGCCGCTGCGTCGAAGGCTGCAAAAGCCATGCCCTCAGCCAGGAAGAAGCCACTCCGCCAATTTATCTCAACATCGGTGAGTTGAAGAACACCTACACCGTCGCGCGCAAAGCGCCTGCTCCCAAGCCGGCCGCGCCTGCCCCGCCGGTAGCCGGCTCGCAATCCCCCAACCCCGCCACTGGAGGCGCGCAATGACCTTGCTTGAGACCTTACCGAAAAAGTTGGGCAGCTCCGATTCGTGGATCGAAAAAGGCGGCGTTCACTGGATTGACCCCAGCCCATTGAGCGTGCGTGAACTTTGCATGGAAATGAACATCGCCAAGGCCCGCTTTGTCACCATTACTGCCTACCAGTTGCCCAAGGATGAAGGCCTTCGCCTGGAATACCACTGGGACCTCGATGGTCAGTTACTGGGCTTTCCCTTTCTGCTACTGGGTAACTCCCCCGAAAGCGCCAAAATCGAAAGCATTTACGACCTCTGCGAGGCCGTGGACTGGATTGAGCGCGAAATTCATGAAGGCTTCGCCATTGAATTTACAGGACGCGAATATGAACCTCTGCTGTTGCGCGAGGGAGACAAGCTGGGCGTGAACCTTCGCGACACGGTGGCCCCCAGCAAGCCCGCTTCTGGCTTGTCGGGGCAGGAAGAGGTCAAAAAATGAGCTACAAAATCCCCATGGGGCCGTACCATCCGGCACTCGAAGAACCCTATAAGTTGGACCTGATCTGCGAAGGCGAGACTGTAATTGACGCCAAGCTGCATATCGGTTTCAACTTTCGCGGCATCGAGCACCTGGCCGAGACTCGCAACTACATTCAGGTCATTGCGCTCATGGAGCGCGTCTGCGGCATCTGCTCCAACATCCACACCCTCACTCTTTGCCAGGCCATGGAAGGATTGACCGGACAAACGCCGCCGCCGCGCGCGCAGTACATTCGCGTCGTCATCGCAGAGCTTGAGCGCCTGCATTCGCACGTGCTCTGGGCTGGCATCGCCTCCAAGCTCATGGGCTTCAAAACCATGTTCATGACCTGCTTCGAGATCCGCGAAAAAATCATGGACGTGCTCGCGGCCGTCTCCGGCAATCGCGTCAACTACTCCATGAACCGCATCGGCGGCGTCAATCGGGACATCGAAGATCCGCTCGCCATGCTGGGAATGATTGAGCAGCTTGAGGGCGAGATGATGAAGACTGTCATCCCCATCTTCACCACCAGTTCCACGGCCCGCTCGCGTTGCGCCGGCATCGGCGTGCTCACACACGACAAAGCCATCTCCTGCGGCGTTGTAGGGCCCACAGCAAGAGCCTCCGGTTTGGGCCAGGACCTGCGCCGCGCCGCACCCTACGCCGCATACTCCGAGCTCGATTTCGACGTGCCCGTCGAGCAGGCCGGCGACGTCCGTGCCCGCCTCTTCGTCCGTGCGCTCGAAATCATGCAGAGCTGCCAAATTCTCCGCCAGGCGCTTACTAAAATGCCTCCCGGAGAAATCAGCACCAACGACGAAAAGTTCAAGTTCATCACCGGCACTGCCACAAGCCGCGTCGAGGCGCCGCGCGGAGAAGTGATGTACAGCGTGTCCTGGAAGGAAGGTTCCCGCAACCCAAGCCGCGTACACGTGCGCACGCCAACGTTCGCCAACATGCCGGCCGTCCGCTGGATGGTGAAGGGAGCCCGCCTGGCGGACACACCCTTGATCCAGGCCTCCATCGACCCCTGCTACTCCTGCACCGACAGATAGTCCATCCGATTCTTACCAGTCGCCTGTACTCAGAGGCCCGCCATCCGTGCGGGCCTCATGTTTTTGAACCCATTCCTTCTCCCTTTCCAGGGGCGAATCTGTGCTGACAGGCATCCGTGAACACAATGAAACCAACGAGAGCTTGAGCCGGCGAAAGCTCATTCAGATCCCCGATTGAATGTCAGTCAAAAACGATACCCAGGCGTGAGTTCGCACTGGTAGGCTGTTGAGTTTTCTCCCTCTGCACCGGTTCTTGAACTACACGATGCCCAGCTCATATACAGTTCCGGCCCAAGAGGAAAGACCATCGGAGAGCCGTTGATCTCGGCTTCGATACTCGCTCCTTCCTGGTCTGCCGGAAGCGTGAAGTGTAGAACCCGACCGTAAATGACGGGATAAGATTCGCGTACGCTGGAACCAGTAGAATCACGAAAGACTTCCGCCTCCAACAAAAACGTCGCGGTGTCGGACCAGTCGAGAGCCGAGGCGGTAATGATGCGGCCCCCGTGAGCAAATCCACTGGAGTCAATTCGCGTAAAGGGGCACGGGCCGGCAAAACACGAGGCGCGCACATTGCGGAATTCGCTATCCGGGCCGGCATCCATGGTGGCCGAGCTAGTAGACGCTTTCCACACTCCATCCGGGGAACATGGATACTGATCCTGGCACGGCACATTTCCTTGATTGACCACTTCAAAGGTCTTTACAGCAGTGCCGATGTTTGCTTGCGCCTGGACGTTGACGGTATATCTGATGCGAATGTTCGAGACCACGCTGAATGGCCCGCCGGAGTCGGCCACTTGTGTGATCGGCTCCAGCGCTGCGATGTAAAGACCCTTCAGATTCGAGCGAAGGCTGATCTGAAGTTTAAGGTCGAGAGGCCGGTAGTCGTAATGCCGAAAGCTGAGATTTACCGTTTCGCCAGGCCACACTCTCTCCCGAAATGTAAGTTTGAAGTACCCGGAGGAGTCGGATTGCGTCGTTGAGCTTGTTACACCATCCGATGCCGTGACCACGGTGTCGGCAATTGGAAGTTCTTTTCGAATGTCCTCGTCGCTGCGAATGACCGCGCCTTGGATGGTGATCGACCCAGGTCTCCAGTGCTCCACGCGCAGCATGACCACAACCACGGCGACAACTCCCACCGCAGCGGCAATAACCAAGATGGCTATCTTGCTTCGATTCATCGACCTTGCATTCTTTTACTCGAAGATTAGATGCGATTTTTTCGCGATTTGCCGTCTGCAGGCGAGTGCGCGAGGCCATTTTCTTGCATCTTAGCTACTAGCGACCGCTATCCAGATCCCTTGAAGATGCCTAGTCGGCGGCGAGGAAGGACGCGGATATCGAGTCAGCGGGCAACCCGGGATGGACAAAGAGAGAACCGTGGAGCCGAACGGGACGTTCAGTTCGCGACGCAAACTTCTGCGCCAGTTGGCATGCACTTCTCTGGCTATTCCCCTTGCACAATCCAGGGCGCTGCCCTTTCTCAGTGGAGCGGCCCCGCAACTGCCGCTGCCTGGGCAACGTGGCACCCCGGCTCCATTTCCTGCGCCATCCGCGCTCTCGCCCGAGGACGATCAGTTCCTCGACGCGCTCGAACAGGCCAGTTTTCTCTTCTTCTGGGAGCAGGCCAACCCCAAAACCGGACTCATAAGAGACCGCTGCAACGTCCGCGCAAAGGACACCAACACCGTAGCCAGCATCGCATCCGGCGGTTTTGGACTTACCGCTATTTGTATTGGAGAAAAGCGCGGCTTCATTTCTCATGAAGAGGCGCGCTTGCGTGTCATCGCGTCGCTTTCCTTCCTTTGGCGCAAGGTGCCCACGCATCGCGGCTTCTTCTTTCACTTCGCCAATGTCAACACTGGCGAAAGAATGTGGGACTCCGAGGTCTCCTCGGCTGATACGGCAATCCTGCTGTGCGGCGTTCTAACCTGCCGCCAGCACTTTCAGGACAAAGATATCGTGGAACTCGCCCAAGCCATCTTCGATCGTGTGGATTGGACGTGGCTCTCAGAAGATACGACTCTGCTGGCGCACGGATGGACACCCGAGTTCGGCTTTATCCCCTCGCGTTGGGATTTCTATAGCGAGCTGATGATGTTGTATCTGCTGGGGATGGGGTCTTCTTCCCATCCGCTGAACAGCGAGGCGTGGTTCGCGTGGAAGCGGACAACCTTCGAATATGATGGGCTGCGCTACATCGGTTCGTTTGCGCCGCTCTTTGTTCACCAGTATTCCCAGGCCTGGTTCGATTTCCGGAACAAGCGGGATCGCTTTGCAGATTACTTCAAGAACTCGATCATAGCCACCGACGCGCACCGTATCTTTTGCCTGGGACTGAACGCGCAATTTTCCGATTACAGCAACGCGCTCTGGGGAATTACGGCATCGGACTCCGAAAGGGGCTACGTAGTCTGGGGCGGACCGCCTGCGATGGGGCCGATTGACGGAACCATCGTGCCGGCCGCGGCAGGCGGCTCTCTGCCATTTCTGCCCGGCGAGACCATGCGCGTTCTGCGAACCATCCACGACCATTACCCCAAGGCCTGGTGCCGTTACGGCTTTGTTGACGCTTTCAATCCCTTGAGAAACTGGTACGACACCGACGTAATTGGCATCGACATCGGCATCACAATGCTGATGGCCGAAAATGCGAGGACTGGATTTGTTTGGGAAACCTTCATGAAGAATCCTGAGGCGCATCGCGGCATGGAGATCGCCGGCTTCAAAAGCTACGTGCCCTAGACCTCTTAAGACCCCTTGGTTGTGTCAACCGCTGAATCATCGTCGCTGCCTGACGGCGAATGCAAAGCTCGGGCAGCCCCTTTTCCCCTTGAACCTTGACGCCATTAACCCTCATAAAAATCACCATTGAACAACGTTCCGCCCCAGCCAGGCATCGCATTAAACATACAGGGAAGGTAAGACGCCGCACGCGGATGAGCGTTCGCATCGCCTTCGTTCAGGATTCCAGCGCCTCGCGCCCTTGCCAAATCTCTGCATAAACGCAGCGGGGTCCCGAGGGAACCATGTCCTCAACCATGAATAGCGCGAAACCCACTGTTGACTCCCGCGAACGGCCAGAAAGCTCGCCCCAGAGCCCCGGGAGCGCCTGGTCGGACCGCCTACGCGCTCTCAAGAATGTGCCTCCCGTGCTCCACTTCGTGTGGGAGTCCGGGCCTGCGGTTGTTTCCTGGAACATTGCTATTCGCGTCGTGGTGGCGTTTCTTCCCGTCGGCATCGGTATCATCGGACGCTTCATCATCGACGGCGTCAACCGCGTCCGTTTTCACCAACCGCTGCCGCAGAATTTCTGGTGGCTGGTCGGCACAGAGATGGCGCTGGCCGTGCTCATCGGCGCTCTGTCGCGCACTGTCGATTACTTCGATAGCCTGCTCGCTGACCGCTACACCAATCACGTCAGTGTGGAGGTGATGCGAAAGGCCGCCGCGCTCGACGTAACAGTCTACGAAGATCCCGTCTTCTACGATCGCCTCGAACGCGCCCGCGTCCAGGCTACTGACCGGCTGGCCATGATTCAACAAATGGGCCGCCTCATCCAACTGTCCGTTACCGCGATTGCGTTTTCGGCAGTGCTCGTGCGTTACTCTCCGCTGCTGCTGCTCCTTCTGGTCGCAGGCATCATTCCAGCATTCCTCGGTGAAAGCCACTTTGCATTCCTCAGCTACGCAAAGAATTTCCGTCAGACTCCCACGCGCCGGCAGATGGATTACTTGCGGCAAGTTGGGGGCAGCAAGGAGGCCGCCAAGGAACTCAAGCTATTCAACCTCAGCGGCTATTTAACTGACCGCTTCACCGCACTCTCGCAAAACATCTATGAAGAGAACGTAAGCCTCAATCGCCGTCGGCTTTTCTGGGGAGGCCTGTTGGCCATTGTCGGCCAACTCGGCTACTACGCTGCCTATGGCCTCAGCATCTACCGCACGATTCAAGGCCGCTACACTGTTGGCGATCTCACGCTCATCACGACCGCCATCATGCAAGCCATGGGCAATATCCAGCAGGTTTTCTCCACCCTCTCAGGCGTCGCCGACCAGGCGCTATTTCTTACTGACCTACTCGCCTTCTTCGAGATGAAGCCGAGTGTCGAGTCAAAAGCAAACGCCTTGCCTGCGCCTCGCACGGTCGTGCGCGGCTTCGAATTCCGTGACGTTTCCTTCATCTATCCCGGCACAAACCGGCGCGTCCTCAGCAATTTCAATTTCACTCTCTGTCCTGGAGAGCGCGTGGCTCTGATTGGTGAAAACGGGCAGGGCAAGACCACCGTCGTGAAGCTGATTACACGCCTGTACGACCCAAGCGAAGGCCAGATTCTTCTCGACGGTATCGACCTGCGCGAATACGACCTGGCAGATTTACACGCGGAGATCGGTGTTATCTTTCAGGACTTCATGCGCTACGAAATGACTGCCCGCGAAAACATTGAGGTGGGGCGCATTGAAGTGCCGCACTCGCAGGAAGAGATCGAATACGCAGCGGAGAAAAGCCTTGCCAGCGAGGTGGTAGCCAGGCTCGAGGGCGGTTATGACCAGATGCTCGGGCGGCGCTTCGAGGGCGGGGTGGATCTGTCCGGGGGCGAATGGCAAAAATTGGCTCTTGCCCGCGCCTACCTTCGCGACGCGCAACTGTTAATCCTGGACGAGCCCACCGCCTCACTCGATGCGCGCAGCGAGTTCGAAGTATTCGAGCGATTCGCAGAACTCACTTTTGGAAAGATGGCATTACTGATTTCACATCGATTCTCCACCGTTCGGATGGCGGATCGCATCGTCGTGCTGGAGGGGGGCAAGCTGGTCGAAGAAGGCAGCCACGCGCAACTCCTTGCGCTCGGCGGCCGATATGCAGCCATGTTTGAAATGCAAGCTGCCAACTACCGTTGAGGTCAAATGAATAACATCGCTTTCATCTCCGAACCGAAGCAGCCTCTCGCACATGACGAGAACGAGCGCCTTGAAAGCGCGGCGAACGTGGCAGGGTCGTGGGCAGTCGTTTCCAGGCCGCCTGCATCCAGTGCCTTTTTTGGACGTGTGCGCACCGCACGCACCAAGCTGAAACAATTGGAAGAGTTTCTCACCAAGCCGCCCAAGCTCTACGCTGCAGACGATCCGCGCCTCACCGCATGCCGGGCCGCGCTGCATGGAATTCGCGCAAACTTCCGCCTTCTGCGTTCGGCGGTCACTGCCGTGTCCGACAGGCCGGGCCAGGTAGCCAGCCTTCCTCGCGTGGTTTTGGCGGGACTGCAGGATGAACCTCGCGTCGCCGCCGCAGCCACCGCCTATCTTGGCGCCGTCGACGGAAAATTCTCGGCATCGACCTTCCAGGCTTTTATCCATGCATTGCAGGCGCATGAACCTCTCACTCTCAATGAGCTGTGGGATATCGCTGCCTTTCTGAAATTTGCTCTGCTCGAGTCGCTGCTGGACAAAGCCCGTGACCTGCGGCGCGCTCCGGAATCCGTTTCCGCCTCCGTGTTCTCCGTGCGCATCAGGAGCCTCCGCGATATCGGCAATATCGACTGGGTCTTTCTCATCGAGCCGCTCATCACTTTCGATGCTTTGCTCCTCCAGGATCCCGCCGTTACATACCAAAGCATGGACTTCGACGGCCGCGAGTTCTACCGCAAACGTGTCGCGACGATCGCACGCCGCTCCGATTGCACCGAGACTCAGGTGGCGCAAACGGCCCTCGATCTTGCCCGTCAGGCCAGTGAGCACCCATCGGACGACCCGCGTATGCAGCGCCGACTCGTCCACATCGGCTACTACCTCATCGACAAAGGCTTCTCTCAGCTCGCCTTCCGTGTTGGCTTTCATCCGCCCGTATCCTGGCGGCTCCGTCAATTTGTGCTTGACCGCGGAGAGGACTTCTACATCACCTGCATAAATCTCTTCGCTATCTTCCTGATTGCCGTTGTGCTCTTTCCTGTTCTTCCGCAGACTTCGGGCTTCGCATCGCTCGCATTTGCCATCATCGTTTTGCTGTTTCCGGCCATGCAGGTTGCAGTCGAGTTGGTCAACAACGCTGTCACCTCCTTCTTCGACCCCAAACCCCTGCCCAAACTCGACTTCAGCAAGGGCATTCCTCCCGCCTGCACAACCATCGTCGCCGTTCCATCGTTGCTCCTCAGCGAGAAGCAGGTGCGTGAGTTGGTCAGGGACCTTGAAGTCCGATATCTCGCCAACCGCGATCCCAACCTGCACTTCGCCCTGGTCACCGATCTCCCCGACTCGGTGAGCAAGCCGCTTGAAAAGGACACACATCCGCTTGTCGACCTTGCCGCCCGTCTTATCGGGGAATTAAATGCAAAGTATCGCTCGAACACGAGTGGCGCATTCCTGTTTCTCCATCGCCATCGCATCTTCAACACACGCCAGGGTGTGTGGATGGGATGGGAGCGAAAGCGCGGCAAGCTCCTCGACCTTAACAAGCTCCTCACCGGCAACCTCGACGCATTTCCCATCAAGGCAGGCGGTCTGGATGCGCTGCAACAGGTTCGCTATATTCTTACGCTCGACTCTGACACGCAGCTCCCTGGCGGCACGGCCGCGCGGCTGGTTGGCACCATTGCACACCCGTTGAATCAGGCAATCGTCGATCCCAGGTTGCGAATTGTCACCTCTGGCTACGGCATATTGCAGCCGCGCATAGGTGTCACGGTTCGCTCCATCGCGCGCTCGCGGCTCGCGGCAATTTACTCCGGACAAAGTGGCTTCGATATTTACACGCACGCAACCTCTGACGCCTACCAGGATCTTTTCGGAGAGGGTAGCTTTACCGGCAAGGGGATCTATGAAGTCGCTATCCTTCATGCCGTGCTCGATCGCAGGTTTCCGCGCGACTCTCTGCTCAGCCACGATCTCATCGAGGGCGCCTATGCGCGCGCGGGGTTGGCGACGGACATCGAGCTCGTCGACGACTACCCTTCACACTACAGCGCCTACAGCCGACGCCAGCACCGCTGGCTGCGGGGTGACTGGCAAACTGCGCAATGGATGTTCTCGCGTGTTCCGGAAGAATCCGGCCACTGGGTGCCCAATCCCATCTCCGGTATTTCGCGCTGGAAAATATTCGACAATATTCGGCGGTCCCTCGTGGATCCGTTCCTTCTCTTGCTGTTCGTGGCGGGCTGGCTTGGTCTGCCCGGCGGCCCGCTCTATTGGACAATTGTCCCGCTGCTTTTGCTCCTCTCTCCCCCGCTTGCGCAACTTGCCTTCGGCATTGGACGCGCCTTTGCGAGCAGCCAAAAAGGTCGTTACAGCCAGGCGTTATCAGAGTTCTGGCCAGCCTCCCTGATCGCATTACTCCATCTCATCCTTCTCGCCCAACAGACATTTCTCGCATTCGATGCTATCTTCCGCTCGCTGATTCGGTGGTTTGTTACCGGTGAGCGTTTGCTTGAATGGGAAACCGCTGCCCAGGCCGAGTTGCGATCCACCAAGCGTACAGTGATCGACCGCTCTCTTGGCGTAATGCCATTCCTTGCGGCCGGCCTGACCATGCTCGTGTGGTTCTTCGCTTCGCGGAAGATGGCCATCTACTGCGCCGCGCCAATCCTGCTGCTTTGGGCCATGGCAAACCCCGTGACCACGTGGCTTGACAGGCCGCCACGCGAACGGCAGCGCCTCAATCCTGTCGACATAGATTTTCTGCTCGTCCACGCTCTCCGCATTTGGCGATACTTCTGCGAATTCGGCACGGAACGTCACAACTACCTGGTTCCCGACAACGTGGAGGAAGACGGTCTCTACGAAGCTGCGCGTATCTCACCAACAAATATTGGCTTGCTGTTGAATGCGCGCCAAGCTGCGTGCGAATTTGGATTCCTGACTGCGCCCGAGTTTGCCTTTCTCACCAGCCACAGCCTCGCCTCGATTGCCCGCCTGGATAAATTCAGCGGGCACCTCTACAACTGGTACGACACGCAAACGCTTCAACCTCTCGGCGCAGGTCCTGACAATGCACCCTTTATTTCGACGGTTGACAGCGGCAACTTCGTCGCCTCTCTTTACACCCTCCATGCGGGCACGCAGGACTTCGCACAAAAGCCACTGCTCCCTCCGAAACTGTTCATCGGAGTGCGTGCCCATTGGCACGTGATGCGCAAAGAAATCAAGTTACCCTTTGCTGTTACCCAACTGAACCTACCCGAACCGTCCGCCCCTGCCGCGGAGTGGATTGCATGGTTGCCAACTGCTCAAGCCGCGCTTGCGGAAGCCGCGCGTTTTCCCTCCGAGCATCCGCATAAGGCATGGTGGCTCGCTGAGACACAGCGCCGCATTGAGGCCATCCTCACCTTGGCTCGCGACTATCTTCCTTGGACCCTACCCGCATACGTGCCGCTCCGCGCGCTCTCTCAACTCGCTATCGATGACTCGTCCTACGCGCTTTCCATCAAAGATGCCATCCTGTTCGCCGAATCGCTTAACGAGCGCATTGCCGGCGTCATGCCTGTGCTTGCCAACGAACCGCCAGTGGCAGAATTGTGCGATCGTCTTCGCGCGTCACTGCCGGAGGCAACGCAAAACCTGCGCACGCTCGCCGCTAACCTGTGCACAATCGCAAAGGACTCCGAATGTTTGGCGGAAGAAACAGAATTCGCTTTCCTGGTCGACCACGACCGTCAGATCCTTTCGATCGGCTACTACATGGGTGCGCATCGGACTCATGAGAATTGTTATGATCTGCTCGCTTCTGAAGCACGAATTGCCACCTTCCTGGCCATCGCGCGTGGCCATCTTCCTCAGCAAAGCTGGTTCAGGCTGTCCCGCGATCATACTTATGCCTACGGCCAGTTCATCCTTCAATCCTGGACAGGAACAATGTTCGAATACCTGATGCCGGCGTTGTGGATGCGCAGCTACCCCGACACTCTCATTGCGCGCACCCAGGATGCGTGCGTGCACGTACAGCGGGCCTTCGCGCAAACTCTCAATCTTTCCTGGGGCATTTCAGAATCCGGGCACGCGGCCAAAGACGACGCCGGCCACTACCAATACCTCGCTTACGGCGTTCCCCGCCTCGCGCTCTCCGACCAGGCCAATGCCGGCCCTGTGATTTCGCCCTATTCGGCTTTCCTCGCACTAAGCGTCGATCCACTGGAAGCACTTCACAATCTGCATCGCATGGCTTCCGCCGGCTGGGTCGGCTCTTACGGTTTTTATGAGTCGGCCGACTACTCTGCTTCCAAGCACAAGCCTGTCCTGGTTCGTGAGTGGATGGCTCACCACCAGGGAATGTCGCTGCTGGCCATTGTGAATCTGCTTCGCGATAATGTCGTGCAGCGTTGGTTTCACGACAATGCTCTGGTTCAGTCCACCGAGCGCTTGCTCCACGAAGTGCCCGTCAGCAAGGCCATTCTAAGATCGCGGCTTTATGAGCTTGCTCCCCTGCAAACAAACTAGTACCATGACCGCGTGNNTCATACAGCCAAGGTACTAGCTGGCTTGAATCTCATTGCGGTATCAACGATGGGTGCCTCGGGCCTTGTTATTGAATCTTCGCGCCGAGCGAACAAGGGCAATTCTGGCATCCTGCTCAGTCAACCCTCCTCATCGATCCGTGCAACTCCTGCACCGGCAGGTGGCGCCGGTTGACAGCCAAACCCATTGCATCGTGTAATTAACTTAACGCTGTGGTGATGGAGTTCACCCTTAACCGCTGTNNGACTCCTGACAGGGAATCCTGTCGGGGAGCCATGTCCCGGCGCGATCCCCCTGTAAAACCTCAGTAACAAGATCACGTGTCAGGAAGTTCCCTGGCTTGGTCGCAGATCGTTGCCAGGCCATTTGTGTCGTAATCCGATCGAGAGGAGAGATACCTTGCAGAAATATCTGCTCATCGCT
>PKXI01000178.1:0-10616 GCA_003133425.1 Acidobacteriaceae bacterium
CTTCATTTCTGGCCCTTTGCGAAGAACGCCGTCGCTTTTCCCAGGATGTCGCGCTCCATCGTGACTCGCGCCAACTCGGCCCGAAGACGGCTGATCTCCATCTGTTCGGCACTCACCTGCACCTTACCGCTGGCGCCCTTTAACGTGCCCCCTCGATGCGCCTTGACCCAGTTGTACAAGGTCTGCTCAACCACTCCCAGGCTGCGTGATACCGCCGCCATCGTCTGGCCCGACTCCACAAGTCGAACCGCCTCCTGCTTGAACTCAAGCGTGTAACGACCACGCGTTGCCTTCGTCATCTTCGTGTCCCTTTCGCCATTAAAGCAGCTTGCTATGGGATACGTTTTGCGGGGGCAAGGTCAATCCCACCCATTCCGCAAAATGCGCTCTATGTTTTCATGAGTTTTCGTGGACGGGGGATGGGGGCGGAAAAGCTCCCTAGTTGAGGGTTGTGGTATCCCACCCATTCCGCAAAATGCGCGGAATCGATGGGGCACCCGGCTGTACCGCTGTACGCCAGTATCCGATGGATGACTTCGAAGGTTAACGCCCAGCCTTCGGCAGCTTGGCCAGCGCGCCGAGCACGACGCCTGGGGTGAGCACTTCAGGAAGCATCACGGGGTCGCTCTGGCCGGGAGTGTAGAGGGCGTAGGCGGGAACGCCGCTGCGGCCGAGGGCGGTGAGGGCCTGGGTGATGGCTTCGTCGTGACGCGTCCAGTCGGCCTTCATCAGGACCACGTTTCGAGCCTGAAATGCCTGCTCTACCTCGGACGTCCGCAGGGCTACGCGCTCATTGACCTGGCAGCTCAGGCACCAACTGGCGGTAAAGTCCACAAAGACCGGCTGCCCCGCGCCGAGGGAACGGGTGACTGCCGCTTCCGACCAAGGCTGCCAGAGGCCGGACGACTCGGGTGCAGCGGAAGTTTCCGGCACAGCAGCCAGCTTGCCCGGCGCCAGCACGCTGAGCACGATGACCGCAAGCAAGATAACCGCAGCGACAATCGCGGCCCAGCGCTTGGCCGGCCAGCGGCCGAGGAACCACCCGGCAACCGCCAGGAGCAGGAAGCTGGCCAGAAGCGCGGCCAGAAGGCTTGCACCATAGGCCCCGGCCAGCACCCATGCCAGCCAGATGACTGTGACAAAGATTGGCACGGAGATGGCCTGGCGCAGCACTTCCATCCACACGCCGGGCTTGGGGAGCACACGCGTCCACGCGGGCTGCAGGGTCAGGGCGACATAGGGCGCGGCAAGACCAAGGGCCAGCGCCGTAAAGACCACGAAGGTGACAGGAGCCGATTGGGCCAGCGCATAGGGGATGGCCAACCCCATGAAGGGCGCGGTGCACGGCGTGGCCACCACAACGGCCAGTATGCCGGTGAAAAAACTGCCCGTGTGGCCCTGCCTGGAAGCCAGAGAACCGCCGGCGCTGGTCAGCGTGAGGCCAATTTCGAACTGACCAGCCAGTGAGAGGCCCATGAAGAACAGGAGCCCGGCCATGAGCGCCAGAAAGACCGGAGACTGGAACTGGAATCCCCAGCCCAGAGTGGCGCCCGCCGCGCGGAGGCCCAGCAGCACACCCACCAATATCCAGAACGAGACCACGATGCCCGCGGCGTAGACGAAACCATGAGCGCGCAATTTATGACGCTCTTCATTGCCGGAGTTGACCAGCGCGAGGCCCTTGAGGAAGAGGACAGGAAAGACGCAGGGCATGAGGTTGAGGAGCAGGCCGCCCAGAAAGGCCAATGCGGAAGCGTGGAGCAACGCGAGCCACTCGAGCGAGGGCGCGGGAGGGGCCACCGTTCCGGGCAGGATGGAAAGCTCAAATGCGCGGCCGCCGGAGAGTTCGAGGACGCCGTTGAGCTGCGCCGGATTTGCGGTCATGCTCGCGTCCTTTGTGAGGTCGAGCACAAAGCCCCGAGCAGTGGGAGAGATCTTTTGCGGAGCGGGATTGGAGAGAATGTCCTGGTCGGCGGGAAAAAACGCGGCGGTAGATTCGCGATGGCCGGTTTCGACGCCGAGGCGAAAACCTTCAGGCGTGGGCTGAAAGACGGCCTTGACGCTGGCGGGGAGTGGCGTTGGCAGGGTGCTGGCCAGACGCTTGACCAGAGCCGCATCTTCACCTGAACCGGAGACTACAGGCGGTCTCGCAGAGGAGAGCTGCAGTGTCGTTTTCAACTCTGCTTTGCCTGGGATGCAGACATCGCGGCACACCAGCCAATCGACGTTTGCATCGATGACGGCTTTGCCGTCATTGACTGTGGACGCTACCTCAAACTTCAACGGAAAGAGAACTTCGTCTTCATAGCCAAAGTCCATCAAGGGGCCGAGGGGCAGGCGCTTTGGCGCGGGGAATTTCATTTCACCGGCAGTTACGCCATCGGGAAGCGTCCAGCGAATATGAGGTGGGCCCCCGGCGTCTCCGGCATTTTTCCAATAGACGTGCCAGCCCGGCTCGAGCTTGAAATACAGGCCGGCGAAGTTGCTGCCGCCGGGGTAGAGCTGGTCTTCAGGGAAGACCAATTGCACATGCACGTGCGGAGCATCGGCAGAGCTGGAGGCCGCCAGCGCGGGCAGGCCCGCGGCAAAAAACAACATTGCGAAGATTAAACGGGAAAGGCGCATGGCGGGTGGAAGGGCCGACTCCTCACTGTTGGATCTAGTTTATCGGACGAAGGTTACAGAAGGTGGGTCGGACAACAGCCAGGAGCCAGTCCGTAATCCCATTGCCGGCTTTCGAAAGAGCCAACCACAGCCTGGAGAAGTTGCTACAGTTAGAGCCATGCCGACCGTCTTTGTGTATCGCGGGTTCAGGTTCTTCTTTTACTCCAATGAGGGAACCCCGCGCGAACCGCTTCATATTCACGTCGAGAAAGACGACATGGAGGCGAAATTCTGGCTGGAACCGGAAGTCAGGGTGGCCTACAATGATGGTTACGACGCCCGCGCTCTTCGCGAGTTGCTGGAAATCGTGGAAATCAACAAAGACCGCATCCAGAGGGCTTGGGATGAATTCTTCGGCTAAAGCGACACGCGTGCATTTCGACCCGGACAGTATGTGGGTCGATCTAAGCGACGGCAGAATCATTGGCGTCCCGCTGGCTTGGTTTCCCAGGCTTCTTCGCGCCACTGAAGAGCAGCGTCAGCAGGTTCGAGTCACGAGCCGCGGGCTCCATTGGGAAGCTCTCAATGAGGACATTTCCATAGCCGGTCTGTTGGCAGGCGAGGGCGATCAAACGACCAGTCAAAAAACGTTTGCAGCTTGACGCAATCCTCCGCTTTACCGTTGTAAATCAGGTCTGGCAGCGTGCTCGCGAAAGATGCAGTCGTCCTGGATGCATTTGACGCCGGCGGCACGGGCGCGGGCTATGGCTTCCTCGTGGATCACTTCGTCCTGTAACCAGATGTAGGGAATGCCGAGGCGGATCACGTCGTCAACGATGGGCGGAACGTGTTCTGAAGAGCGGAAGACGTCGACGAGGTCGATACCGGAACCGGTCTGCTGGCGGGCGGCGGTCTGGGCTGCGTCGAGGTCGGGATAGCAGGGCTGGCCGAGAATCTGAGTGAGCGCGGGATTTACGGGGAAGACCTGGTAGCCGTTGGCCGCCAGATAGCGGCCGATGTTGTGGCTGGCGCGCCAGGTTTTGTCGCTCATGCCGACGACGGCGATGGTCTTGGCGGTGCGGAGCATTTCGTCGATGATTTTGGGATCGCTGGACATGGTTTCATTTCCTATGCGGGCCGGAGACCAGCACGACAGCCGGCCTGGAGGCCGGCGCTACTTACTGTTCATTGGCGCCACTCTTCTCTTCGCTTCTCTTCTTTGCGCGCTACTCCTGGGCAAACTACACGTCGAGATCGTCGTCGGCTTCGGTGGCGGCTACGGCTGTGCCGCGGCGTTTGGCGAGCAGATAGCCGCGCAGGAATGGTTCGAGGTAGCCGTCGAGCACCTTGTCTACGTCGCCTACTTCGACCTTGGTGCGGTGGTCCTTGGCGATGCGGTAGGGCTGCAGGACGTAGGATCGGATCTGCGAACCGAAGTTGATTTCGAGCTTCGAATCTTCAAGCTTCTTGCTGACGGCGCGCTTTTTTTCGAGCTCGTATTCATAGAGCCGCGAACGGAGCATCTTCATGGCCTTATCGCGATTTTTATGCTGGGAGCGCTCGTTCTGACATTGCACTACGATGCCGGTGGGGAGGTGAGTCATACGCACGGCGGAGTCGGTGGTGTTGACGTGCTGGCCGCCCTTGCCGCCGGAGCGGTAGGTGTCGATGCGCAGGTCTTCGAGCTTTAGGTCTACATGGATGGACTCGTCGATTTCAGGCGAGACATAGACCGATGCGAACGAAGTGTGGCGGCGCTTGGCGGAGTCGAAGGGCGAGATACGGACGAGGCGGTGGACGCCGCTTTCGCCTGCGAGCTGGCCGAAGGCGTACTCGCCGGTGATGGTGAAGGTGGCGGACTTGATGCCGGCTTCTTCGCCGTCCTGGTAGTCGTTCATTTCGGTTTTGAAGCCCTGCTGCTCGGCCCAGCGCAGGTACATGCGCATGAGCATCTCGGCCCAGTCCTGGCTTTCTGTGCCGCCGGCGCCGGGATGCACGGTGACGATGGCGTTGAGCGGATCGGCTTCGCTGGAGAGCATGGTGCGGGCTTCGAGAGCTTCATTGAAGGCGGAGAGAGCCTTGATGTCACGTTCGAGATCTGCGAGCACGTCTTCGCCTTCGCGGGCCAGTTCGAAATAGGCTTCGATGTCGCCGGCGCGGCGTACGAGCTCTTCATCGTCGGCGACGAGGTTTTCAAGGCGCTTGCGATCGCGCATGATGGGCTTGGATCCACCTCCCGGACTAAGACCTGTCCGCGGGGACCCCGGTTTCGCGGCGGGGTCGTTCCAGAGGGCTGGATCGGCGAGTTTCTTTTCTATGTCGGCGAGTTCCCTGCGGATGCGAGCAGGGTCAAAGATACTCCCGCAGGTCGCGAACCTGGTCGCGGACGGGAGCATAAGCGAATTCGAGATCGTTTAACGACATGCTTTGCTCTTATGACCTGACTTTGTTTGGACTTTTTTGGGCGGAGACGAATTTGCCCAGGATGCTTCTTGCAGCCCAGGCAACTATCCCCAAACCAAGTATGGCACAAAGCCATGCGAAGACGTCGCCGTACGCGGTGTAGAAGGTGATGTCGTCGCGGAAGCCGTATCCGGCGGGCAGTGCATCGGTCTGGTGGCGGGGAATGCTCTGGCGCACGCGGCCGTAGGGGTCGATGGCCGCGGTGACGCCGTTGTTGGTGTCGCGGAGAATCCAGCGGCGGTTTTCGATGGCACGCATGCGCGCCATATTCAGGTGCTGCCACGGGGCGCTGGTGTCGCCGTACCATCCGTCATCGCTGATGTTGACGAGCACCTCTGCGCCGAGGCGCGCAAACTGACGGACCTCGTCGGCGAAGACGGCCTCATAGCAGATGAAAACTCCGTAGCGATGGCTCTCGCCGTTCTGAGTGGAGAGACGGAAGACTTTGCGGTCGTCTCCGGGCGTGAACTTGGAGACTTTTCCGGTGAGTTTGCGGGCAAAGAAGAGGAGGCGGCTGAAGGGAACGTATTCGCCGAAGGGGACGAGGTGGATTTTGTCGTAGCGGCCCACGCGCGCGCCGTCGGGGCTTACAACGAGCGCGGAGTTGTACTCCTGCCAGTCACTGGTTTCGGCGGAAAAGGTCATGCCGATGTTGCCGACTACGAGCGGCGCGGAGTTTGCATGAGCGAGGCCGATGAGGGCTTTCTGGAAGCGGGCGTCGTCTTCGAAAAACGGCGCGGGGGATTCCGGCCAAGCAATCAGATCGGGATGCGTGGGATAGGGCGGGCAGACGATTTCGCCGGATGGAGCACCGGTTTGCGGAATTCCGGCGATGTAGGTCTTACACAGCTCGGCGGCGAGTTTGGAGAAGTTGGCGATGTGGCCGTCCCACTCGCCGGCACCCATCCAGAGGCTGGAGCCGGAGACATCGAGATTGGGCTGAATGAGCACGGCGGTGGCTGTGGCGGCGGGGCGGGGCGGGTTGAGGAGGATGCCGGATGTGGCGGCGAGAGCGAGGACTACGCCGGCTATTCCGCAGAGGCGCTGACGCGAAGAGCGGTCGAGCACGAGGCCCGCGGCGATGAGCGCGTTGACGGCTACGAGCAAGAAGCTGATGCCGTAGACGCCGGTCCAGGGAGCGAGCTGATTGATGAGCGCGTTGTCTACCTGCGAGTAGCCTAGCTGGTCCCAGGGCACGGAGGTTATGCGGGAGGCAGCGAGTTCCAGACCAGCCCAGAAGATCGGCGCGGCGGACAGCGCGAGGGCGGTGCTGCCGGTGGCCTTTCGCAGGAGCGCGATGGCCAGGCCAAAGAGGCCGAAATAGAGGCCAAGGACCAGGCTGTATCCAATGAGCAGCAGCGTGGGAGCAAGCGAGGGCATGTCGCCGTACTGCATCATGGTGTCGCGGATCCAGTAGCAGTTGCCGATGTACCAGAGGACGCCGCAGACGTAGGCGAGCAGGAAGGCGCGGCGGAGGGGACGGGGTTCGCCGGATTTTGCTGCCGAGAGAATTGCCCAGAGCAGCGGAACCATACCGAACCACGCGAAGACCGATCGCCAGACAGGCAGTGGTCCAGCGAGCGGAAAGGGCAGTTCGAGCAGGCCGGCGGATAAGGCGGCTGCGGCCCACAACTTCCAGGCGCCTGACGATGAAGATGATCGCTGCATACTGGGCCGAGTTTATAGCATTTGGCGGGGGTGGCGGGCGAGGCGAATGGAATGGAGACATACCGGCTGAATCTGCGTGGCGAGGCGCCGGGTTGTGCCTTCGAAAACGGTCACCGGCTGTGTTAAAAACACGTTACAATTGGAGTATGGCCCTGGCGATTTTTGCAATGCGCGTGCTTGAAATAATGTTTTTCGTCGGCCTTGCGGGATCGGCCGTGGTGGTTCTCATCAGCTTTGTTGAAGATGGTAAAGAGTTGTTCGGGAAGGACTAAGGCGGGAAGTTTCTGGAAGCGGTTGAGCCCAAGTCCAGATTAATTGACACTGCTTTAATTTGGACATAAACTCAGCCCAGGGCGGGTGGCGAATACGCCCTCTCGAGTCCAGAGCACCGGTTTCAAGCGACGGCAACCTAACGATGGCATCTACCCGAACGACCGTAGCCCCTCCGTCCAACCGCGTCCGGCTCATCGTGGCATCCTCTGTGATGCTCACGTTTATCTCCTTTTGGCGCGCAGCCGCCATAGTTCTTTGCGATCTTGGCTCATCGGCCTTCTATGCGGGGGGCATCGCCGAGCAGGCGGTGGGCGCAGCCGCGCCCTGGTTCATTCTCGGCATCATGCTGTTCAGCTTTGCGGTGCGGGCGGTCTACGTCGAAAGCTGTTCGATGTTCACCCGCGGCGGCGTTTACCGCGTAGTGAAGGAGGCCCTCGGAGGCACCTTTGCCAAGCTCAGCGTTTCGGCGCTGATGTTCGACTACATTCTCACCGGACCAATCTCCGGCGTATCAGCCGGGCAATATATTACAGGCTTGATGAACGAGCTGCTGACGGTTGCGGCCAGTAGCAACTGGCTGCCTCCAGCCCTGATGGACGCGCATCATCACCCTTCCATCCAGTTCGACATGAACTACACCTCGGCGGTGTTCGCGGCCGCGGTCACCATCTACTACTGGTGGCAGAACATCAAGGGCATCGAGGAGTCGAGTGGCAAGGCTCTGCGCGTCATGGAAATCACCACGGTAATGGTGGTGATTCTCCTGATCTGGGGTGTTTTCTCAGTATTTATGCGGGGCGTTCACCTGCCTCCGCCACCCACTGTATCGAACCTGAAGTTCAGCACCGATGCACTGGGCTTTCTGAAGGGAACGAAGCTGGTTCCGCTCCTGGGCCTTTTTGGCATTCTCATGGCCTTCGGCCATTCGGTCCTGGCCATGAGCGGCGAAGAGACCCTGGCGCAGGTCAATCGAGAGATTCAACACCCCAAGCTGAAGAACCTGAAGCGAGCGGCGATTATCATCGCCATCTATAGTCTGATTTTTACCGGCGGCGCCACGCTGCTGGCCTCAATGCTGATTCCCAACTGGGAGCGGACGCACATTTACCAGGACAATCTGATCGCCGGACTCGCCATGTACATGGTCGGTCCCTTGTTCTGGCGCATCGCCTTCCGCATCTTCGTCGTTCTGGTCGGCTTCCTCATCCTCTCCGGAGCCATCAACACCTCCATGATCGGCTCCACCGGCGTGCTCATGCGCGTCGCAGAAGACGGCGTGCTCACTGACTGGTTCCGCAAGCCACACGCCCGCTTCGGCACCAGCTACCGCATCATCAATCTGGTCTTCATCCTCCAGATGACCACCATCATCGTCACCAGGGGCAATGTCATTACCCTTGGCGAGGCTTATGCCTTTGGCGTCATCTGGTCGTTCACCTTCAACAGCCTGGCGATTTTGGTACTGCGCTGGAAGTACCATGGCGAACGCGGCTGGAAGGTGCCTCCCAACATCCGCATCGGCAAGACTGAGATTCCCGTCGGACTGGTTTCTGTCTTCCTGGTGCTGCTGTCCGTAGCCGTCGTCAACCTCTTCACCAAGTCCATTGCCACCGTCAGCGGCATCATTTTTGCCGCCGCGTTCTTCATCATCTTCAGCGTCTCCGAGCGCGTGAACCTGCGCAAACACGCCCTCACCGCCCGGCAGATGAAGGATCACTTCCAGCTCGAACACCAGGACACGGTCAACCGCGAGTCGGCGCAGATTCGGCCGGGCGGGATTATGGTGTCCATGCGCGATGTGGCCAACCCGGTGGCGTTGAAGTGGATTCTGGGGCGCACCAACACGGATGAACGAGACGTGGTGGTGATTAGTGTGCGCATGATGGGCGTGGGCGGGCCGGAATATCTGAGCGCCGAGCAACAGAGCTTCAGCGAGCACGAGCAGATGCTTTTCACTAAAGCCGTCTCAGTGGCTGAGAGCTTTGGCAAGAAGGTTTCGCTGCTGGTGGTTCCGGCTGGCGATGTCTTTGCCGCCCTGGCGCAGGCCTCAAACTCACTGGAGGTGGATTCGGTGATCTCCGGAGCCTCCAGTTCGATGACCCCTGAAGATCAGGCATTCCACATGGGGCAGGCCTGGGAAGCGCTGCCAGATCCGAAGCGCCAGTTCAACTTCTACGTCATAAGTACCAACGGCGACACCAAGGTGTTTTACATTGGGCCGCACGCGCCGGCTCTGAGCCCGGACGATGTGCAACTGGTACACAGGCTGTGGCTGAACATGCGCCGCGATCCTTCAGTGCCGGACCTGCATCACAGCGACATCATCACTTATGCATTGACGCGCCTGGCCGGCCAGTACGCCCGCGAAAAGATGGAGATTTTGCGCGACTTGCGCAACGTTCGCGCCACCGCGGCTTCCGACGCGCCGCGTATTGCCGTTCCGAAACCGCCGGATGACAGCGGGAGCCAACCTCCGCCGCGTGCGATCAAGCAGACGCGCGATCAGTAAGAACTCTCCAGCGGTGGGAGAGATCCCGCAGGGGCTAAAGCCCATATCTTTATTGGGGTCTCCGGGGCTAAAGCCCGCGGCGATTTTGCTGCCTTTACGCGGGGGTTGAAACCCCCGCCTCCCTCCGGAAGGAATCCTGCGGCACGACTGAAGTCGTGCCCTGTTACAAAGCCTGTGCATGCTTCCACGATGAGCTATTCCACGTTCATTCGGATGATGCGCGCGGTTCAGGCTGAGTACTCTTCGCCGGGCGACCAATCTAATACCTTAACGGCGGGATCGACCAACGCTGCTAGTTGCTGCGGGGTGCCCGTCAGGGGCGGGAATGTGCCGAAGTGCAAAGGCAGAACGACTTGCGGAGCTAGAAACTTGACTGCGACTGCAGCTTCGTTTGGCCCCATGGTGTAATGGCCTCCGATGGGAAGCATGGCTACGCTGGGCTGATACAACTCGCGAATGAGTTTCATATCTCCGAAGACCGCTGTATCTCCCGCATGGTAGAGTACGGGGCCGCCGGCGATCGTCAATACAAAGCCTGCAGCGACGCCTACGTAGTGTGTTCCTTTTTCATCCTGCGCTGCCGCTGAATGTTTAGCTTCGACCATGGTGGCCGCTACGTCATCCAATTGCACGGTGCCGCCCAGGTTCATCCCGATGGTGTTTTCAACTCCCTTGCCACCGACAAAGGCTGCGAGCTCATAGATCGCCACCACGGTTGAGCCGTGTTTGATGGCCACGGGCGCTGCGTCGGAAATGTGGTCTCCATGGCCGTGCGTGAGCAGGATGTAATGAATCTTCGACGGCAGAACGAAGGCCTTTGGATATTTGGGATTCTGGGCTATGAACGGATCGATCAGGATATTTGTGCCTGCTGCGGTCTGGACGAGAACGGTCGCGTGGCCGAGCCAGGTGATGCGCGTTTTCTTTGAGGCAGTCATGGTTCCTCCATGGGGGTGCGAGCGTACTTCAGTTGTAATTGATTCCTGTGGTCGAATAAAGGACCGAAAACCGAGCAAGAGTCCGAAAAGCATCCCTCAGGGGCTAAAGCCCTCCATCATTTTGCAGCACTTGCGGCACGACTATAGATCCGGCAAATAAA
>PKXI01000178.1:10633-10785 GCA_003133425.1 Acidobacteriaceae bacterium
GTGCCCTGACACTTCTTGCAACTCCGAATAAATTTTCCGCAAACTGTGAAGTCGGGCCCTGACACTTCTTGCCGAACCGAATGAGTTGCTCCGCAGCATGCAAACGCTGCGGTTCCCTGCGTATGATGCTGCTAGCGCGTTTTCGGCCTGAA
>PKXI01000178.1:10800-18270 GCA_003133425.1 Acidobacteriaceae bacterium
CTAGCGCGTCATGAGGACTTCAGAGACGCTGTCCTTGGCTAGGAACTGCTTGTGTCCGGACCAACCGGCAAACAAGCGTTCGATGCTGCGGTTGGTGAAAGCTCGCTGAATGGGAAACTGCTGGGTCATTTGCATTTCAACGTCGTCGCCGGGAGTAAGGTGGTAGCGGACGCGCGCAGTCTCCTCACCATGGGTCCGGGTGTGGAAGAACGCAAGCACCTGTCCGCCGGGATTCATGCCCGAAAACAGGCGCGCAACCACAGGCGCCACCAGCGGCTCGGGCAGGTAATCAAGTGCGGTCCACAGCAGCACCACATCGAAAGTGCGCCCGGCGAAGTTGAGTGTGCGCTCGAGATATGCGGCAACATCCCAGATCGGATTGCCGTCGTCGTCGGTACCTGTCTTCCAGTCTTCAGTCCAGGCATCGCTGTCCAGATCGGTGAGGAAGATACTCTGTCCCATGCTGGTGAGGTAGTTGATGTTGGAGGGCGAGGTGAACCCGGTGTCAATGACGCGTAGGCCAGGCTCGGCCTGGAGGCGCTTGCGCAATGCCGACCAGCCGCCTGAATGACGCGGCACTCTGGGCCCAACCAGGCCGTGAGCGGACGCGGCGGGCGCGTTATCCTGCTTCTTTTCGAACCATCGGCTAAGCAACCTCAAAACCCCTTGCGCTCAGGCAGATGACTGTCTGGCATACCATTCCGAAGCGTTTTGTCAGCTGACGCCGCCGGCAGTTGGAGAGCCGACGATTTCGTGGCCCTTGCCGGCGCCCTGCGTAAGGTCTACCTTGCCGCGAAAACCAGCATTATCTTCCACGGCCAGGCGGCTGGCGCGAATGTCGCCTTCCACAGAACAACCAGCGCGCAATTCCACGCGGCCAGTTGCCACTATATTGCCCTTAACCTGGCCCTGGATCAGCACGTCCTTGGCGGAAAGGTCGGCTGTAAGGTTTGCTGTGGGTCCGATGGTTAGGCGGCCCTCGGAGAGGCTGACGGTCCCTTCGATGCGCCCATCCACTGTCAGGTCTTCACTGCCCTTCACTTCGCCGGAAATCACGATTGATTTGCCGATGCGCGCGGGAGAATTCTCCACTGCCATGATCTCAATCCTTCCATTGGCCAAAACAAGGCCCTGCCCGCACTATACGCAACCGGGGTACATTGCTTCAATCGGAGACTGCACACGCCGCCGGAACGGTGGCTGCGAGTTGAGGGTATCAGGGCAAATTCCCTGGCGCCGTATGGGACTTAAGGTACTGCCTGGAAGGGAAAGGCGCTCATGTCCATCAGACGACCCATTAGACTAATAGACGTGCGCAGACTCTTACCGCTCATCTGCCTGTTCTCATTGGCCATTCCATGCCATGGGCAGCCCGGCGGCTTCAGCCCGGATTCGCTCTCGTCCGCTCAGGCCCAGGTGCTGGTGGGGCGCGCGCTCTCGACCGAGTTGCAGGCCGCTCGGGACCCGAGCCATCCCATGCGCTACCTGCTGCGCAAAACCAGCCCGCGACTGACGACAACGAAAGATATTGTGGAAACCAGGGACGGCGGCGTTGCGCGCCTGCTTTCGATCAACGACAAGCCGCTGAGCCAGGAGGACGAGCAAAAGGAGCAGGCGAGGCTGGATTCCCTGGCGAGCAATCCCAGCCTGCAGAGGCATCGCAAACAAAACGAGGACGAGGACTTTGGGATCGTCCTGAAACTGCTGCGCATGCTGCCTAACGCATTTCTCTACCAGTACGCAGGTACTGGCACTGGCCCTTCGGGAAACATTCAGAAATTCACCTTCAGGCCTAACCCGAAGTTCAGTCCGCCCGACTACGAGACTCAGGCTCTGACGGCTTTGAGCGGGGAGCTTTGGATTGATGCCTCACAGGAGCGCGTTGTGCGGCTGAAGGGCCACTTGCAGCAGGATACGGACTACGGGTGGGGCATCCTGGGGCGGCTGAACAAGGGTGGCTGGGTGTTGATTGAACAGGCGGACGTGGGCGCGAAACAGTGGCGGATTGTGCATGTCCAGATGGAGATGAATCTGAGGGTGCTTTTCCGGACCAGAAACATCAGCACCGTAGAGCAATTGACGCGCTATTCGCCCGTGCCCGCGGGGTTGGACTACCGGCAGGCGATTCAGATGCTGCGCGCGGGATCGGGAGGGGCGGTACAGGCGGGACGGTAAAGGAAAATAGCGGCAGAAACAGATCGGCCCCATTCGCCCTGGAAACTTCGAGGCGGATGGGGCCGATCTGATTTCTGCAAACGAATCTGGTTACATCTTGGCGAAAACAATGACCAGGGTGAACAGCGTGAGGGACTCGATAAGGGCCAGACCGAGAACCAGGAAGGTGAAGATGCCAGCGCGAGCGCCGGGGTTGCGGGCCAGAGCTTCGACGGCCGATCCAACCGCCCTGCCCTGACCGAGGCCGCACATGCCGGCGGCCAGACCCATACCCAAACCAGCGCCGATCGGCACCAGACTGACGGCGGCAGAGCCACCATCCGCGAAGGCCGGAATGGCGAAACAAAGAGCCGCCAGGGCCATGAATACGTACTGAAGTTTCCGCATATTTCTCCAGCTTCCTTTGGGATTGGCTGCCAGTGGGTGGTTGAGGCTCACCGAGCTGGCCCCCTCACGCTTGCAGCCTACCGTTAGCCCGGAGCGGAAGCGGCTCCGGCGGAATGTTTGGTTAGTTCTTAGTTCCTAGTTGTCAGTTGTCAGTTGTCGTTGCTGTGAACTGTGTACTGAGAACTGTGAACTGCTTTTAGTGCTCGTGCGCTACTGCCAGGGATAGATAAATCATGGTCAGAAGCATGAAGACAAAAGCTTGAATGAGTGAAACGGCCAGGTGCAGTCCCAGGAAAGTAACCGGGATGCCTACTGGAAAGAGCGAGAAGAAGACCAGGGTCACAAGATCGCCGGCAAACATGTTGGCGTAAAGACGAACGCTGAGCGACATGATTCGCGCTACGTGGGAGACCAGTTCAATGGGAAAGATGAGCCACGCCATCCACCAGACCGGGCCTGCGAAGTGCTTGATGTAGCCGACTACGCCCTGCTCGCGAATTCCGAAGTAGTTGTAGTAGAGGAAGGTGGGAATCGCCAATCCCAAGGTTACCTGCATCATGGTGGTGGGCGCCGCGATGCCGGGAATGAGGCCGACCAGATTGTTGATGAGCACAAAGAGGAAGATGCAAGTGACATAGGCCTGGAAGCGCTCGGAGCCGTGGCCGATTACCTGCTCAGCCTGATCGCCGATGACTTCGTGGATCAATTCGGCGACATGCTGCGCGGGATTGGGCTTCTCCACTGACAGGCTGAGGCGCACGATCATGAAGAAAGCGATGAGTGCGAAGGCCACCAGCACTTCAAGCGAGAAAGCACTGAGGATGGCCGATGCCTGCTCAGATGCTTTGTCGGCGGGAACACCCACTGCGTGGATTCCGGAGGCGAGGACGCCGCCGAAGAGCTTCACCAGCAAACGTGTCAGTACAAACGATTCAGACATGAAAACTTGAGTCTTTCCGCCCTTAGGCGCGACAAACATCGCTCGCCTTCGGGCTTATTTCTAATTTTGCTTTCCGGTTTCGATTTGTTCAAGGAGCCCGAAAAGCATACCTCAGGGGCTAAAGCCCACGTTAATTTCGTTGCGATTGCGGCACGACTAAAGTCGTGCCCTTTCAAAGCAGTGGTATCCAGTTTGCGGCACGGCTGAAACCGTGCCCTTTCAAAATCAGTTTGTTGAAATCGTTTCTAATCCCTGAGCAATCTGATCGCTTCCCAGCCGATGGCCAATACTGCCAGACACAGGCCGCAGAGGAGCGCTACAACCGAGCCATGGAAACACTTCAGGCTAACATAAATGACCCCGGCAAAAACGGTGAGCCTGAGCACAAAGAAGAGGACTACCACGCCGGCGCTTGTGGGGGCCTTCTGCTGGTCCATTCTGGCGTTGATTACGCGGACCAGGCGCTGCCATTCGAGGATGCTGGCGGCAGAGATCAGGGTGCCGGTAAGGAGCATTGCCCCGCTTCGCCAGCCTGCGCCGATGAGCACCGCGAGAGACGATATCACGCCCAGAATGAGGGTTTTGTGCAAGGCGCGCCGGAGCATTGCGTCGAGATCTTCATTGGTGAGGTTAACGATGGGGTGAGTTTCCGGGGTCATGGCTTGGGGCCGGGAGTTCCCTTTCCTGGTCCGTTCTGGGTCTCGTCTCCCATACTGGTATTCTTCTCGGCCAATACCGCCATCTGGATCACGTAGACCAGGCCCGCGATGCAGCCAAAGACGACACCGACAATTTCGATCCATTTCTGGTGGAGGAGATGGGACAGCCACCAACCGGCGAGCCAACCGACGAGTACGGCCGCGGGCATGACGAAGGCGATCTGCATGAGCTTTTCGGCTTCGATGAGACCGCTGATCCCGCTGGAGAGCCCGGTACGTGATTTGGAGGGCGGATTGAAGCGGTTGAATGCCATGGTGACTTCTGTTCAGCATACAGCGCCAAGCGCGGTGCGGGTATACTTCCCTTTTGGGCATAAGCAGTTTGGATGGAAGGAAACAGAGTGTTCGATTCTGAATTTGAACGTGGTCTTTTCGATTTGCGGAAGGCCAAGCTGGTAGAGATTGAGAAGCTGGGGCAGGCGGCGTATCCCAACCAGTTTCCGGCATCGCACACCGTGCCCCAGGTGCGGGGAAAGTGGGGCGACGCGCAGGCCGAGGAACTTGAGGCCAGCCGTGTGACAGTGGCCGTTGCAGGGCGGATCATGGCCATTCGCGCGCAGGGCAAGGCCGGGTTTGCAACGCTGCAGCAGGATGGCCAGCGGCTGCAGATTTATGTGCGCCTGGACGCGGTGGGCGAGCAGGGCTTTGCGCTCTACAAGCTGCTGGACATGGGCGACCATATCGGCGTCTCGGGCTACCTGTTCCGTACACGGACAGGCGAGTTGACGATTCACGTGGAGCGGCTGACGTTTCTCTCCAAGGCCATGCTGGCGCTGCCGGAGAAGTTTCATGGGCTGGCCGACGTGGAGTTGCGCTATCGGCAGCGCTATGTGGACCTGTTTACGAATCTTGAAAGCCGCGAAGTGTTTGTAAAGCGCGCCAAAACGCTGAAGGCGCTGCGGCGGTTCTTCGACGAGCGCGGATATCTTGAAGTGGAAACGCCGATGATGCAGCAGATTGCCGGCGGCGCGGCGGCGCGGCCTTTCAGAACGCATCACAACGCGCTGGACCTGGATCTTTTTCTGCGGATCGCGCCGGAGCTTTATCTGAAGAGGCTGGTGGTGGGCGGGCTGGATCGCGTGTACGAGATCAACCGCAACTTTCGCAACGAGGGTGTGAGTACACAGCATAATCCCGAGTTCACCATGCTGGAGTTTTACCAGGCTTATGCGAACTATCACGACCTGATGCAGATTACCGAGGAGATGATCGGATTTGTGGCGCGGGAAGTGAATGGGACCACAATCACGACCTTCGACGGCGTTGAGATTAATTTGGGTAAGTGGCGGCGGCTGACGATGCGGGAGGCTATCCGCGAGTTCTGGCCGGAGGAAGCGGGCGCGAAGCCGGCGCCGACGGCCTTCGAGGCAGCTGATGTGTTGCAGGCGCGGCTACACGCAGCGATGGGTTCGCTGGAGAAGGCAGCAGGCGAGACGACGCGGCTCACGCCGGAGCGCATTGCGGAGTTGAAGACAATCCACGGGGCGGTGACGGCGGTGTACTACGACTCGATGAAAGGCGCACCGGTGGGCAAGTCGGTCTATAACCTCTTCGAGGCGGTGGTGGAGCCGTTCCTAATCCAGCCGACGATCATTTACGACTACCCGACCGAGGTTTCGCCGCTGTCGAAGGCCAAGCCTGACGATCCGGCGCACGTGGAGCGGTTTGAATTCTTTGCTGCCGGCTTTGAGCTGGGCAACGCCTTCAGCGAGTTGAACGATCCGGTGGAACAGCACAAGCGATTTGCGGAGCAGCTTGCCGAACGCGACCGGGGCGACAACGAGGCGCACCAGATGGACGAAGACTATGTGCGGGCGCTGGCGTACGGGCTGCCGCCGACTGGAGGCGAGGGGCTGGGTGTGGATCGGCTGGTGATGCTGCTGACGGGGTCGAAGTCGATTCGGGACGTGATTCTGTTTCCGTTGATGAGGAATAGGGAACAGGGGCCAGTGGTCAGGGATCAGGGGTCAGAAGAACCGGCTGGTTGAGGGTTGTGGTATCCCACCCTAGGCGCAAAAACAAAGACGCGCCGAGGATGGGGCACCCGCAGTTGTGCTGGGACGGGTCGCAGGACTGGTTGAGGATTGTGGTATCTCGGGTCTCAAATGCGAGACCTGGGGCACCCAAGCTCGACTATTTGGGTTTGTGGCTTCCCACCCATTCGCGATGAGGCTGCGAATGGATGGGGCACCCACAGTTGTGCTGGGGATGGGGTACCCGGCTTCTAGCTAGCGGCTAGGAGCTAGAGGCTAGGAGCTGTTTTTGAACATTCTGTTTGTTGGTGACATTTTTGGGAGCGCGGGACGCAGGATTGTGCGCGAGCATATTGGCCATGTGATCGCGGCGCATGAGGTGGACCTGGTTGTTATCAATGCCGAGAATGCAGCGGGCGGTTTTGGGGTGACGCCGCAGATTGCCGATGAATTGTTTGACCTGGGCGCCGATGTGCTGACGACCGGCAACCACGTGTGGGACAAGCGCGAGCTGATTGAATATCTGAATTCGGCGCCGGAGGATAGCCAGCAGCGGCCACGGCGCGTGCTGCGGCCCGCAAATCTGCAACAGAACCTTCCCGGCTACGGCGTCTTTGAAGGAGTCACTCGCGGCGGCGTTTCGTATGCGGTGGTGCAACTGATGGGACGCGTCTTTATGAACGCGACCAACGACCCCTTCCACGCAGCCAATGCCTTGCTGGCGGGCATTGAGGCCAAGGTGATCCTGGTGGATTTCCACGCGGAGGCGACCAGCGAAAAGGTTGCGATGGGCTGGCATCTGGATGGCCGCGTTACGGCGGTTCTGGGCACGCATACGCACATTCCCACGGCCGACGAGCGGGTGTTGCCGGGCGGCACTGCCTACCTGACCGATGTGGGCATGAGCGGGCCTTACGACAGCATTATCGGCGTAGAAAAGGAGCTGGTGCTGCACCGGTTTCTGACCGGCATGCCGGGGAAGTTCGAGGCAGCCAAAGGGAACCCAAAGATGTGCGCGGCGCTGGTCGCATGCGATGCGGAGACCGGACGCGCCACACGGATTCAGAGGATCATGCTGGGGGAGTGAGCGGGCTGCGGTTGCGGCTCTCCGGGACTGAACAGGCTGCGAAAAGGCCTGATCTTGAGCGAGAATTCCGAAGAGCATAACGCAGGGGCTAAAGCCCACGTTTATTTTGACCTACTTGCGGCACGACTGAAGTCGTGCCCTGTTACAAAGCCTCTCGAATTGATCGCAGGAGCGAGTTTTTCAGCAGCC
>PKXI01000330.1 GCA_003133425.1 Acidobacteriaceae bacterium
TTTCAAATATCTTTGGCTAGAACTCAATGGTTCTGGTACGTAGATGCGGCGTAACGGCAACACGCCCTTGTAGCTGGAATCAAACTCGTCATAGTGAGTGAGAATTAGGTCAACCAATTCGGTTCCGCTAATGAGTCGTAGATTGCTCTTGCTTTTTGCGAAATTGGTTGCTTGATTCGTGAATGTCCCCAGCGTCACGACCATTCCGAACTCGCCGTGACCGACTTTTCCGTAGAGGGCCGAAACAACAGGGTCGCCAACCGTCCCCTTGTCGCCGCTCTTGACCTGCACCTTGATGATAGGAGGCTCAAATCCCAGTTCGTCCCTGTGAGCAATTATGTCTATTCCACCATCGGGGCCTTCAGGCGAGACACGAGTCCGATATCCCATAGTTCGTAAGAGATTCGCTACAAAATGCGACAGGGGGTGACCTTTCAGCTCCTGCGCGAGGGTTTTCAAAACGAAGTCTCGGGTGGTTTCTTCAATCTCCTCTGCCACAATCGCCACGGTCTCATCCTGACTGACTGATTCTTCAACTGAACCGCCAGCGAGCACTTCCCGGTACTCATCAGCGTAGGTCTTGACTTGGAAGAGGCTCATCGCTGACCCTAATTCGTAAAGCGCCCCTTGTGTAAATTGGGTCCGCGGCACTGCTTTGATCCATTTCACTGGGCGCTGGTTGGGATATCCCGGTGAAATCTTGGGAGCATGAAAATATCCACCCTGCACCTGACCGAAGTGAATCATTCGGTCCTGCTTGGATGGATACAGCACGAGGTCGGCCGTTTGTATTTCACAAGCAAAGCGCAGGAGTTGACCTGCGTAGTTCGGAACCGCGCCAGGCTTCGCATTGGGATAAGCCTTCGAAACAGCGAGTTTGTAGGAGTCACGGTCGCAGGCGATTTTAGATAGGTCGCCCATCTCGTGCTAGCCAACCGCAACTACGTTGTTCTTAAGGAATAGCGAATCGGCATCTCCGGTTCTTCCGGCGTGAATACCCCAGACCGCAGGTTCTTTCATGGCTGCTCCGTCTCTTGGCAGAATTCATAGTATTTCAGACAAGCAATCTGGTGGCTCCGTAGCTAAAAAGTGCCTTATCCAATCTGCGAAAATCATCTGTCTTACAGTTGGCAGCGAGCTCCAGAAACTGCGGGTAAAACTTATTCCAATAGTGGTTTAACGTGTACGACGGACTGACTTCATACAGTCGTTTCATCGCTTTAATCACATTGCTGTCATAGATTGGGAATCTACCGCCGCTCAGGAAATGAAGCAGAGTAGTTGCGCGGGAAAGCCCAAATCGCTTATTGACCCGTTTAGCTGAAAACACATCCTCATACGTTCTGCTTGACCAGTTGTCCAAGAAGCTCAACGCTTGCTCGTTCTCTGGACGGTGCGGCTGCTCGGCCTCCGCTTGCAGCCAAATGACGTATGCAACGGACGCCACGTTGGGCTTCCATCGGCCATCGGTATTCGCAGAATCCTTCCATCGGCCGACTCGTTCAAAATACTTCGCAGGGCGGCTATTCTGCTGTGCGAGATCAATCAACTGGGTGTATTCGTCCTCATCAAAACCCGCTGATTCTTCGTACTTCGTGGACCAAGTGGCTAACCACACGTCAGGATCACACGCTCGCACTTCCACAATCTTGAACTGAGGCATGTGTGGAATGTTACATGCTGAAGCGGCGTACTTGGCCAGCGTTTTCCCACGAAGATGAACGAATCACGGGTAGATCACGGGTGGAAGAATTTCTGTAATTTACAGCTAACTACATTAGAAAGTGGTGGCCAGAGACGCTACCACATTTCCGTATCATGCCCGTATTTATTGGGGAAATGTGATTCCGTGTGGATAATCTTACCCCAAAATCTACCCCAATTTTGCCGAGGCTGCTCCTGGTGATTTCTTTGCATGCCCATGTCGGCGACTAGTTCCCCAAAATCTTGGAAGGTCTGCAACGCCATTACCGCCACCATCCCGTACGCAAAGTGGCGGCTGACCGGTTTTTAGAGCAGGATTGGATTCGAACCAACGACCTCTTCCGTGTAAATCTGAATATAACCTTTACTTTCAACAACTTAACCGCACACGGAATACCGCCTCAGCACCTGTATTTACGTGTAAGCCGTCGAAAGTTTAGGTGAATTCTTGGGTGACCTCCGAAGACCCTTGGTGTGTCGGTTCCAAGCAGGTCGCGAAGGGAAGCGCAGATTCAATACCTGTCCGGGCAGGTAAGTCCAACATTTGAGCACTCGTACGACTCGGTACCCTGGGGGGCAACTTGTCCTGCAATCTGCAGATGTGCCGGGATGGCGGAGCTGGCAGACCACAACGGACTCAAAATCCGTTTTAATAGATATCTAAATGTTCCGCACCAAACCGCACCGAAGCGCATTCATCGCGCAACGCTCACATTCAATTGACATTGGCCTTATAACTGACACCGCACCGTGGCGCACTTCTCTGCATGGAAGTTCTTTCAAGTGGTGACTAAATCGGCGACTTCTGAGGCGCTTGGTGGCGGATGATACGGGATGATACGATTGTGACGTGAATCTGACGCCCGAGTTGCTTTATTCGATGATCCGGATACTCCCTGATACAGGCTGTTGGGAATTCACCGGCCCGAAGGATTCCCACGGGTATGGAAGGCTTTTCATTTCAGGAAAAGAGTGGAAGGCACAACGCGCGGCATACGAGTTGTTGGTTGGGCCGTTGCCACCCAGAGCGCGGCTGCTCCACCCTCTGTGCCCGAAAAAGTGTATAGGGGTCGCCTGTTGCAACCCGGCGCATATGAAGCGGCAGGTTCAGTTCTACGGGATCGTGCCAGCTGAGAAGCGTTGTAGTCAGGGGCATCTCATCAATTCGCAGAACAGCGTGATTGAACGGAGGGGTGATCGCATCTTCGTGCGCTGCCGCATTTGCCGCCAAGCGGCCTGGAGGGAATCGAAGAAAACCGCCAACTTCCTCTGAGGCGATGATGTGCCGCCCAGCTTTGACTTTGTATCGAACCTACAACCCTTCGGTTAACAGCCATCGAATTTGCCGACCCTCCTGCTGCCATCGGTTGCTATAAGCCACTATACAAGATACGTTTACGCCCTGGGCGAAAATTGCGGACTGCCGTCCATACCGCCTGGATTGCGACTGATTTTGAATGAGCGTGGGCACAAAAATGGGCACAGTCCGCTACCACTTCCATTTGGCGAGGAACACGACGTATTCCAACCCGCGACCCCTGCCGTGACATGGTGATGACGAAATCGGTGCTGGCGAAGCCAAGAAGCACAAGAACGAAGACTTTACCACCCCAACCAGGGAAAAGCCTTTCTAACATCGCTATGCTCCCCTGACCGTAGGGGCTGGCAGCTGCTACTCGTCTGTAGACCGGTAGGGCAGCAAAGAGGGTCACAAGGACGAGAACCAGAGTCGCAATAGGCGAAAGCACTCCTGCAGCGAGAAACGCACTGCCGGACTGATAACCCAACGTCGAGAAGTAGTCGACGCCGGTGAGACACATGACGCGCCACCAGGGATGTTCCGCTTCTGGGTCGAGTCTCTTGATGCCCTTCGGAAGTTCGAGGTCGGCGAGTAGCCAGTCTTTGAAGGACACTTAGGCCTCATCTCCTCAATCGCAGGACTCATTGTATCGGGAACGCCTGAAAACACACTTCTTTGGATGCAATGCGTTTGGGCGCCGGTCAAATCAACTCCTGCGACCCGACCACCACAAATTCCAGGAGATTCTACGAATTCCTCGATGGCTATCGTTGATGGTTTAGCATGACCGTAGGCGCGTGGCGCTCGTCAGCGTCTTCCACACGAACCGAAGTCGAGGTCGGACTGTTTTGTCTCTCTTCCCAAGACGACAGATGACAGGTTGTAGCAAGGTCAGGCTCGACTCCAGTCGTGCGTTCTGGGTGTCGGTGTTTTGTGTGCCTCTTCTTGTGAGCACTGCGATTGCGCAGTCTCCTACGAACATTTTCACTCCAGCCGCGACGCCTGCACATTCAATCTTCGATCTCTCGATGCTGGTGCTCTCCGTCACCCTGGCGATCTTTCTGATCGTTGCCGGGCTGCTGCTGTACGCGCTGATCCGTTACCGGCATCGCCCTGAGGATTCGCACCGCGAGCCGGCGCAGATTTATGGCAGCAATCAGATTGAGCTGTCCTGGACGGTCATTCCGATCCTGATCGTGGTGATGCTGTTTCTCACCACCGCGCGGGTCATCATCGGAACTCAGGTGATCCCCAAGCCGGAAGATGCCATGGATGTGACCGTGATCGGCCATCAATTCTGGTGGGAGTATCGCTATCCCAAGCTGGGAATCGTCACGGCGAATGAACTCCACATCCCCGTCAGCGATGCGGCAAACTCCAATCCAACTTACCTGAACATGTCGTCGGCGGATGTGGCTCACAGCTTCTGGGTGCCGCGCCTTGCGGGCAAGACGGACGTGATTCCGAACCGCGTAAACACGATGTGGATCGATCCGCAGCAGCCCGGCCTGTACGTCGGCCAATGCGCACAGTATTGCGGCATGCAGCATGCGAAGATGCTGATACGAGTTTATGCGCAATCTCCCACGGACTTTGTGGCCTGGGTCAGCCAGCAGAAGCAGCCAGGCCGGCAGGATTTCGCTGGCAATCCCGTCGCGGCAGAAGGCCAGGCGGTCTTCATGCACAACGCCTGCATCAACTGCCACACGATTTCCGGGACGGTGGCGACGGGGCGATTCGGGCCAGACCTGACCCACCTGGCCAGCCGCGATACGATCGGCTCCGGAGCGATTCAGAATAGCCCGGAGAACCTGAGGAAGTGGATCGACGATCCCAACTCGATGAAGCCCGGTTGCCTGATGCCGGCGATGCATTTGAACGATCACGATCTGGACGCGATCACCGCCTATCTGACGCAGCTTCATTAGCCGTTCACTGGAGAGGGTTGCCTGATGAGCACGACTCAAGTCGTCGAAGGAATCGATGGGACGCTGACGGCCCGGCAGGGCAGTCCGCCGCTGAACGTGGTGTACGAGTGGCTGACAACGGTGGATCACAAGAAAATCGGGCTGATGTACATCGGGTACGCTCTCGTTTTCCTCCTGATTGCGGGGGTCGAAGCGATGCTGATGCGCATCCAGCTGGCCATCCCCAACAATCACTTCGTCTCGCCCCAGGTATTCAACCAGCTTTTCACCATGCACGGAACGACGATGGTGTTTTTCGTCGGCATGCCGATTCTGTTCGGCTTTGGAAACTACCTTGTTCCGCTGATGATCGGCGCGCGCGACATGGCGTTTCCGCGGCTCAACGCGTTCAGCTTCTGGGTCTCCGCGTTTGCCGGCTTTCTGCTCTACTTCAGCTATGTGGGGGCAAGCGGCCTCTATGCCGCCGGATCGGCCCCGGACGTAGGCTGGTTCGCCTATGCGCCCTTGACCGCAAAGGTCTTCTCGCCCGGCCACAGCACCGACTACTGGACACTGGCAGTGCTTCTCAGCGGCATCGGGTCCATCGGCACGGCGCTGAACATCGTGACCACCATCGTCTGCATGCGTTGCCGGGGCATGAAGATGAGCCGCATGCCGCTGCTCGTCTGGCTCTACCTGGTCATGTCCAGCCTGGTCTTTGTTACGGTCAGTCCGCTGACGGCGGCGCAGATCATGCTCACCCTCGACCGCTATCTTGGCTCTCACTTCTTCGATACGCAGGCAGGCGGATCGGCCGTGCTGTGGATGCACTTCTTCTGGATCTTCGGCCACCCGGAGGTCTACGTGCTCGTGCTGCCGGCTTTCGCATTCGTGAACGAAATTATTCCCGTTTTCTCGCGCAAGGCTATCTTCGGCTATCCGGCAATGGTGGCGGCGTCGGTCGGCATCGGCTTCATCAGCCTGAGCGTTTGGGCGCACCACATGTTCACCGTCGGCCTCGGCGCGGCTGCAAACACTTTCTTCGTCTTTGCCACCATGGTGATTTCCGTGCCGACCGGAATCAAAATATTCAACTGGCTGGCGACGATCTGGGGCGGCAAGGTGATCTTCGCCACCCCCATGATGTTTTGTGTGGGTTTCCTGTTTCAGTTTCTGATTGCGGGCCTTACCGGCATCATGCTCGCCGCAGCTCCCTTCGACTGGCAGCTTGGCAACTCCTACTTTGTGGTGGCCCACTTCCACTATGTTCTGGTAGGAGCTATTTTGTTCGCCTTGTTTGCGGCCTTTTACTACTGGTACCCGAAGATTACCGGCCGCATGATGTCTGAGACGCTCGGCAAGTGGCACTTCTGGCTCTTCATCATCGGCTTCCACCTGACCTTCGACTTCATGCATATCCCCGGCCTGTTGGGCATGCCGCGCCGCATCTATACCTACGAAGCAAGCCGAGGGTGGGGCGGGTGGAATCTGATTGTCAGCATCGGGGCCGTGGTTCAGGCGATCGGCCTTCTGATCTTTGTCTACAACCTGGTCGAGTCCTACTTCCACGGCAAGGAAGCCGGCCACGACCCATGGGATGCCTGGACGCTGGAATGGTCGACGCCGTCTCCGCCGCCGGACTATAACTTTGCCGTCCTTCCCACGGTCAACAGCCGCCGCCCGCTGTGGGATCTGAAACACCCTGAAGATCCGGACTCGGACTACGAATGATGAGAGACGCGAACGCAATTTCGATCGATGGGCCAATTGACCCGGCCGAGACGCCCTGGAGGCTGCCCTATCGCGGCACGGTGGGCATGGCCTGCCTGATTGTGGCCGAGTCGGCGATCTTCATCATCTTTGTCGTCGCCTACATCTTTTACATCGGCAAGAGTCTCAGCGGCCCCACGCCGGCGCAGGTGCTTGAGTTGCCCATCTTCGGCACCGTCTGCCTGTTGTCCAGCAGCATTACCGTACACTTTGCGGTCGCCGCGCTGCGCAAGGGCAAACTGAGCGCCTGCACGGCCTGGCTGGCGGGCACGGTCCTGCTGGGATCAATCTTCCTCGCCTCGACAGCCCACGAGTGGTATCACCTCATCCACGATGAGGGCCTGACCATACAAACCAATCTCTTCGGAACCACCTACTACTCGCTCGTTGGTCTGCATGCCACGCACGTCGTGGTGGGTTTGATCATGCTCTCGCTTGTTCTCGTGTTCTCCTTCTTTGGTCTGGTAAAAGAAGAGCACTCTGAAAAACTCGAAGTACTGTCGCTTTACTGGCACTTCGTCGATGGGGTGTGGGTCGTCGTGTTTACGGTGGTCTATGTTCTGGGCAGATAGAAAGGGACAAGCAGGATGCAGCACGACGAATCGATGAACCCTGCAAGGCTCGGTACAGCGCGCGCGCTTCACGACCACGGTGTGGACGGCGTGGTGCTCCCGGTGCCGACCCCGTGGCCCATGATCCTGGCGCTCGGCGTCACGCTCGTGATCGCCGGGATGGTCACCCACTGGGTCATCAGCCTGCTCGGCCTGGTGCTCCTGTTGCGGTCCATGGTGGGATGGTTCTTTGAGGTGCTGCCGCACGAACATCACTTCTCGGTTCCGGTTCAAGCCGGAGAGATCGCGATCTCGAGCCCGCGCACAACCAGCATCAAGCTGACGGCCGACCCAAATCATCGCAAGTTTGTGCCGGTTGAAACCTTCAGCATAACCGCCGGCATCAAGGGCGGCATCGCCGGCGGCATTGCAATGGTTGTTCCTGCCACGGTCTACGGCCTGCTTCGCTTCCACAGCGTCTGGTACGCCGTGAACCTGCTCGCAGCCGGCGGCTTTGTCGGCTGGGCAGGCGAAAGCAACGCCTTTCTGGCGCAGTTTCATCTTCTGGGCCTGCTTGCGGCGTTTGGCATTCACGCTGTCACCTCGGTGCTGGTCGGGCTGCTCTACGGCGCCATGCTGCCCATGTTTCCCCGCAAGCCCATTCTCACCGCCGGCTTCATCGCCCCGTTCCTCTGGACCGGAATTATTTACTCAGCGCTGGGCGTCATCAGTCCTATCCTGAACGCGCGCATCGACTGGCTGTGGTTTGTTCTGTCCCAAATCGCCTTCGGCCTGGTCTGCGGCTTCGTCGTCAACCTGCAGGTCAAGGTGCGGACTCCGCAATTTCGAGCCTTGCCGTTTGCCGTTCGCGCCGGCATCCACAGCGATCAGCCCCATGGCGATCCACCCACGCTGAAAGACCCATCCACGCTGGAAGAGAAAGACAAATGATTCGCACCTTTCCAAGACGGACGACATTGTGTGCGCTCATGCTGGCTGCGGTCTGCATGGCCGTCGCTGGCTGCGCCCGCATTCCCGGCCGGCCAGGGCCGGGCCCTGAGGTCGTCCGTCCTGAACAGGTACTCGACTTCCCTGCTCTCTACAAGCAGAACTGCGCCGCGTGCCACGGAGAGAACGGCAGAGATGGCGCGGCTATCTCACTTGCCAATCCGGTCTACATTGCAGTGGCCGGAGAAAACCAGCTCAGCGATGTGATTGCGAACGGCGTTCCCGGCAAGCTGATGCCTGCTTTCGCCAAGAGCGCCGGCGGCATGTTGACCGATGGCCAGGTCTCCGCGCTGGCGCAGGGCATCGTCAAGCAATGGGGGAACCCGAGCCTCCTCGCAGGCCCGAATCCTCCGCCCTATCGGTCCGCCTTGCTCGGCAATGCCGAGAATGGACTTCAGGCCTATCAGGTTTTTTGCGCTCGATGCCACGGTGCAAATGGCGAAGGCGGCCCCGCCGATGGAATTGCTAACTCCAGCAAGGGCAAGCTCGGCTCCATCGTCGATCCGTCGTATCTTGCCCTCATCAGCGACCAGAACCTGCGCAGCATCACCATCGCAGGCCGCCCCGACGAAGAAATGCCCGACTGGCGCAACGACGCCGCGCAACCGATGCCCGCGAAACCTATGCCCATGAACCCTATGACAGATCGGCAAATCACCGACATCCTCGCCTGGTTGGCCTCCAAACGCGTCGCCAATCCGGGCCAACCGTATCCCACCCATCCTTAGAGTCAGAGCGACGGGATGCAGAGTGAATCAATGTTGTCTGAAGCGAAGAAGACAACGCATGGAGCAGGACGAAATGAACCCGAGTGAGCCTCTTTCACCAGGCGATCGAGATGCCGCGACAGAGCCCGCGGCAAATCCCAAGAGTGCCAGACACTCGCGCCGCGTCTTTCTCTTCAAGTTGTCTCTGCTTCTGAATGGAGCGGTCGGCGCCATTCTGGCTGTGCCGATTGTCGGTTATCTCCTCGGCCCCGCCCTGAAGAAGAGCTCCAGCGACAATTCCTGGATCGACCTTGGCCCGTTCAGCGCTTTTCCTGAGGGCGAAACGCGCCTAGTGAACTTCCGCAATCCGGTCACCACCCCCTGGGACGGCCAGACCGGCGACATTCCCTGCTGGGTCCGGCGCATCTCCGGAGAGAGTTTCCAGGTCTTTGCCATCAACTGCGCTCATCTTGGATGCCCGGTCCGCTGGTTTGCGCAATCCAAGCTGTTCCTGTGTCCATGCCACGGCGGCGCCTACTACGAAGATGGATCCCGCGCCTCCGGTCCACCCGAGCGCGGCCTCTTCGAGTACCCCAACAAGATCGTTGCAGGCAACCTGATGATCAGCGCCGGCAAGATGCCCACGTTGGCAGCCGGCAATTGCGCCAAGCCTCCGCTCACGCAGATTCAAGGCAGCTCCGCCCCAGCGTTCGCAGACGCCGAAGAATTGAAGCCTGCCGATACCTCGAAGCCGGGAGCCAACTCATGGCCAGCCTGAAGCAGCGCGCCATCGATGTCTACAGTTGGTTCGAGCAGAGGCTCGGGCTGGGCACGCCCGCAATCGAAGCGGCAACGCACGAGGTTCCGTCCAGCACCTCAAGCTGGTGGTACGTGTTTGGCAGTGCAGCCACGGTGATTCTGGTTCTTCAGGTGGTTACCGGCATTCTGCTCGCGCTGGTCTATGCTCCCACCGCCGGCCACGCGTGGGCCAGCCTCGAATTCCTCGACCACAACGTCCGGCTCGGCTGGTATCTGCGCGCCATGCACGGCTGGGGCTCCGATTTCATGGTCGCCATCGTGCTCATTCACCTGGTGCAGGTCTTTCTCTTCGGCGCATACAAATTTCCCCGCGAGCTCACCTGGATCATCGGCGTCTTCCTGCTGCTGCTCACCCTCGGCATGGCCTTTACCGGCCAGGTTCTGCGCTTCGATCAGGACGCCTATTGGGGCCTCGGCATCGGCGCGTCCATCCTCAGCCGCGTTCCCTTGGTCGGCGGTGCGCTGGTAGATCTCATGCTGGGCGGCCCCATCATCGCGGGACCGACGCTCTCCCGCTTCTTTACCCTGCACGTCTTCGTCATTCCCGGCATCCTGCTTGCGCTGGTCGGCCTGCACGTTTGGATGGTGGTGCGGCTCGGCATCAACGAGTGGCCGATGCCCGGCCGCCTGGTCAGCAAGAAGACCTACATGCAGCAGTACCAGAAGCTCACCGAGACGACCGGCATTCCTTTTGTCCCCGACGCCGCATGGAAAGACGCTGTCTTCGCCGCGGCCATCCTGCTCGCCATCATGGCGTGCGCGTTCTGGTTTGGGCCTTTCGGCCCTACCGGTCAGCCCGATCCCACCATCATCCAGACCGCGCCCAAGCCCGACTTCGCCTTCCTCTGGATCTACGCAGTCCTGGCCTATCTGCCGCCCAGCCTCGAAACTCCTGTGCTTTTCATCGCGCCGATTCTCGTCATCGGCGTTATGCTGCTGCTTCCGTTGGTCTCGGGTGAGGGAGAAAAGCATTGGTCGCGCCGTCCCGTGGCCGTATTGATGGTCGCGGTCATCGCTGTCACCCTTGGCGCCTTCACCCGCCTGGCGATGTATACGCCGTGGAGCCCTGTGATGAACGCCTGGACTAGCGATCCAATTCCCGCGACCGACCTCAAAGATCGCACCCCGCTTGAACGGGAGGGTGCGCTCGTCCTGCAAAACAAGCAGTGCCGCAATTGCCACTCCATCGGCGGTGCCGGAGGCATGCGCGGCCCGGCCCTCGACTCCGTCGCGTCGCGCTTGACCGAAGACCAGATCATCCGCCAGGTCCTGCAGGGAGGAGGAAACATGCCGGCATACGGCAACGCGCTCAACCCTGCGGAGACCACCGCCCTGGTGCATTTTCTGCTCACACTGCGCGGCGGCAATCTAACTCCTGCCATCGATGCCTCGCGGCAAATGGTGCAGTCCAGTGAGCAGCAGCCACCACCCTCCAGGCCAACAACACCTGGCGAACGTTAACTCTCGGTCTTGATCATCTGATGTCTCCAGCATGCCAGGCCATCTTCGACGATTGGTCGCCGCCGGTCTTCCTCACCACGATGGTGCTGCTTTCCGCCATCGTCTACACCCGCGGGTGGTTCGCCATCCGCAACACAAGGCCTGCCCAGTTTCCCGCATCGCGGTTGGCGGCATTCCTGCTCGGCCTCGCCACTCTCTGGCTTGCCATCGGCTCGCCGATGGACGGCTTTGCCGACGCCCTTCTCAGCGCCCATATGGTGGAGCATCTGCTCCTCATGTCCTTCGTTCCCCCACTCCTGCTTCTCGGTGATCCGCAGGTCCCGCTGCTGCGCGGCCTTCCCCGCATACTCACCGTCCGCCTGCTGGGCTTCCTGCTTCGACTGAAGGCGCTACGCACATTGGGCCGCTTCCTCACCAGACCCCTGGTCGCGTGGCTCGCCATGAATCTGATCTTCGTGGGCTGGCACATACCCTCCGCCTACGACTTCGCATTGGAGCACGAACGCTGGCACGATTTCGAGCACATCTGTTTCCTTGGCTCGTCGATTCTCTTCTGGTGGCCGCTCATCCGCCCGTGGCCGACGAGCGGCCGCTACCCGGGCTGGATCATGATCCCGTACCTGGTTGGCGCTGATATCGTCAACACTGCGCTCTCCGCATTTCTCGCCTTCTGCGACCGCCCAGTCTACAGCTACTACCTCAGACAACCAAACCCATTCCACATATCGCCCATGTCGGATCAGATCGTCGGCGCCGTCATAATGTGGGTCATCGGCTCGCTAGTGTTCCTGGTGCCCGTTATCTTGATCGCGGTCAATCTTCTCCAACCCCAAAAGCTTTCCCGAACCTAGTCTCCCGCCCACCGATGTCACGCACTGGTCCACATTTTCGTTTGCCAGGTAGTTCGGACTCAGCCGTGCCAGCATTCACCGCATCTGACAGGCCTATGGCCACCTCAACTTGAGGGTTCACCCAAAGGGATTCCTTGTATGACCGGTGATAATTACGTTCGCGATGAACTTCAAGTTGTATTGAGCCTTTGGGCCGGGAAGAACCGCTCGTTTTGCTAATCAGGCGGGCCACGGGCAGCGCTGAAGCCAACATGGAGCGCCTATCGTTCTTGTGCAACTCAAGATGCGTGGTTGGCTGCCCCTCGCGCGCGTCCTCATTTGTAAGCGAAGCCTCCTGGCAACGATGGCGACGACGCTGGTGGTGGGCGTCGCGTCAGGGGCGGTGGTTGGCTGAATAATGAAGCGAAGGTACATTGAAGCAGCGCCAAGAACGGCGCCGGCGGCCATGTGAAACCCGCCGGCGCAGTCGCCTACTACCTTCCGTGATCCCCTGCTACTTTGCCGGCTTCTTGGAGAGAGCTTTCGCTCCGTCCAGGTGCTTCTGCAGCGTGGGCAGCGTTGCGGTTGCATAGGCCTTCACGTCTGCGCTTTGCGCATCGGAGGATTCCTTGGTGTAGACTCCGATCGCCTCAGTGTGTCCCGCAATCATCGTTTGAACGTAGCGGGAGTCGAAGGCCGCACCCTTCAGCTTTTCAAATGGCGCAATCATCTTGTTGTGGGCGGCATCGAGCCCCGTCGGGACCGTGAGACCAGCCTTCGCGGCCAGAGTGCCGAGCTGCTGATAATCGGCTGTGTGATCGGTAACCAGCATCTGGGCATAGGTCTTGACATCCTGGCTTGAGGCCTGGTCTGCAGCCATTTGTCCCAGGT
>PKXI01000071.1 GCA_003133425.1 Acidobacteriaceae bacterium
ACCCCACCGATAGCGCGGCGCTCCTGAAACTGCTTCGTCAACAGACCGATCTACCCTCTCACGTCCTCCAGAGTTTTGAAAAGAACCTGCACACCCCACTCGGTGCGCGTCTTAGGGGCGTGGAACTGAGTGACAGCGTCCTCACGGACATTGGCTACTTCATTGACTAGGTGCGCCCTGCTTGTCCCTTGCGGTCGGTCGCGCGCTTGGATTCTGCTGAACCCTCGCTCCTGTGAGAGTTCTGTCCGGTTTGGCGGTGATTCACCAGGAACGGGCGAATTGCGCTTGGATCGACACACTGCCGGTCAGAAACCTACTGCTTCATGAAATATCGAGCGACTCAGGAAAGTGACGATCATTGCCCAAAAAACGTAGTTCGGATCGAAAGCTTACACCAGCGCCAGATTCAAGTTGCTTATAGCCTCATCGATCTCCTGCGTGCTCTTGAAGCCAATCGTCGCGCAGTCCACCCCTGCATTCTGGAAAGCAAACCTCATCGCCTTTACACGGTCGTCATGACTATGCCCGAACTGACCGCCGCCGCACAGCTTCATGCCGATCACACCGAGCCCTTCCCTCTTTAATTGGTGAATGTGATCGACCACCTCGTTCACGTTATCGGGGTGGTTGGTGTCCTCATAGGTCGGCCCGTCCATGCGCGCGCCATTGTGATTGATGCGGATCAGTCCCACGTCGAGCCACTTTGTACCCGGCATCTGTCGCAGCGCCGGTAGCCCGTGCACTGAGGCGCCGTGCGTACGAATGATCTTCCTCTGCTGCGCCCCAAGTATCCCGTCCTGCCAGCGCTTCGTGGTCTCCGGCCAGTCGGCCGTGTGCTGCCAGTGCAGCAGCATGATGTCAAAGTATTCGGTCTGCGAGGTGCGCAGCAGTTCGTCGAACTTGGCTTGCGGGTCAATACCCTCGTGGAACGTGGTCACCTTGTTCATCAGGTGATAGCTGTCGCGAGGCAGGCCTTTCAACGCTTCGCCAAGCATTCCTGGCGTCTGGTAGGCCTCAGCCGTCTCGAAAAAGCGGATGCCGTGGTCGTACGCGTAGCGCACCAGCCGCGTGAACTCCTGCTGCCCCAGCGCCGCCTGCACAGCGCCGCCGTCCGTCCCGGTTCCGAAGGCCAGCCGGGTCACCTCCATGTTTGAGCGACCCAGCACCGCGGTATCGGTCGCGGTGCGCTTGGCGGCGCCCAACGGAAGGGTCCCTATGGTCGCCATGGCTCCCGCGGCCAGACCTGTTTTAAGGAAACTACGTCTTGTGGTTGGACTCATGTCGACCTCCGCGGCTCAAGCCGGTAGACGAGCCGAATGAGTGGATGTTACCACGCATGCAGCCACAATGGCTGCGAACAGGCCCGACCGCGGGCCTCGATCCAACGATGGCCAGAGTTCGTTTGGGATCAACTGAGAATGCACGATTTTCAAATCTTGCTATAAACACCTCATACAGAATGCCAAGCCTAAAATTCCGGCATAAAATCACTTGGGGGTAGGATGCGACTATTCTGTCACCGCCTCGTGCTACTTGGATTCGTGTTGCTGGTCGCGGTCCTGCGGGCCCAGGAGCCACCGGCGCCGGACAGCGCCCACATCGTCATCCACAGTAATGTTCAAGAAGTCGTGCTGGACGTGGTGGTGCGGCACAAGGACCAGTCTCTGGCGACCAATCTCAAGGCCTCGGATTTCACCGTCACTGAAAGCGGTGTGCCGCAGACCATCCGGTCGTTTCGTTTAGCCGGAGGCAGAGAAGCTGGGGTCATCGCTCCTCCTTCCCCCCTGGCTGGCGCCTCGCCCGGCGCCACTGCTGCCCCGCCGATCTCCGCCCGGGAGCTGAATTTCATTTCCATCGTGTTCGATCAGATGGGCGCCGACTCCAGGCAGAACGCGCTCGAAGCCGCCACAGAATTCCTGGATCAAGAGTTTCAGGACAATACCGAAGCAGCGATCTTCAGCTTGGACCTCCATATTAACGTCATCCACGGGTTTACTAACCATCGCGTGGCACTCGCGTCAGCCGTACGGCTGGCGTTGAACGGCAGTGCGGCAGAACTCGCCGCCGCTTCCGCCAACGTCCTGAACGAGACCGATTACACCCTCACAGGCGGACCTGGCGGAGTCTCCCTTAATCCCGGCATCGACGTGACGCAAACGCCGGATTTCTCAACAAGCGCCGCGTCCGCTAATCCTCTCTCCGAGTCGCAGGCGGAGTTGGCGGCGATGATCACTGACCAAAGGGGTATGGTGGACCTGATCGGCGGCATGAGAACGTGGGAATCGCTGCAGAAGATCATCCGATACGAGTCAGCCCTGCCGGGCCGCAAGACGGTTCTTTATCTTTCCGACGGACTAGTCGAGCCGCCCGGCCGGCAGGATATCGTGCGGCAGGTGGTCAGCGCCGCCAATCGTGGCAATGTGACGTTCTATTGCATCGATGTCCGCGGCATGACTCTCACGACCTCCAATGGCGAAAGTACGGGACTGATGGAGTCGGCGGCCGCCACCAGCAAGACGCAGGGCACCATGTCGTCCTCGCCTTCTGCAGCGATGAAACAGGCGCAGCAGTTCGAAGAGATGGACCAGGCCGCAACCGCTAACGTCCAGCTCAACATGGCGGAACTGGCGGAGGGCACTGGCGGCTTCGCCGTCTTCAACACCAACAACTTCAAGAAGAATATGGAGCGCATCATGGAGGAGGTGCGCACGCATTACGAAATCTCGTACGTGCCGAAGTCCACCCTCTACGACGGCAAGTACCGGAAGATCAACGTCACTCTGGATGAGCCACACCTGACTGTTCATACCCGGGACGGGTACTTCGCCCTTCCCGAGTTGAACGGCGAAGCGCTCCAACCGTTCGAGACGTCTGCCCTTCACATCCTGGACGGCGTCCCACGCCAGGACTTCGCGTTCCACGCGGCGCCCCTGCGATTCAAGCCGCTGCACGACGGGTACCACTTCGAAATGAGTTTCGATGTGCCTGTCGCTGGCCTGACAACGGGAGTTGATAAAAACACCCACAAGGCTCGTGTGCATGCAGAGTTCCTGGCCCTCCTCAAGGACGCCGGCGGACAAGTGGTGGCAAAGGTCAGTCGGCAGATTGACCGCGAGGTGCCGGCCGCCGAACTGGCGCGGTTCCGGCGCGGCGAAGCGATCCTGACCATGCCGTTCGAAGCCTCCCCGGGTAACTACACCATCGATGCCGTCGCCGTCGATCCCGAAGGGAACCGTGCCAGCAGCAAGCACATTCTGCTGGCGGTTCCGCAGCCCGGCAAATACAGCATAAGCAACGTGATGGTGGTGCGAAGCATTCAGCCGCTCGATGCGCCGCGTGATCCCGGCTATCCGCTGGAGTTCGCGGGGGGGCAAAGTCACACCCGCTCTTGACCAGTCCGCCAGCACGTCGGCAGGCCTCGCTCTGTTCTTCGTGATTTATCCGGACCGGGACACGCCCGGCAAGCCTCGCGTCACGGTGGAGTTCTTTCACGATGGCAAGGCGATCGCCATTTCGAGGCCGGACGTGGGATCGCCCGACGAAGTGAACTCATTCCCCATGCTGCAATTCGCCAAGCTCCCCGCCGGCGACTATGTGGCTCGCGTCACCGTGGAACAGAATGCACGAGTCAGCATCGAATCTACCTCTTTCACATTGATTCCATAAGTCCGTATATCTTTGGTCTATCTGGTCTACCCGGCGAAATCTGCGACGGTGCTTCCCGGTCGTGGTACACGGCTGACTTACTGATTTTTCGTAAGCGTGAGCCCTCCCCCTTTGCAAAACCTCCGGTTGGTCGCCAGACTGTCCCCAACCCCAAATGAGGATTGGAGATGGATTGGCGGTGATTCACCCAGAACAGAGAGCTAGAT
>PKXI01000066.1 GCA_003133425.1 Acidobacteriaceae bacterium
GGCGGCGTCCACGCCGCCAGACATCGCCCCAATTCACGGATCGGCTCTTAGTCGGAGACCATCAGCTCTCCCGGCATAATCGGCCGAGTCCGGGGCAGCATTCCGCGCCAGGTTGCCAGGCCCATGAACAGCAGAGAAATGGCGAAAACGAGGAACTTGATCTGGCTTCCCGCTTGAGTGGGGCCAACATTCGACGGCAGAAGCTTCCAGACCACGAGCAGGACGGTTTGTGCGATGGTGACCGCCCATACCGAGCCGTAGAAATAGCGCCGCTCGCTGCCCTCGCCCTTGGTGGAGGGCCCGACGCGGGGCAGCTTGCCCATCAGGCCGAGAAGCAGGATGACCGCACAGAGCGGCGAATAGGCGTAAGTGTAGATCTGCTTCATGCGCCACTCGCCCGTGAAGGCGGCAATTGCCAGGCCGCTCAGGTTGAGCAGCGCAAAGCTGATCACTGCGTTCCACGCAAAGGTGTAGCAGATCCTGCGATAGAGGGGGTTGGGCTTGTCCTCGTCGAAGCGGAGGATGTACGGGCGGGGCTCAACGCCCGGCAACCGGCCGCGCAGCCCGGCCATGATGGTTCCCACCAGCACCGCCGCCAGCCAGACCCCGTTGGTCCACGTAAACCCACGTGCAAACAGGCTGAAGGTTAAGGGACCGGGAGCCAGAAAAAAGACCCAAATCCATATAGGCAAGTGCAAAGTCCGATAGAGGCGCGTGTTCCGTTCGCGGATTTTACGCGCCTCCGCATATTCAAACTTTCCGTTGTAACGCATGGCCGTGAGTTTCTCAGACAAACCGTAGGGTCGTCAACCCTTGGGTGTAAGTGCAGTGGCAAGGGGGGTATCAACCCTATAATGGTCGGGGAGCCAGCCGGGATTTTACCCGGGACTTCCGCTCACAAAGTCCAAATTTCTTGAGGAATTCATGGCCGCACTGATTGAAGCCATTACCGTAAAGCGCAAAATGTACTTTGAGTTTGAAAATACGCCGTATTACTGCATGGAAGCAGAGGTTTCCACCCCCACCGCCCGAGGCGGCCAGACGCTGGTGCGGCTCAAAATGCGCAACTTGCTCACCCGTGCTGTCTTCGACAAGACCTTCAAGGCCGGCGACCGCTTCAAGGAACCGGACCTGGAGTTGGTTGAGGCTTCGTACCTCTACAGCGATGCCGACGGTTCCTACTTCCTTGACCAGGAGACCTTCGAAACGCTGCAGCTTTCCGGCGGCATGATGGGAGACGCCCTGGAACTCCTGGTGGAGGGCGCAATCATCCAGCTCCACAAGTTCAACGGGAACCCGATCGGCCTGCAATTACCGGAAAAAGTCGAACTGGAAGTTAAGTACACCGAGCCCGGTGCGCGAGGCGATACCAGCGGCAACGTAACCAAGCTTGGCCGGCTGGAGACCGGTCTTGAGATCAAGGTTCCCCTCTACATACAAGAGGGCGAGAAAGTGCGCGTGTTTACTGAAACAAAGGAGTTTGCCGGGCGCGCTTGAGCGGCATTTCATCATGCGCAGGTTAGTTGCATTTTGTGGTGTGGTCCCTGCTGAGTGAAAGTGCGGCGGCGCTGCGAGCCCGCATCATGATGGCCTCGTGTTCACGGCATCTCCCAATATGAGATGAAGATTTCTTCATTCTTTATTGAAGCGGTTGCCTTTTGATCTTGCGCGGGTCTCAATCTCTATGAGAATGCACTGCCCCGGTAACCGGTTACACCCCCTTTTGTCCCGGAATCGCATACCCTTACTGCTTAACAAATTTGTCCTTCATGCGATATCAGCCTTGTGTCTTTTGATTGCCGCGCGTAACCTGCCCGCGCAAAATATTGCAGCGTCGGTTGGTGACGGATCATTCAATGGCACTCCTGCCGCAAACGAATCGGGCGCCCGGGCCTTGCCGCAAAAACTATCGACCCCGGCCCCAACTCCATCCGGTGATTCCCAGAGTGCCCGTTCCGTCGATGGCGCTATCGATTCAGCGTGGTTGAGTCCTGCGCAAAATCAGCCCGATGGTCCGCCAGCCTCTCAAACCAAGCGCATCCTCGCGGTGATCCCGAACTTTCGCGCCGTCAACTCCGGCCAGAAGTTGCCCGCGCAGACGGTGAAAGAAAAGTTCATCACCACAACCGAGGACTCATTTGACTATTCATCCATATTCATCCCTGCCGTGCTCGCCGGCTATTCCATGGCAGAGGGCGCAACGCCAGAGTTTCACCAGGGCGCCGCTGGATATGCCCGTTACTTCTGGCATGCTGCAGCCGATCAAACAATTGAGAACTATATGGTGGAATTTGTAGTGCCTGTCATCACGCGCGAAGACACGCGGTACTACACAATGGGCAGCGGTGCATTCCTGAAGCGAACCGGCTACGCCCTGAGCCGCGCCGTCATCACCCGCTCCGACTCCGGGGACCGGGTCTTCAATTTCAGCGAGGTCATTGGCGCCGGCGCCTCTGCCGGCCTCTCCAGCCTCTACTATCCCGCGCGCGAACGCAGCTTCGCCAATACGGGTACAGAGTGGGGCCTTGATATTGGCATTGACGCTGCAGCCTTCATCGCCAAAGAGTTCTGGCCCGACATTAATCGCGCCATCTTCCACGCCGGAAACTCCGCCGGCCACACGGAGCACTAGAGCGATTCCAAGATAGTTATACCCAAGCGGGCTGATCGGAGGCAGGTTGGTTAAGGCGATTGTTCGCGAGAACCGACGAGGATGCCCAAGCCACTGTCCGACGATTTGCGTTGGCGGGTGGCCCCGGTCCCGGTGACCTTTTCAACCCGTGATGCGGGTGCCCCCAGTCCCTGGCTTTTGGGGACCGGGGAGGTTGCCGCGCTTTCCCTGTCCAGCCGATTCGGAATTGGAGTAGGTAATCGGGGACATGATACCTATTCCCCCGCGTAATGCTATCGTCCGTGCAGGTCGCGGCTCGCTCGCATCGTGATTCCCGGGCTTCCGCATGAAAGGATCTGCTACACGTGGACACGGACGAGGACTTTAGCGACCTGCGCCGTGCCGAAGCCAACGGACGTCCGCTGGGCGCGCCCGAGTTCGTCACCGGCCTGGAGAAGTTGCTGGGACGCGAGATCGCACGCCGCGCTCCCAGCCGTAGACCAACGGCGGATGTCCCCGCCGCTGAGCAGCTAGAATTGCTGGTCCCCCAATTAGCAGATTACCAGGGCGCTTCATCGGCTTCGTCTAACGCTGCCACCTGCCCGCTGCCATGCCGAGCGATCCATGTCTCAAGTTCAAAACATCGGTCACTCGGCAAATTGTGCTTCAATAGTGGCAAATGAAAATCCTTATCGCACTCGTGTTGGCAGTCTTCGCAGTCGGCGCTCCTCACAATGACCGGTTTGGCGGCTGGCCTCACTTGACCGGCGTAAAGACCGGTTTCTTTCACACGCAAAAGATTGACGGACGCTGGTGGCTGGTCACGCCTGATGGCAACGCCTTCTTCTCAAAAGGGGTGGATAACATCAGCTACCAACCTGAAGCTGCATCGGCCCCCAGGGCTCCATCCAATCCCGACGCATGGGCGGCGACCGCAGCGAAGCAGTTGCGAGGGTGGAACTTCAACACCGCTGGCGCATGGTCGGCAAATGAGATTAGCCGGCAAGGAATTGCCTATACCGTCATACTCGATATGGCCGCATCGACCCAAAAAGATCTTTGGCTCAAAGGCGGGGTCGTGGATTATTTCAGTACCGAGTTTCGGAATGCCGCGGACCGTGTCGCAGCGCGGAAGTGTGCGTCTCACTCAAAGGATCCGTGGCTGCTTGGCTACTTCACCGATAACGAGCTGCGATGGGGCAAGGACTGGCGATCAAAAGACAGCCTGCTTGAGGACTATCTCAAAATGCCTCACCAGGCACCCGGCTTCATCAAGGCAAGCGCATTCGTAAAGGCGCTCAATCACGACATTACGGAAGAGGACAAAGCGAAGTTCGACGGTCTTGTTGCCGCGGAGTACGCGCGTGTAACCAGCCAGGCGATTCGGCGCCACGATCCCAACCACTTGGTACTCGGATGCCGGTTCGCCATGTACCCCGGAGATGCAGTTATGGGTGCGGTGGGCGAATACTTCGACGTGATTTCGTTTCACAGCTACAACGCGGTTGCGCCAGTGGAGCAGCTCCGGCAGATTACGCGTGTTACCGGCAAGCCCGCGATGCTCACGGAGTTCAGTTTCAAAGCGATGGATAGCGGACTACCGAATTCCAGGGGAGGCGGTAAACCCGTGGCAACGCAAGCGGACCGGGCGGATGGCTTCGCGGCGTACGCAAATGCTCTTGCAGACATTCCCGGAGTTGTGGGCTACCACTGGTTCGAGTATCGCGACGAGCCAAAGGAGGGCAGGTTCGACGGGGAAGATTGTAACTACGGTGTAGTGAATATCGACCTTACCCCGTGGGAGGTTCTGACCAGGCGAATGACTACCGTCAACAGCGATATGGAGGCACGTCACGCCACGTCGAAGAATGAAACCAACGCCAACCCGGCGAAGTGACAGAGTCGGGGCGCGCGATCCACGTCTGACCATCCACGCAATCCCAAGTCTAAAAATCAAGACATGTGCCACCCGCCCACTGTTCCCTTAGAGGTGAAGTGATGGGAAATTCGGGGACATGTTCACCGCAATTCTAGAGCGATTCCACAATTGCTGTGCCTTTGTATCCGCAGTGACGGAGCCATGCGGCGGCGTTGTCTGGAGTGATGGTTTTGAGGTCCGCGGTGACGGCTTGGTCCAAGGCCTCGGCAGTGCGGGCTTTGGCAGCGCGTAAACACTGCTTGAACTTGGACCAGGCTTTCTCGATGGGATTAAGGTCCGGCGAGTAAGGCGGCAGATACAACAGTTGCGCGCCACAGGCTTCAATCAACTCGCGGATTCCGTCTACCTTGTGGGCGCTGAGGTTATCCAGGATCAGCACGTCGCCGGGCCGCAGCGTTGCACACAGCACTTGCTCCACGCAGGCGCGGAAGACATCCCCGTCGGTCGCCGCAGGGATGGTCATGACCGCATCCATACCGCGCAGGCTCATGGTTCCCAGCGTCGTTAACACCTGCCAGCGGCCATCGGGCGTGGCCTCGGTCACTCGCTCGCTCCGCGGCGCGCGTCCCCACAGTCGAGTCATCTGCGTGGTGACGCCGCTCTCATCGAGGAACTTGAGCTTCTCCGGCGGGATCGTGGCGACGGTGGCGAGGAATTCCTCCCGGCGCTTGCGGTTGGCCTCCGTGTCCCGCTCAAGGGCAGGGAGGGACTTTTTTCAGCCCCAGACCCATCTGATGAAGGATCTGACTGACGCGGCTCCGGCTCACCGCTACTCCCTGGGCGTGCAATTGTTCGCCCAACTCGGCCAGCGTACGGTCCGGCTGCTCCCGTACCCAATCACGCAATTGCTCCTTGACCGCCGCAGTGATCCGGCTTACGCGGCCGTGCCGGGACTGCGGCTGGCCGTCCATCCGCCCGCTTAACCGCCGCTGCCGGCGTATCTTGCGCACATACTCGAAGCTGACTCCAAAGCGCCGCGCTAGTTCCGCCTGCGATCCCACCTGGCGCAGATACGCCCGCAGAATCCGGCAACGCAAATCGTCGGACAATGGCTTGGGCATCCTCGTCGGTTCTCGCGAACAATCGCCAAAACCAACCTACCTCCGATCAGCCCGCTTGGGTATAACTATCTTGGAACCGCTCTAAACCCGCTCGACTGAATGTCGTTATAGCCGCGGGATCTCTCGCCCTGAAATTGCCTTCAGAAACGACGCTTTTAAAGGGCGCGCCGGCCGCCGCTCGCAATCGGTTCCGGCTTTAGCCGCCGAGGGAATGACTGCTTTCCAAAACAAACGTCAATGCCTGAGCCACCTACTCCACCGTCACCGATTTCGCCAGGTTCCTCGGCTGATCCACATCGCACCCGCGCCGAACGGCGATGTAGTACGCCAGCAGTTGCAGCGGCACAATCTCAATCAGCGGCGACAGCAGCTCGATGGCCGGCGGAATGTAGATCACATGCTCCACCAGCGTGCCAATCGTCGTGTCACCTTCCGTGGCCACGGCAATCACGCGTCCTGAACGCGCCGTCACTTCCTGAATATTCGATAGTGTCTTCTCGTAGCGCAGCTTCGACGCCGGATCGGCCTCGTCCCTCGTCACCAGAACCACCACCGGCAGCGTCTCATCGATCAGTGCGTTCGGCCCGTGCTTCATCTCTCCCGCCGGGTAGCCCTCGGCGTGAATGTAGGAGATTTCTTTCAGCTTCAGCGCGCCTTCGAGAGCAATCGGGAAATGAATCCCGCGGCCCAGGTAGAGAAAATCGCGCGCGGTCGCAAAGCTGGCTGCAAGCTGCTCGCACTGCGCTGAGCGGGAACGCAGTATTTCTTCAATCTTGGCTGGAATGCGGCTGAGCTCTTCGATCAGCGCGACCGATTGCGCAGGATCGATCCTGCCGCGCAACTGCCCCAACTTGAGCGCGAGCAGAAACAGCGCGGTAAGCTGCGCGGTAAAGGCCTTGGTCGAAGCCACGCCGATCTCCGGTCCCGCATGTGTATAGATCGAGCCATGAGCTTCGCGAGCCACCATCGCATCCACCACGTTACAGATGGCCACGGTCTTCGAGCCCAGCGAAATCATCTCGCGCTGCGCGGCCAGCGTGTCGGCAGTTTCGCCGGATTGCGTAATCAGCAGCCCCAGCGCATTGCGGTCAGGAATGGGATTGCGATAGCGGTATTCGCTGGCGTAGTCCACATCCACCGGCAAACGGGCCAGCCGCTCAATCATGTATTTGCCGGTAAGTGCGGAGTGCCAACTGGTGCCGCACGCGGCAATGTTGATGCTCGAGGCCAACGCCAGCTCTTCGTCTGAAATCTTCATCTCGCCCAGATACACCTTGCCCGAGTCCAGGGAGACGCGGCCCAGCGTAGTGTCGGTAATGGCGCGTGGCTGCTCCCAGATTTCCTTCAGCATGAAGTGCTTGTAGCCGCCTTTTTCCGCCTGGATCGGATCCCATTGAATGCGCGTGATCGCGCGCTGAATCGGATTGCCGTCAAAGTCCGTCAGCTCGACGCCATCCAGCGTCAGGATGGCCATATCGCCGTCGGCAAGGAAGTAAATGTTGCGCGTGTGATGCAGAATGCCCGGCACATCGGAGGCCACAAAAGACTCCCCCTCGCCCACGCCGATCACTACCGGCGGACCGAACCGCGCGGCTACAATCTTGTCCGGCTCGGCTGCCGACAGAACGCCCAGCGCAAACGCACCGGTAAGCCGCTTCACGGCGCGGCGCACGGCCACCTCAAGCAGAATTGGCTCGCCCGCGGCTTCAGCATCCTTCTGGACCTGTTCGATGAGGTGCGCAATGATCTCGGTGTCGGTTTCGGTTACGAACTTGTGGCCCTGGGCGGTGAGTTCGCGCTTCAGCTCGAGATAGTTCTCCACAATCCCGTTGTGAACCACCACAATGCGGCCTGTGCAGTCTCGATGCGGGTGGGCATTTTCCTCTGTGGGGCGCCCATGCGTCGCCCAGCGGGTATGCCCAATGCCGAAGGTGCCGTGCAGGGGATGCTTGCGCAGAGCTTCCTCCAGGTTGCCGAGCTTCCCCGGAGCGCGGCGCACATCAAGGGTCGGGCTCGATGGACTGCCCACAGCAATGCCCGCCGAATCGTAGCCACGGTATTCGAGGCGCCTTAGCCCCTCGATGATGACTGGAACGACCTTCTTCTTCCCCACGTAACCGACGATGCCGCACATGCTGCAATTCTATGCGACAACCCGGCGAAGCCGTCTTACACAAAGGTGGAATAGAGATTCAGCTTCCATGCGACCATCCGTTCAGCCCCCGTCCGCCGGGGCCGAAAGCCTCACCTCCGAGACTGTCGATCGCGCCATCCGCGTCGCCGAAGACCAGCTATATCCAGTCCTCGCCATGCTCCGTCCCGGAACGCAGATTATCTCCTCCTGGCAGATGGACTAAATCCGGCAACAATGCACCACGCAAAATGAACGAGGTCCGGCGCCACGGTGGACTGCGGCGACACGGACCCCAATTCCCACAACCTGCCACAGACGCCAACCGGGCGTCCCACCAGGTTCGCTCATCACATTTATGCGTTTTTGAGCGATGCCATATCGATCGAGAAGCGATACTTCACATCCACTTTCGCCAGCCGATCGTATGCCTCGTTCACCTTCTGGATCGGAATCACCTCGACATCGGAGGTGATGTTGTGTTTCCCGCAAAAGTCGAGCATCTCCTGCGTTTCCGCAATTCCACCGATAAGCGAGCCGGAGAAGCTGCGCCGCCTGAAGAGCAGCGGAAACGCTGCTACCTGCAGCGGTTTTGCCGGCGCGCCCACCAGCGTGATGTTCCCATCGCGCCCGAGCAGGTTGATGTAGGCGTTGATGTCGTGATCGGCCGAGACCGCATCCAGGATAAAGTCGAAGCTGCCGGCGTGCTTGTTCATTTCGTCTGCGTTGCGGGAGACGACCACTTCATCGGCGCCCAGCCGCAGTGCATCGTCCTTCTTGCCCGGCGACGTCGTAAACAGCACCACATGCGCTCCCATGGCATGAGCAAACTTCACTCCCATGTGGCCCAGTCCGCCCAAACCCACGATTCCGACTTTCTTGCCCTTGCCGACTCCCCAGTGGTGCAAAGGTGAGAAGGTGGTGATTCCCGCGCACAGCAGCGGCGCCGCCCCGGCTAGGTCAAGATTCGCGGGAACCCGAAGAACAAATTTCTGATCCACAACAATCGTGTCGGAGTAGCCGCCGTAGGTCACGCCTCCCGTGTGCTTGTCGGGAAAGTTGTACGTCAGAACCATGTTGTTGCAGAACTGTTCAAACCCCTGCTTGCACTCCGGGCAGGTGCCGTCCGAGTCCACCAGGCAGCCAACACCGGCCAGGTCGCCGGCCTTGAATTTAGTCACCCCGGAACCCACCTTCGTTACCCGGCCCACAATCTCATGGCCCGGTACGCAGGGATATACAGTGGGCATCATCTCGCTCCACTCGTTGCGCACCTGGTGCAGGTCAGAGTGGCAGATTCCGCAGAAAAGTATTTCGATCTGCACGTCGTTTGCGGTCGGATCGCGCCGCGCGATCGTAGTGGAGGCAAGCGGCGAAGTTGCACTGGCTGCGGCGTATGCTTTTGTGTTGTACATGGGAACTCCTGAACCTTGGTTTTCTTCACTGTGGTAGATGATTGGCAGAGGTCGGATGATTCGCCCCAACGGGTTGTTGCGCGTTCCTTTTTGTGGAACGGAGCAACTCGAGAGAGTTATTCGCTTGTTTCGCGTCGAGCGGGGAGCCCTGAGTTAATTATTGAAACACGCCAGGGTGTTTGCAAGCGCGTTGATGAATGTTTCGTGAATGCTCCGCGGCATACGCCGGTTAGCGCACGCGTTGTCCCTGCTTTTTGAAAAAGACATGTTAAGTGACGGCACCCAGGCAATCATCCCTGGTATTGTTCGTCACTCACCTTCTCAAGCCAGTCGACGGTCTTTCCGTCGAGCTGTTCCTGGATGGCGATGTGCGTCATTGCCGTGGTCGGTGTGGCCCCGTGCCAATGCTTCTCGCCGGGTGAGAACCAGACCACATCGCCCGGCCGAACCTCCTCGATCGGTCCGCCTTCGCGCTGAACCCGGCCGCATCCCGCCGTCACCAGCAGTGTCTGACCAAGCGGATGCGTATGCCACGCAGTCCGTGCGCCCGGCTCGAAAGTGACGCTGGCTCCAACAACACGCGCCGGACCGGGTGCAGTGAAAAGCGGATCGACCCTTACCGTGCCAGTGAACCAATCCGTCGGCCCCTTACCCGAAGGCTGTGAGCCACTCCTTTTGATCTCCATACCGTGCACCCCCCCACACTTGATGTCGCTTTACTCGCTCGTCCTATACCCCGAACCCAGAATGCCAATTCGCATTCCGCTCCTCCGTCGTTTTGATCGCGCACCCGCCGGCATTCCAGTCCATACAGGCTAAAGGCCGGTCATCTTCTCAACATGCTCCGGATACCGCGCCCCCTGCACCGTTATCTTCGACGCGGCACTCTCGATCTGGTCAAGATCGTCTGCCGAGAGCTCAATCGCAACCGCTCCAATGTTCTCTTCCAGCCGATGTAGCTTCGTCGTCCCCGGAATCGGAACAATCCACGGCTTCTGCGCCAGCAGCCACGCCAGAGCAATCTGCGCCGGAGTCGCCTTCTTTTGCTTTCCGATCTCCCCGAGCAGATCCACCAGTGCCTGGTTCACCACGCGGGCCTCCGGCGTAAAACGCGGGATGCTGCTGCGGATATCGGTCTTGTCGAAAGTGGTGTTCTCGTCCATCTTTCCCGTGAGGAAGCCCTTTCCCAGCGGGCTGAAAGGCACAAAGCCGATGCCGAGTTCCTCCAGAGTCGGAATGATTTCAGCCTCAGGAGTGCGGTACCAAAGCGAGTACTCGCTTTGCAGGGCTGTAACCGGCTGCACGGCGTGGGCGCGGCGAATCGTCTTCACGCCGGCCTCCGACATGCCGAAATGCTTCACCTTTCCCTCCGCGATCAGCTCCTTGACCGCGCCGGCCACGTCTTCAATTGGAACCTTGGGGTCGACACGGTGCTGATAGAAAAGATCAATGACGTCGATCCTGAGCCGCTTCAGCGAGGCTTCTGCGACCTGGCGGATTCGCTGCGGGCTGCTGTCGGTCGCCTTCGGCCCGTGACTTCCGTCGGCATTCAGATCGAATCCGAATTTCGTGGCAATCGCCACCTGCCCACGAAAAGGCTCGAGTGCCTCGCCCACCAGTTCTTCGTTGTTAAACGGCCCGTAGACCTCCGCAGTGTCGAAGAACGTGACGCCGCGCTCGACAGCCGCACGAACGAGAGCGATCGCGTCCTTCTTTTCCGGGAACGGTTTGTACGAGAAATTCAAGCCCATGCACCCCAGGCCGAGAGCCGAGACTTCCAAATTGCTTTTCCCCAATTTGCGTTTCTGCATTTGCTTCTCCTGTCGGTCGGTAAGGGTCGAAGGCGTGCAATCGCCGCCGCTCTGTCCGTCTCAATCCAAAGACTACGAAAACCTGCCCGTCGAGCGGTATCCCAATCCTGCCAATCTATTGCCTATTCCTGTCGATGCCTGCATTTTTCTGCACAATGCCCCCAATTCGGCGTTAACTTGGATTGGAAGGGGCAAATCGGATGAAAGCGGCTAAACACAAGGACGCGAGCGAAGATCCACGGGTAATCGAGATGCGAAAAGAGCTCGCCCGCAAGATTGCCAATCGTGCCGTTCAGGAAGTAGACACGCATACCGAAATTCCGGGTCTGCGCCTCTACCGCCGTTCCTCAACCACTGCCTGCATGTCGGCTGCTTACGAACCCAGTCTGGTTGTCTTCGTACAGGGACGGAAGCGAATCAACGTCGGCAAGACAATTTATATATGTGACGGTTCCAACTTCCTCCTCACCTCCGTCGAACTTCCCGTTGTCAGCCAGGTAATCTCGGCAACTCAAAAAGTGCCCATTCTCGGTTTGATCCTAAAGCTTGAAATGCCGGCCGTCCGGGAGATTCTCTCCCAGCAGGAGTTTCATCTGCGCGAAGAATCCGCCGACGCCCGCGCCATGGCCGTCGGCGTCACTTCGCTCGAACTCCTCGACGCATGTTCCCGTCTCGTCGACCTGCTCGATACTCCCCATGACATTCCATTTCTCGCCAACCTCATCCAGCGCGAAATCATCTACCGGTTGCTCCGCAGTCCGCAGGGAAAGCATCTCCGCGCCATCGCCACGCTGGGCGAGCAAAGCCACCGGACAGCAAAGGCTGTCGAATGGCTCAGGATGAACTACACCAAGCCGTTGCGCGTTGAGGAACTCGCAGCCACCGCGCGGATGGGCGTATCGACATTGCACCATCAATTCCGTTCGCTCACCGCGATGAGCCCCCTTCAATATCAGAAGCACGTTCGACTGCATGTAGCCAGAGAACGCATGCTCAGCGAGGGTCTGGACGCCGCAAGCGCCGCCTTCGAAGTCGGCTATGAAAGCGCAAGCCAGTTCAATCGGGAGTACAGCCGATTCTTCGGCCAACCGCCGATGCGCGATATCAAAGCGCGCCGCCTCGCAGGCCCCGCAACAGCCCGCGACTGAAGGGGCCTTTCTATTCCCTATTGCTTCGGCAAATAAATACCAACAACCTTTGGGTGCCCNNTTTATTTGCCGGATCTATAGTCCCTAGTCCCTAGTCCCCAGTCCCTGTTCCCTGCCCTACTCCCGCCCCAAGAAAACTTCTAACTCTTTTCAGACCTTGCTCATGTACACTGCCCTCAGTCAGGCTTTCCCCAGAGCAATTCTGACCAAATCACAACAGGAGAAAGAAGATGAGCAAGAGATTGTGGAGTGTCTTCGCGGGGTTGTGTGGACTCTTGGTTCTAATGGCGTGTGTCGTTCCCTCAGGCGCACAGACGGCGGAAGTGAAAGAGAAGCCGGCAATGTTCTCGTATATCGGCAACTGGCAGATTCCCCGTGCGCATTGGGCAGACATGGAGAAGGGTGCTGCGGCGCGAAACGCGCTCATGGAAAAGGCAATGGCCGACGGAACCATCATCGGCTATGGCGACGATATCAACCTGGTGCACACAGCCGATGGGTGGACGCATGACACCTGGTGGTCGGCAATGTCGATGGCTGGGCTGGTTAAGGTGCTGGACCAGTTGATGACAGGAGAGACATCCGCTTCTCCCAACGCGGCAAGTCCGACCAAGCACTGGGATGAGGTTTTTGTCAGCCACTACTACAACTGGAAGCCGGGCGCGTACAAAGGCGCGTACGTCCACGTGTCGGAATACAAGCTGAAGGCGGATGCCCCGGACGATGCGGTTGACCTGCTGGCCCAACACCTGGTGGTGCCGATGCTGGAGAAGCTGGTGGCTGACGGCACGGTGACTGAATACGAAATCGACGAAATGGCAATCCACACATCAGCACCGGGCATGTTCGCGATTGTGTACGTGACGCCGACTCCGGAAGGTCTGGATACCGTTCAGGCGGCGATCAGGGCTTCAGGGAAAGCCCATCCGCTTTCGATTGATGCCTTCGGTTCATTCGAAGACTACAGCGGTCACCGCGATGAACTGGGGAAAGGCAACGGGGTCTTCAAGTAATTCTCCGTATCGCTCTTCCTTTTCGAGTCGTTGCTCCCGGCAAGCCCGAGAGTCGTTCCGTCAAAATCCAACCAAAATCCAATCTGGAGGAAGAAAGAAATGAAATTCATGACAACCTGGACCCTTTTACCCGGATCCGTCAGAACAGCCGCCGAGCAGTTCCTTGCAGGTGGAGGAGGCGAGCCAGAGGGCGTCAAAGTTCTGGGCCGCTGGCACAATGTGGACTGTAGCGGCGGATTCTCGCTCTACGAAACCAACGATGCCGCTGCGCTGCATGCCGGAGCTGCAGTGTGGGCTGATGTGCTGGAACTCACTACCGTCCCGGTGATTGAAGACGGTGAAGCCGGCCCTAACCTTGCAGTTGTCTTCGGAAAGAAGTAAACCTGGGAATCTTCCCCCAAATTTCCCGTTTTCCCGACCACTCTTCACTTGGGGTGCCCCATCCATTCCGCGCATTTTGCGGAATGGGTGGGATACCAAAACCCTCAACCGAGGGGCTTTTTTGACCCCTGACCCCTGACCCCTGAAACCTGATCCCTGCCCCGTCCCCTGTCCACCAAAACTCGTAAAATTATCCAATTTGGCAGCAAAAGTGACGCAATTAAGCCTTATTAGGCCTCGTTTGGTCGCTTTTCGGGTAATTCCAGACAACCCTTCGCTCACTATTGATCCGGCCCGATAATAC
>PKXI01000020.1 GCA_003133425.1 Acidobacteriaceae bacterium
TAAAGTCCAATTTCATGTTTATCTCTATGCATGTCATCACATCAACGATCCACATCCGACTGAGTGAATCCCTTTGCAGCGAGAGCCTTCCTCCACTCCTCGCATCGTTCCTTAGCCTTTTTGAGCGTCGGCCAACGTTCCCATTCCGGGTCTTCCCACATGACCTGACCGTCGATTTCGCTCCATTGGGCATGGGTCTTCTTCACGACATAGCCGGGTCTAAACACATCATCCGATTCCTCAATGGAGAGTTCATAGAACTCCTGCTCTGCGAGGGGGAGTATCTCAGCATCGGGCTTCGAAAGCACTTCCTGCAATACAAGCTTTCGTTGCTGATTCGACGTGTTTACGGCCTCAAGGTACCTGCGGGTCAGTTCGGCGTTACGCTCCGCCTCGATTTCGCGGGGTACGCCTCCACGCCGAGACTGTTGGTTCTTCTCCATAATGCCAAGGGCTTGGATTAGTGTTGTAGCTCAACTTCACGCAATGCGTCTTGCAGACACTGGGCCGTGTCGGATGGAAGGTCATCCAGACCCTTCAACCACTCCAGATAGCCGCTCGTGGTTCCGGCCACTTCATCAACAGTTTTCCCAAAATGCTTTCCCTTAGCGAAGAGCAGCTTTCCGTCACGCTTTACAAACCAACGGCCTGAGTCTTCATATTGGCTGTCTCCTCCATGGCCGACAGCAGCCAACTCGGAAACAGTAGTGGGCAAGTCAGTATATCTTGAAAGTTGGGCTTCTAGCACTTCAACAGTGGCGCGTACATCCGCGAGTGCAGAATGAGCGTTTTCTATATCCTTATTGCAGAAAAATCGCAAAGCAGCCGGAAGGTCTCTTCTCTCTTTAAGATGAAATATGGTCATTGCATCGACGATATTTCGACTGGAAATATCTTTCACTCCCGCACGCGCTAATTCACTTTTGAGTATTGGCATGTCGAATCGTGCGATGTTAAATCCGGCGACATCACTATCGCAAAAGACTTCGCGAATCTCACCTAGCGAGTCGCGGAAGGTCGGCTTGTCTCTTACGTCCTCATCACGTATCCCGTGTATTCGCGTAGCCTCTTCTGGTATAGCCATTTCCGGGTTGAAACGCCATTCGTGTTCGCTACGTTCCCCATTAGGCCACAGCTTGATAACGGCAAGCTCGACAATCCGGTCCTTCCCTATAATCGTTCCCGTGGTCTCTAAATCAAAAAAGACTAATGGCCTAATGAGGGATAGGCTGCAGTGTTCAACCCTTGTCACATTCTGAAGGGTCTTAACTGTTTCGTCCAAGTTCTCCTTCGGAGATTGCTCGACAGCCGACTCTAAATCTTCCATTGCTATGTAGTCCTTTCAGTTGATGAGGCAATCAGAGGATGCCTCTCACGGTCGATACACGTGGTCATTGTGCCAGCCCAGTTGCTCCGTTGACGGCCTGAATGCAGGATTCTCCGGCAACAGAATCGTCTTGCCTTGAAGTGCGTAATATTCCTTACCGTTGTCGAACTCGTCTTTGAGGCGGCGGCTCACTTTGACGCGATAATCGGGCGAGACCGTCAGGTAGACTGTAAAGCATGTCTGCTGTTGCAAGTGAAACCATCAACGAAGTCGATTTCTGCGGCAAGATCGCAACCGCCGCGAAGCCCATCTTTGCTGCATTGCAAAGTCGCTGTCCTTTCTTGGAGGCACGAATCGAAGGGATGGGGTCTACCTCTGGCAAGACTAGGCGGAAGGACCTCCGCTTCTATGACCTCCAGAACAAGATTCTCTTGACCGGTGAGGTGAAGCTACCGGGTGGCGTTTCTGCCTTCGATAGCGGCCTCATTGAAGACGCACAACAGAAGGCGGATCACGCTGGCGTCCAGTTCTTCTTCACTTGGGATGTCAACACCTTTGTTCTTTGGGACAGGTTCCAGCAGAACAAGCCTCTACTAGACCGTCGAATCAAAGTCTGGCATCTGCGGCTCCACTTAGCATCCCCTCAGGAGGTAGCGAGACCCGAGACCCTCGATTACATCGAACGCAGCTTCCTACCCGACCTTATAGCTGATCTTTCCGACATCGTTATGGGCGTCAAGCGCGACTGGTCACTACCGCCCGATGAGATATTCCTTCGGTCTCTGGAAAGTCACCTCGATTGGCCGGTCTCCCTGCTGCGGCAATACCTGCAAAGCAATTCGGCGTCGGACAGAAGTTTTGATTCCAAGCTCCAAGATTGGATGACCGATCAGGGGCGTCAGTTCCTCCGCAATCAACCGGAGGAGTGGCGGAACTCCGTTGACAACACAGCACGCACCCTCGCCTACATCTGGACGAACCGCTTCATATTCTACAAAGCTCTCCGCGCCCGCTTCACTGAACTTCCAAAGCTGGAGTTGGGGCCGAACATCAAGACCGCTAACCAAGCGATCAGGCGAATCGACGAAATCTTCCACAAGGCAGCCGAAGTAAGCGGCGACTACGAAACACTTCTGTTTCCCGAAAAGCACGATTGGGCGAACGACCTAGTTTTTGCTCCGCACGGAGCGGTGGATGCTTGGCGAGCGTTCCTTCGTGGAATCGACGCCGTTGACTTTCGCGAGGTGCCCTCGGACATCGTGGGGTTGATCTTCCAGAAACTCGTCAGCCCTGACGAACGCTATCGACTGGGTCAACACTTTACTGGCTCGGACCCAGTCGATCTCATCAATTCGTTTTGCATTCGGAAGTCTGATTCCGTCGTCTTAGACCCTGCCTGCGGTAGTGGTAGCTTTCTCGTGCGAGCGTACTACCGCAAACATGCGATGAACCATGACCGTTCTCATTCGAGGCTGCTGAATGAGCTTTTCGGCGCTGACATTTCCCTCTATCCGGCGCACCTTGCAACTTTAAATCTCGCTGCCCGTGAAATCAATGACGAAGCGAACTATCCAAGAATTGCGCGGACAGATTTCTTCGACATTCTCCCTGACACACCGTTTTGCGAACTACCACTCGGCGCACACAAGGAACACATCCCGATTAGTCTTCCTCTCTTAGATTCCGTCGTAGGGAATCCACCGTACGTAAGACAAGAAAAAGTTCTCAAGGCTGAGAAGCCCAAGCTGGCATTGCGGGTGAACCAAGCGTTTCCCGGAACAGTCCTCAGTGGGCGGGCCGACCTGCACTGCTATTTCTGGCCTCATGCAGCACGCTTCCTCAAAGAGGGCGGCTATTTTGGCTTTCTGACCAGCGGTCAATGGTTAGACGTTGACTATGGTTTTGCATTGCAACGATGGATTCTTGAGAACTTCAAGATCGTAGACATCATGGAGAGTGCGACCGAACGTTGGTTCCCAGATGCGCGGGTCAAAACATGCATCACAATCCTTCGACGTTGCTCTGACCATGAGAAGCGCCGCGAGAATTCGGTTCGCTTCGTTCGATTTGAAAAGCCACTCAGCGAGATCATCGGCGTATCGGCGTCAAGTGGCGTAGGCTCCGAGGCGGAGGAAGCGGAGCGTCTAAGACAGAAGGCGGCTGATAGCGTCCGCAATGAGATTGAACGCACCGTCGAGAGTGTCCACGATAGTCGGTGGAGGATTCTGTTGGTGAGACAAGGCGACCTCTGGGATGAGGGAGTACGTGCAGGTATCGCACTGAAGAGAGCATCGACTGGCAACGAGCGAAGTGAAGGCGGGGACGCTGACGGAGACGAAGAAAGCTCTGAAGCTCTGACCTCCTTTGATCTTGAGACTGGCGGTTATATTGCAGGCAAATGGGGTAGATTTCTCAGAGCACCAGACCTGTACTTCGAGATCATGACAAGGTTTCGGCCTAAGTTCGTGCCGCTTGGCGAGTTGGTCGATATCCGCTTTGGAGTGAAAACCGGATGCGACGCCTTCTTTATGCCGAAGGATGTTTCGAGTGAAGTTCTAGCAAAGAAGACCGCACCCAAGGAATTTAAGGCACTCACTGGCGTCAGCAGAGCACTTGTGGAAAGCGGAGATATTCGGATCATCAAGGACGGCGCGGGAACTCTACATCCCATCGAGGCTGAGTTCCTACAGCCCGAGGTGCATAGCCTCATGATGGTCAACCGCCCAGAGATAAGAGCGAAGGAATTGGACAGGGTCGTTGTCCTCATTGCCGAAGACGCCGCCAATCCGACCACACACGCTTACAAATACCTCAAGTATGGTGAACGAGCCACATACGCATCTAAGAAGTCCAAGCCCGTACCTGTCCCCCTTCGATCCACTTGCGCGACGAGACATCCTTGGTACGACCTAACCAAGCTGGTGAACCCCGGATTTGCTTTCTGGCCAATGGCACAACAGTATCGACATATCATCCCAAGTAATCCTGAACACCTTATCTGCAATCACAATCTCTTCGATCTCTCTTCGGATGTCATGTCCAAGAAAGAGCAGAAAGTCTTGGTTGCCGTCCTAAATAGTACCCTGATTGGCCTCTTCAAGACGTTCTACGGTCGCTTCGCCGGAACGGAAGGCAACCTCAAGACTGAAGTATTGGATGTCAATCTGATCGACGTTCCAGACCCGCGCGGTGTTTCTGATGCAGTAGCAAAACGCCTTACAGACGCTCTGAGTTCATTGGTCAAAAGGGACGTTGGACGCATGGTGGACGAAGCATTCATGGAGTGTCATTCGTATGAAAGAGCCGTTGAACTCGCTTCCCGCCCATTGTCTCTTTCGCAAGAGTTGAGACAGCAGGATCGCCGAGACCTTGACGATGCTGTATTTGAGATGCTCGGAGTGACGAACGCAAAGGACAGGCGAATTCTCGTTGACCGTCTATACACAGAAACGGCCTTGCATTTTCGTGCAATCCGTGTAACGGAGATTCAAAAGCTAGTGGACAGATCGACCGGCGACAGACAAAGTTTCACAGCGACGGAACAGGCTACGGATGCTTGGGATGCTCTGGACCTGACTGACCTCGCCCCGCTAGCCGAGTGGGTTCGGACGAACGCGAAAGGCGCTACTCAGGAATTTCGCATCGCCAGCGAACGGCCCGCACATCTAGACGTACAAAATATGTTTGACCGAGACACGGTCTATTTTGGAAAAAAGCGCCAGATTCACACTGTCTGTCCTAGCCGGGGAACGGCACAACTTCTCTTCCGTATGGCTACGCTCGGCGTATCAGGTTCGCATATCTTGCCCGTCGAGCATGAAGAAGCAACGGAACTCCTCGAAAAACTGAATGAACGTCAGGAGTTGGCAGAGAGCAAATTTGCTGTGCTTGTAACTAGCCGGGCATCCGATCCCGACACGCAGGAACAGATGCTTTCGGTGCTGGTCCGATGGTTTGTCCTTGGCCGCCACGAAGGAACAGGAAGAGCATTGTCCGACCCCGATTCCGACGAAGTCGAAATCTTCCCCGTCCCGCTGATTGCACAGTAGACGCCAAGACAGTTCGGTGCTGGAACTGATATCGGCGTGAGATTGGTATGAGCTTCCGCAGCAGCCACACCGATTTCTTCTGCCTGTTCCGTCGTTTTCTTCACCAGAAGGCGAGTACCACGAGGTGTAGTCGTGGGTCCTGCCAATAGCGCGGCTCCGTGCTCTTCTGAGAGTCCAAGGTGGCCGCGAATCACTTTGGCTTTTGGTTGGTAGTTCGCTGGCCGCACCTCTTCTTGCTCCTCGCATCTCGCGTCCGCCCATCCACGCCGCCCCGTCCCCGAGGGTTGACCGGCAATTCCGAACATTATTATCCGTCCACAAAACGTCGCGCATGGCAGAATGCGGAATCGGGACAGGGCATGGGCGGAAGCTTGTACACGACGATGTGACAGTACAATATTGAGAGAGGAAGACCTGATGACCGAACCAACGTATGAGGAATTGAAGGCGCAGTTAGCCGAACTCGAAACCAAACAACAGCGAACTGGAAGCATCAGCTTCAAAGTGAGCGACAAAGGCGCAGTTTCCGTCTACGGACTTGGCCGCTTCCCGGTCACGCTTTATTACGAGCAGTGGTTAAAGCTCTTGGATAGGGAGCAGGATTTGCGCGGCTTCCTCGAAGAGAGCAAGCTCAAGCTCAAGCTGAAGGATTAGTCTGAGCGTTGTAGTACCAGACCCCAAATCGTACCCAGCACAGGGTGAATATGGCAGTGCAATACAAGCTTGCCATGGCCGGTTTTAGTGGTACGTCCAAGCCCCCGCGTTCGATTAAATTACTCTGCTTTCTGCTTCGGAGTTCGCTGGCCGCGCTTCTTCTTACTCCTTGCCTCTCGGGTGCGCCCATCGACTCCGCCCTTGTCCCAGAGGGATGTTTCCTACTGGCTATTTGCGCTAATAGGCCGAGCCACATTACACGAGCAGAAAAGCGTAGAAAGAGTAGCCAAAATTACAAGCTGCTCGGTATACTATGAAGTGTATAGCAAATTCAGCCCATCTCCTGAACTCTACTGCGTTGAAATCCAACGCCACCCCCAAGATTTAGGCATTTCTGTCGTCCTCCCGGCCACATGTGAGTTGATGGCTCGGCACGCGGTCTTGCGCCTTTTCCCCGAATACAAGCACAGTCTCGTTTTGATGCAGGTCTACCTCGCTCAGTATGCCGAGATTGACTGGGACTCTGGCCGCACCATCGTTGTTAAACAGCGGCGGCGACCGGAGGTTCCTCCATGTGTTGCAGCAGAGACCAAGCCTGAGCGCAAGAAACTGCCACGGCTCGAAGATGAAGGGGGCGTTCAATGACCCAAGTTTGGGAACGGCTCTTCATCGGTGGCATTGCCGACGCGGAGGAACTTGCGGAAGGCAATCCACATCGCATCTCCACGGTTGTGTCGCTGTCAGAGGTTGCGGTTCGAACAAGACGGGAGAATGTGAAATACGTTCATCTCCCCTTTGAGGATGACAAGCCTGTACCGATTCGTCAGTTCTACTGCATCATGGATGCCATCCGAAAGAACATCCGGTGGGGAACCGTGCTCCTTCACTGCGGCGTGGGCGTCTCCCGCGCCCCGAGCCTTGCTGCTGCGTACATGGCTGCGGTTGGCTTCAAGAACGTGGACGCCGCCATCAATGATATTCGGAAGGCTCGTCCGTTCATTCACCCATCGACCGTGTTGGTCGAAAGCCTGAAGGAGCATTTGCGATGAAGGAATGCATTCAACAACCTGAACCTCGCGTCGGAATCTTCTGGCTGATTGGCACGCGCCTTATCAGTGACACCACAGCCCTCTCCGCCGCTGGAAAGTACGGCGACTTCAAGATTCATGACGGCGACCACGTGACCCACTGGGCGGCGATGGAAAAGCGTGGAGAAGTGCCACGCGACACAGATTACGAGGAACTCCCACGTGGCCGCGTAGTCTTCGACGGGCGAGAGCAGCGGTTCACTCTGTATGCAGATGTGTGCATTCTTCGAAAGAAGAGCGTGGTGAAGAAATTGCTGCGGCTTCTCCACCTGCCCGACGACACGGCATTGTCAACGGACGCGCACTATCGCTGCTTCCGCTGTCTCACAAGAAGGCCAAGCAATTCGACTGAGGACGAATGAATTGTTTTACTACATGGATTCTCAAGCGCCTCGCTAAAAAGGCGGCGTGGAACTTCCCCCGCGACCGGGAGTTGCATCAGAGGCGGGTGCTCTTAGCTTGGCATCGAATCATGCACGATGCGCTCTCCAGTGAGGCAATTGACCATTCCGATGTCCTCAGGGAAATGTCGCTGGACGCACATGACAAGGTGTGGGGGCGTAGGCTCTGAGATTCGGCGGCTTCGGCTATTCATCAATCAGACATTTTGCTTGAAGGCATCAGGAGGCACTTGTGATGAAACGATGTGCGATTTATGCAAGAGTCAGTACCCCGGAGCAGCGCGTCGATAACCAGTTGTATGACCTCCGGCTGTTCGCGCAGCAGCGGGGCTTTGAGGTCGCGTGCGAGTACACGGATGTCGGCGTCTCCGGCAGCAAAGTTCGTCGCCCCGGTCTCGACCTGATGCTGAAGGATGCTCGGAAGAGGAAGTTCAGCGTGGTTATCGTCTCAGCTTTCGACAGGGTGGCGCGTTCGGTCAAGCACTTCTTGGGCGTCGTGGACGAATTAGACTCCCTCGGCGTGGAGTTCATTTCGAGGCGGGAGAACATCGCCACGGACGGAGCGATGGGGCGGCTTTTCCTAACCATCATTAGCTCAATCGCCGAGTTGGAATCTGACCTCATTCGTGAGCGCATCAGAGCCGGAATGCGTCGGCGCAAGCTTGATGGGCTACCTGTCGGTCGTCAGCCACTAGACATCGACCATGATGTTGTCGTTGCCGACCGGCTCGGCGGCATGAGCTTGACTGACGTTGCAAAGCTGCACGGGATTTCACGGGCAACAGTGGTCAGGTTCGTGAGGGAAGCTCGACTGAAAGGGCTGAGCCAAATCGAGGTCAACCAGCAACTAGAGGAGTGTGCGGCATGAGGGAGGCACCCATGCAGAATGTCGTGTTCAAATTCCGCTGCCCGAGCGGCTCTAGGCAGCAGGAGCCCAGCCTAGCGATGACCGACGCCTTGCAGCGTCTCAGCGAGACTGTGGAGATGCAGCGCCTACTCGCTCAGGCCAACAAGAGCGGCGGGACAGTCGCCATCGAGGTCTTCCAGAGCCGTAATGGACAACCACTTCTTATTCACATAACCAAGGAGGCAGTATGAAGAGCTACGACAATAACGGCAAGCTTGTGAGCGAGATTAGCCATTTCCGCACCCCGGACGGAGGGAGCATCACCACAAACACGATGTACAACACATACAACGGCCAACCTACCAACCAGAACGTCACCGTCTTTGAACCGAACGGCAAGGTGAAAGTCACCAACTTCATCAACGGGAAACTGCGGCCTTAGATGCTGCTGACTTCTGTTGTGAAAGCGGCTTATCTTTCACTGGTAACTCGTGTCACCGCCTTCGCTATGACACGCGGATTACAGTCGTCTCCCTGCACCAGACTTAGCCGGTATTCAGCACGCTGCAATGAACGTTACGCTAGAAACCAGAGGTTCAGCCATGGTTACAACTGTCGCTTTCACCATTCTCGCTCTCCTTATCATCGCCTTGGTTCTTCTTGTGCTGTTGTATCTGAAGGTCTCCCGGAACAGTTCCGTCCTACTGGAGTCTCGCTTAGAGGCGTTTGAGAAGGCACAAGAACGCACAGAGCGAGTGGTGAAGGAAGAGATTGCGCTGAATCGAGGCGAACTGGGCAAAGCTGCGAGTGAACAACGGCAAGAACTATCCAGCGCGTTCAAGACATTCGGTGATTCGGTGGGGCAGCGCATCAATGACGTTGCCAGCCTCCAAAGGACGCAGCTTGAATCCTTTTCAGTTGAGCTTTCTACTTTCACGAAGGAAAGTGGAACAAGGCTCGATACCGCCCGTGCAGAGTCGGCCACCGGAGGCAAACAACTCCGGGAAGAGGTGGTGTCAACTCTCGGCACGATTTCAAATGCCATTCGGAATACGGTAGGGGAGCTGGCATCCACACAAAAAGTACAGTTTGAAGCATTCGCGGCTCAACTGACTTCGTTTGCGAAAACGAGCGGTGAAAAGCTTGACGGCATAAGAACCGAAGCGGCCACGGATGCAGGACGATTGCGGGAAGAAGTTGTCGCTGCCCTTAAGGGAATCACGGACATCACCACGAAGACCATGGGCGAGTTGGCCAACGTTCAAAAGGGTCAACTGGAAGCGATGTCTTTGGCGATTGGGAAGCTTGCGGAATCCAACGAGAAGAAGCTCGAAGCTGTCCGTACCACAGTCGAGGGTCAACTTCAGAGTATGAAGTCAGACAACGCCACGCAGCTTGAGCAGATGCGCCTGACCGTGGATGAGAAGCTTCAGGGGACACTGGAGAAGCGGCTGGGCGAATCGTTCAAGCAGGTCAGTGAGCGTTTGGAGCAGGTTCACAAAGGGCTTGGTGAAATGCAGTCCCTTGCCACTGGCGTCGGCGACCTCAAGAAAGTGCTCACGAATGTAAAGACTCGTGGAACTTGGGGCGAGGTTCAGCTTGGGGCACTGTTGGAACAGGTGCTAAGTCCCGAGCAGTTCGAGAAAAACGTGTCCACAAAGGGTAATGGTGAGCGAGTAGAGTATGCAGTCAAGCTCCCCGGACAAGGTTTAGATAAAAGCGAGATTGTCTGGCTCCCCATCGATGCAAAGTTTCCAATCGAGGACTATCAGCGTTTGATTGAGGCTCAGGAATGCGCCGACCTCGAAGGTATCGAGACCGCAGGGAAGGAGCTTGAAAACCGCGTCCGGTCATGTGCTCGGGACATCTGCGAGAAGTATCTCGCTCCGCCGAATACCACTGACTTTGGAATCCTCTATCTCCCGATTGAAGGTCTCTTTGCAGAGACAATTCGCAGAACTGGCCTGATTGAGGGAATCCAACGCAACTACCGCGTGATTGTTGCTGGCCCGACTACGCTTTGGTCTATCCTGAATAGCCTCCAAATGGGCTTCCGGACGCTGGCAATCGAGAAACGTACCAGTGAGGTGTGGAATCTCCTTGCCGGTGTGAAAACTGAATGGACAAAGTACGGCGAGGTTTTGGATACCGTGCAGAAGAAACTCAATCAGGCGTCCGAGACAATCGAAAAAGCGAAAGTCCGGTCGCGTGCTATCGGTAGGAAGCTCAAAGATGTTCAGGAACTCCCGGCGACCGACGCCACACTCCTGCTTCCCGATAGCCTCTTGACAGAAGAGGCGGAACCCACCGAGCATGAAGTGTTGGAAGAGGAAGAAGAAGAAGAAGTCGTGAACTAAATCCATTCGCTGCGTCCCGGTGCGGGATGAGCCTGAATTCTGGGATGGAAGATTGAAGTATCACGAACACAGTCAGGAAGGCCGCGCTTTCACTCGATGCACGGCCACTCTTCCGGCTCACCTCATCGGTCTACCTTTCCGGCGAACCGGAATCTCCACTTCAAGCTTTACGTAGACGCCATCTTTGTCCAGCACGAACATTCTGAACCGAAAGTTGCTGATGTGATGCAGCCGCAGCCTGTTCCGTTCGGCGTAGCCCTTGGGGAATCCCCCGAGGGCTTCGTTCTTCAGGGGACTAGTCTCTCTCGAAGAGGCGGAAAAGACAAGGACGGTAGCGAATTGCCGAACCTTCCCCTTGAAGCTACTTCGTTGGTCTTGCAATTCGAGCCAACGGACGTAGAATTCTCGGGAACTTAGCTCCAGACTGGAGGTGCTGGTTTATTTCTTAACTGGCTTAGTCTCTTTACGGTAGTCCACACCCTCGGGAAAGGCGTGGCAATATTTGCAGCCCACCGGAGACATCTCCTCACCTGTATCGAAGTGGCGATAGTAGGGATGGCCACAGAGGCACAGCTTGTCGTCGCCAAACTTGGGGTCGAAGCCCATGGGGGCATTCAGGATGGGCTCCGCTGGCATCCATCCGACCGTGCCGTAGAATTCAGGATTATACTGCAACAGACGCGAGTGAAACACAGTCACTTCAACGTCGCTGCTGTCCGAACGAAGGCGAACCAGTATCAACTGGCCTTCCTCCGGGGGCTTCGTAAATGGCGTCCACTGCATCATTACACCGTCTTTAGCATCATGTTGACTAGTCGGGTAGTCATCGTGTTTACTTGGCTTTCGACGGCGGTGATTTGGGTTTGAAGTCTTTGCCGAGCGCCAGAAGAACATCAACCGGGATCAATATACCATTATTCTTTAAAGTGAGCGCCAATGCATGCTCAACTTCATAGGGCTTTTGTTTATTGTTGGGGTCTGAAGCGTTCTTTGCATTAATTATCCGCGCTACTTGTAAATTTTTTGAAAATTGATGAGCACCGCCATTGTCGCTACCATCTTCAAAAAACACGATAAGCTTTTTTGACTGATCGGGTTGGCCATGAGCCTCTAAAGCTTTCGCAGCCCCCATAATAAGAAATGTTACATAGGTGCTTTTATCATTCTGGACCATTTGGTCGTATTGAGGTATTTGCATGGCGTTAGCTGCCCCTGTAAAAAGCAGGGCAGCGGCGGACAAAACTGTGCTCGCCAGATACTTTTTCATTCCGCGCATACAGACTCTCCTGTGATCCATTAAAACTGTCCGGCAACAGGCCGGGCACGCCGTCATCGTGATGACGGTTTGAAATCCTTGTTGATCGTCAGCAAAAAGCTGACAGGAACAATTATGCCATTGTTCTTCAGCATAAGCGCAAAGGCATGCTCAACTTCATAAGGCGGCTGTTTATTGTTGGGATGATCTGCCGCATTATTCTTATTCATTATGCGAACTTCGTCTAAATATTTCCAAAATTGTGCTCCACCGCCAGTTTTGCCCGTGGTGTTAAAAAGCTGAATCAGTTTGTCCCCACCTGCACGATCACCATGGGCATATAAAGCATTGGCCGACCCCTTCGCCAGCAGGGTAACGTAGGTGGCTTGATCATCGACGGCCAATTTATCGAATTGAGGAATTTGCATGGCGTTCGCAGCGTTTGCGAAAAGCATACTCACTGCCAAAACGCTCGTCGCCATATATTTCTTTAAGCCGTGCGTCAACTGATGACCATTCACTGTGACGATTGATTCATTACCCAAAGCCATCATTCTCCTTCCATGTGCCCCGCGCCCATTTGTAGGATGCCTAGAGCACCGAACCACAGTCCTCTACAGACGAATAGAAACATGTTACGCCTTCTCAAACGTGACCTTCACCGGGTCAGTGTCTTTGAGGCCGAGGGCATCCATGATGCTCCGGGCGACATAGTAGTCACCGAGTCCCATGACCGGCACCGCTGAGTTTTCGACGGCGATGGGCTTCACACGAACGCTCTCACCGCAGGACTTTTTCAAATCGTAGGTTACAACCACCTTTGCCAAAGGCATACTGTTCCTCTACTTTCCCCTAGCTTTGAGTAACGCTGCGGCAATCGCCTTTGCGTCACGATTCTCGACCGGGATGTCCAGTTCGATAACTTCCCCACCGAAGTCGATGCTCCAGTTGTCCCGTTCACCGTCGTTCCAAACCCCAATTCCCAGCCCCCGATTTTTGGGGGCTTTTTGCAGTCAAATCGCGGTCGAGCGGTTGGTCGGCGAGAGCCAAGGTAGTTACAAGCAACGCGGGTGACGAAGCTGAGTTCCATTGGTTGGGAATATCATGCACTTCGGAGAGTGCGATACACAGAGCTTTCGCTGATTGCGAGTTCCGCCGCAATGGCTGTGAGCGTTTTTCCTTCGCGGCGAAGCTCGATGACCCGGTTCGCGCTTTGCACCACCTTAGGTCTGCCCAAAACTCTTCCTTCGGCTCGAACCCGCATGAGCCCTGCGATAGTGCGCTCACTGACTCTCAGCCGCTCCTGACGGGCGATGCAGCTAAGCAGCGATATGACCACATCTGAAAACGGCCCCATGCTGTCGAGGTAAGTTTCCGTAAGGCTCTTGTACCCGACACCGCAAGCTGTCAGTCGCTGAAGGTATTGAAGGGTCTGAAGCGTTCCTTCCCTCGACAGGCGGTCGAGTGAAAAGAACAGCAAAAGTGAGAATCTGTGTTTTGCCGCCGCATCGAACATGGCGCGGAACCGGTCGCGGTTCCCGTTGCCGCCAGTGCCGTGGTCAACGTATTCCTTGACGACTTGTAGCCCTTCACGCTCGGCGTACTCTCTCAACAGCCGAAGTTGGTTATCAACGTCCTGCCGTCCATCTTTGAGTGACACTCGGGCATAAAGCGCGGCCTTTATCTTCATGCCTATAGGATACGAAGACCATGACGAATTTAGCTATGTTTTGCCGTCACAATCGACCGATTCTGACCGGCTGGAAAATGCGTGAGACGGCTCCGCTAAGTTGTTGAATTGACGTTAGCGGTGATGGCGAAGAAAGAAAACGTTTGTGACTGGTTGAATTAGACGGGCAAATTTGCGGATTGACTTGGGAAAATTAGGTTTTCTGCCAAGTCTCAGGTGACCCTGCCGCTTCCCAATTCATGGGCGTGGAAACTGATTCATCAAAATCTGTATCGGGCGAATGACGATGAGCGGCTAGGGCTTTCGAAAGTCAAAACCTCCAGTTGGCGTCCGTGCACTGTCCGCTAGGCAAGCGGCACTCCATAGACCAAAGTGGTATAGACCGCATCTGCATTCAAGTTAAATGATGGTGTTATCTCTAATAGAACATCTGGGAATGTACTGGGCACGATTCAACGCCGGAGGATGCCCTCGTTGCTGTTCGCGGTCACCAAGGTTCCGGCTACGGCAGTCCTGCCGTCAGTGCCGTACTTCGTAGTAGTCTCTCTCGTACTTGACTTCCGCCAGTTCTTCGGCGATAACTTGGATGTCGTATTTGTAATCGGTACCCCTGCTGCTCACTGTTGCTCCTTATCCTTCAATTCCTGTTGCTCTATCAACCGAGCCATCAGGGTTTCGTACTTTGTTCTGAACTTCTCGCTGCTCTTCAACAAGTGCCGCAGGTCATCAGTTCTCCGGTAATGGTGACCTATCGTTGGCTTGCCCCTCGTGTTGCAAAACTCTCCACAGTGCGAACCGCATACCGGGCAGTCAAACAACACGGCTATCAACCTAGCCCGACTCCTCCAACTCAGCTTGCTACGCACGAGGACAGTTTACCTCGGCTCTATTTGAAGTCCAGCTTGGTGTCCCCGTCATCAATCACGGTGAGTTTCACCCTATGGTCGAACTCTCGCTCAAGGGCGATAAGTTTCTGCGTATCCGCTTTGAGCGCTTTGTCAGCGAGGTACTCGCGATGTAGCCATGGGTAGAGCATCGCACACACCGTGAGTACGAATGCGAGAGCCGACATAGCAATGCTGAGATTGGCACGACGCTCTCTCGCCGCTGCCGCCTTGGCGTAAACCTTAGCCGCTCGTCTCGCGGCAATCTCGGCGAGAACCTCGTCGCCGCGTTGGAACAGGTGGACTGTCCCGATTGATGGATTGCTCAATGGCTTCATTGTTGGTCCCTCCAGACCTGCATTGCCTGTTCATAAACGGCGGTCTGCTGCTCGTTTGTGAGGTCGTAGTAGTCCTTACCGTCATACTTGGCTTCCGCCAGTTCTTCGGCGATAACTTGGATGTCGTATTTGTAGACTGTGCTTGCCATCTTAACTCGCTTTTCCCTTCTTCTCTTCTTCTCTTCATTGAGACGTTCAACGGCCTGTTCAAGCAAATAGACCACGGCCTGTTCAAGCAAATTTCCTAGCGCACTGGCTTCCGCAATCACGGCACGGGGGAAGACTTCGATGAGTTCGCCAAGGGCGACATTGGGTTCCACGTAAGGTCAACGCTTCCCTGTACGACCCTCGTTCGTGACCCTCCTAGCACGGTCAGCGATCTGAATGATCCCAACGGAAAAGAGGACGATGATTGACGAAGCACCAAACAAAAGCAAAAACTTATTGAAATCATCCACGACTATCCTCCTCGCGCACGCACGCCGCCAGCTTTGACAGTGAGTGAATACGCTCTTTAATTTAGTAGACCCGATTGTAGGGTGATGCATGGCTCGACGAAAGGTCACGAACGGGCAGTTTCTGCGAAAACCTTAGTTCAGATTAGGGGTTACTTCGATACTCGACGCCTTGCACGCTC
>PKXI01000091.1 GCA_003133425.1 Acidobacteriaceae bacterium
TAGTTGCACCACAGGCTGTTAGCTATCGACTTGATAAATCTGTAGAGCGTCCGGGTGCTTGACCCTAGGCTAGCCGCAACAAGTCTGAAGGCTGCGCCCCACCGGCCCCGAGGACCCTTGGGCCAGTGCTGTTTATAAGCAACGAGGGCTTCGATGAAGTTCTTGACCGCAAGAATAATTGTCTTGATCGCAGCGATCAATTTGTCTCGATCGCGCTCGATCTCTGACCTATCGCACCCCTCTGCCACAGGCGGTTCGATCGCGCGCAGCTTTTCTGCGAGTTCTTTCAGCTCCGGCGGATCGGCCTGTACAGGTAGTTGCATGCGTGCCCAAGCGGATCTGGTTGTTCGCCCACCAGCTTGGGCGAAACTCTCAATCCTGCTCGAACTTATCGCGCATGCGCCTCTGGACGTAATGGCTCCCGGAACAGAATCCGCGCGCAGAAGAGAAAAACTTTGCCCGCAAATGACAGGTCCACCTGTGTAGTTCAGAATCCTCGGCGGACGGGGACTGGCGCATGTGGCGGTCCGTTGTGCGAGCAATGGAATCGAGGTGCGGAGGCAGGACTGGAATGCGGGTAGGCCAATCTCCTGTATGGACCGGGGGCGCGCCTATGCCCGGGAGGAGATCCGCCCCCGAAATTCGTTCTATGGTTCTGTCTGGTTCTGTGCGCAAGTCGCGTGGGATGAAGGCGGGAACGAGAACTCCCTACGAACCCGGATCCCACCCTTGGACTGTCACGCCCCGTACCGGCACAGCCACCGGAGCCCGGTCTGTTCTGCCTTGCAGTCGGCCAAATATGACGTAACATAAAGGACGTTATGTTACCTCACTGGAATCCAGCCAAATGAGCCGCGCGCTGGCTGTTTCGAAGTCTTCTGTCCTGCCGCCCGCCGATGCCGGACTGACCGTGCCGGCGGTGATCGCCGCGGCCGGCGGCAAGGCGGTCTGGCGCTTCGTCGAGTTCTTCACCGCCAATATTCGCAACCCGAATACGCGCGCCGCATACGCCCACGCCGTCGCTGGCTTTTGCGCGTGGTGCGGCGAGCGCGGCTATGACTTCCTTCGTATGACTCCGGTTGCCATCGCCGCCTGGGTCGAGCAGTTGCTTGCCGACGGCCTAGCGCGGCCGACGGTCAAGCAGCACCTGGCTGCGGTCCGCATGCTGTTCGACTACATGGTGACGGGCGGCATTCTGCCCTTCAATCCCGCCGCCCCCGTGCGCTGGCCGAAACATGTCGTCAAGAAAGGCAAGACGCCGGTGCTGACGCCGGAAGAGGCGCGCATGCTGCTCGATTCCATCGATGTCGAGAGTTGTTCCGGCCTGCGCGATCGCGCGCTGATCGGCGTCATGGTCTTCAGCTTCGCCCGCGTCTCGGCCGTCGTCGGCATGGACATACAGGATTACTCGCAGCAAGGCAAGCGGTGGTGGCTGCGCCTGGCGGAAAAGGGCGGCAAGGCGCATGCCGTGCCGGTGCATCACAAGGCGGAAGAATATTTGGACGCCTACCTGGCCGCGCTCGGCAATCCCGTCAAGGGTCCGCTGTTCCGCGCTATGACGAAAGAACGCGGCTTCGGCAAGGGTCGCCTGAGCCGCATCGATGCCTTCCGCATGGTCAAGCGCCGCTCTGCGGCCGCCGGCCTTGGCGATACGCCAAATTGCCATACCTTCCGCGCGACCGGCATCACCGCCTATCTGCTGAACGGCGGCACAATCGAGGGCGCGCAGGCTATCGCCGCACATGAAAGCCCGCGAACGACGAAGCTCTACGACCGCACTTCGGATGAAATCACCCTGGCTGAAATCGAGCGGATCGCCATCTGAATCTGGCGCGGAGAGCAAAATGGGATACCTACCCCACACGGCGCCTCGAGAAAACGCGTCTACGCGGTTCCTGGCGCGTCGTTTTTCCGGCTTTTGGCTGAGAATTGATGAGTGCTATGCGAACAACATCTTGTGATCAAACGTTATGGCGGCATCGTTGTCGTTGGGCGGAGAAGAGAAACCACAGCTACCTGGAGGGTCCGCAATGAAAGTGAGCGAGCTAATTGATCTGCTACGAGAGTTCGATCTGGACGCCGAGGTCCGTGTTCAGGTCGACAGCAGGAGTTTCGCGTCTCCGGTATGGGTCGGGATCATGGATGCTGCAGGCTTATTCGACGAAGAAAAGGACTTTCAGCTAGTCGTCTCGCCTTGGGAGCCAGAGGACTATCGCAAAGCCGAGAGCGACAAGCAGCAGGCGCGGAGAAAGGTTCTGGCTGAACTTGTGACCTACGATCAGGAAATAGGGCTCTCGGACGATAAGAATGTGGACGGTAAAAACAAAGATTAATCTTCGGCCCCACGCGCCAGTTCGCGGTCCCGAAGGATTTGCCGCAGATCCGAAGGGTGCGCCGCTCACTTCAACTTGATCTTGCTTGCGATCTCTTTGCTGGATTTTCGCGATACGCCTGCCTGTTCGGCATAGCGGGGCCAGTTGGCGGCGGCCCTTTTTACCTTTGCCAGAATCTCCAGCGCGTTTTTTATCCCATGTTGTTTGCCCAATGCCTGAAGTTGGGCTGTGCCGGGATTCCGTCCCTCGCCCATGACGAGCATGCTTTGCTCGCCGCCCGGGCCATAGGAAAAGACCAGATCGTAGGCGGGCGCAAAAATCCACTCGTTTCTCGCGTTAAGAAGGAACGAAAAATTCTTCACGTGATCGTCGCGGTTATGAGCAAGGACGTTGAAGCAGGCCAGCGCGTAGGCCTTTTCGGCATCCTGAATATTTCTGGTCAACGCCAGGACCACGCGCAGAACCATATCGTAGTCGAGGCTGGGACTGCGATGATCGGCATGGATCAGGCCGCCAAGGCTATGCATATGGATGCGGGCATCGCCCTCCCGGTCGAAGCGTTTAGTGCCGAAATATCTGTTCCTTGTCGTGCGGAAAAGATAGGTTTCAGCCATCTCCACGCCTGCATCCTTTGCCATCAGGCTGTAGGCGTATTCGATAGCCCCCACGTCCCGGGCGTCCTGCGAAGACGGAAACTTGATCATCCAGTGCGCGAAGCCGGGTTGCAATTCCTGCCGGCCGTGAATGATTCTTTTCCTGTCGGTGCTCACCTGCGCCACGATTTTGGGCCGGGCGCCCGAAGAGGAGCCATTGAGCCGCAGCAACTCTTCGAATACCTCTTCGTTTTCTCCGGCCAGTACGGCCGCTGATTCCTCGGCGAGCTTGTCGAGCGCCAGCGGAGCATCCTCGGGGTTTGGCAGGCCCAGTTCCGGCTCGTAACTGAGAGCGCTCATGCCATGCCGCCCCACATAGGCTAACCGGTCGAGCGGATTCAATTGGCCGCGATGGATACCATATTTTTCCACGGTGCGATCGAGCAGAAGCCGGCCCCATCCGTCGGGCAGGCTGTCATTGAATACGCCAAATAGACCGTCGAAGATTGTGGTGTCGGCAATGGATACGCCAGGCCTGAGGGGAAGTTTGATCGGCGAAATCTCGATGCCTGAAGTGATGAATGAGGCATCATACTCGAAAAGGACCTGCCTATCCTTGAACGCGAGGCGTCCAACCTTGCGGCGTTCGTTTCGCGCGTCCAGATAGACGGTCAGCAGCTCTGTCGGGCTATACGCCATGGCCGCGTCCTTTAATCCCCGTCGCTCTGCGGCGCAAGGCCGGCGTGGCCAGCAGGGCGTCGAGCGATTGGGCGGCCGGGATTGGCCGGCTTTCCACGGCCAGCTTGTCGAAATCGCCAAGGCAATCCAGCACTAACGCCAGATTCAGAAGCGAATCCAGCGCTATCAATCCTTCGCGCTCAAATCGCTTCAGCGAACTCCAGGTCACGCCCGAGCGCGCCGCCAGTTCTCTCTGCGTGAGGTTCATGGCAAGACGCCGCGCCTTGAACCGCCCTGCAATTCCTGTCTGTACCTCTTGCACTGTTCTGAGAGAGAAAGCCACTATATTACCTCTTGCGATCTATTATACGACACAATGGACAACCTATTAACTATAGCATCACAGAAAACCTTATGTCTGAGAAAGGACATTATCACATATATCCATCCGCAACCCCGGATCATTTATACGGAGTTTAGCGAGTTTATCTTTTTTAGATAAACTCGAGCGCAGCCCCCGCCATGACCTCGGCGCGCGCGCCCGGAAAGGCGAAGGTTTCCCAAAGGGAAGCATCGACGGTCACTCGCTCGGAGACGAG
>PKXI01000118.1 GCA_003133425.1 Acidobacteriaceae bacterium
CCCGATAGGAACCTAACGTTTTCCATTACCTATTCTGAAATAGCTTCAATTGGGCGGTCGAGGTTGTGTCTAACACGCGCCCAGCCTCCACTCATGAGCTGGAGATTCTTGCCTCTGATGAACGCACCTAGATTTACAAAATGATGGTGGGCAACGGAAATGCGTATTACGGCTTTCTCGCCGCGATAACAACGTATCCAAGAGCACCGCTGCGTGTCGCCTGGAGGACTGCTTGGGCAAACTGCCTTCCGGTGGCAAAATCTACGCCAGGCAGATCGATCTTTTTGAGCCCAGCCATGATCTCTGCTCCGAGCAGCTTGGCCTGGATCTGCCGCACCATCTCAACCAACGCATCGCTGTGATCTTCGACCAGCGGGGCTTGAAAGCCGGCCTGCTGCAGAATTGCAACATACCGTTCCGCAGGCAGCGCATCCCCGATGCAGGCGATCCACGACAGAAGTCCTTCAAGCCCTGGAATTGTAGCCTCGGTTCGCGTCAGGTCGCTGAGTCCCAGTTGTCCGCCTGGTTTGAGCACGCGATAAAACTCCTGCGCTGCAACCGGCTTGCTGGGGAATGTGCAGAAGGAGCACTCGCAGAGGATCGCATCAAAAGTTTCGACGCCAAACGGCAGCCGCTCGGCATCGCCGAGTTGAAAGCTGATCTGTCCGGCTGGTCCGCGCTGCGCTGTTTCCACGGTGGCCAGACGCACATTCTCTTCACTCAGATCCACGCCAATGACTTTGCAGCCGAATGATTCCGCGAGATGGATTGCGCTCGTTCCCCTACCGGAGGCGACGTCGAGCACATGGGATTCGTGCGTGAGTGCGAGCAGCTCTCCGAGACGTTCGGTTAATCTGGTTCCGCCGGGATGAAAGCTGTCTCCCAGCAAGTGGCGCGCGAGATCGCTTCCGTAAAATGTGGCGCAGCACTGCTTGACGCTTTGCTCTTCCATGTTCATCCTCTAACGTGCTTCGCTTTCGCCGATCCGAAGCAGAGACCCCACTTCCATACGCTCCCTACCTGCATGGAAGTCGAAGACAACCGGTTCCGGTTGATATGGCTTGCCATCTCGGCGAGCCTTTTTGCGCTTTGGTTCCATGGCATCCAGTTGCGCTCGCGCCTGTTCGCGATAACCGACCGAGTTGTACGAGCAAAAGGGGATCTGTTTGCCGCCGGGGAGCAGAAACTCCTTGCAGCACTTCATCAGGTTCTTCTGGTTGAAGGTCCAGGGATCCATGAAGTCCTGCAACATGATCATGAGCATGTTCTTTGCAATATCTCCGACTGTGAGGCTCTCCGGAAGTCCGCAGGCCTGACAGGACACGACAAATTGCTCCGCTGATTTCTGCGAACCGGAGACGGAAGAGGATGACCACAGGCCTTCGAGCGCCTTTTTGATCTCCAGGCTGAAATCGGGCATGACGCGGTTGGTAATGTAGTCGAGATAATCGTACACATTCACGATGCGCGAGAGCGGGGTCACATTTTCGCCATCAATGAATGCGTAGGTGACGGAGTTGCACGAAGGAAAGCAGCACGGAACGGGGATGAAGTCGCTGGCCACGAACTTGCCCGCTGTCTGCTCCTCGATGAGCCGGACGATATCCGGAATCGTCATCCGCTGCATTGGGTCGTGATGCATGTGGCGGCCCGCGTGGAATGCAGGCTGAAAATTGATGCCGCGAATCGCGCGGTGCTTGATGGCCAGTTCGATGATCTTGCCGACCTCGTGGTCATTCACACCTCGTTCAATGGCGGGGACGAGCGTGACATTGAGGCCAATGGACGCCAGGCGATCCAGCGCAAGCAACTTCTCCTCAAGAATGTCAGGCTCACCGCGAATGATGCGATAGGTCTCGCTATCAAAGCCGTCGAACTGGAAATAGATTGAGGGGCGCACCTCAGCGAGCTGGTCGAGGAAGCGGTCATCGTGCGCAATACGCTTGCCATTGGTGTTGACCATGACGAACGGGATGCCACGGGCACGGGCAGCTTTCACAAAGTCAATGATCTGCGGATGGATGGTGGGCTCGCCGCCGGAGAACTGCACCACTTCGGGGTTCCCCTCGGTGCGCACGAAGTCGTCGAGCATCGCTTCCACTTCTTCCAAGGTCAAGCTGAAGCCAGGCCGCGCATCGGCAAAGCAGAGCGGGCAGCTCATATTGCAGGCGCTGTTCACCTCGATAATGCCCAGACAGGCGTGCTGCTGATGGTCAGGGCACAGGCCGCAATCGTGCGGGCAGCCGTCTTTGATCTCGGCACCATAGGCAAGCGGAATCGTGCCCGGCTTGTTGAACTTGCTGAAGTTCGTATAGGCCTGCGCGTCTCCATACACCAGCGCCTCAAAAGGGCCGCAGTCAGGACAACGCTTGACCATGTACACTTTGTTGTCGCGCAGCAGAATCTTCGCGTCGATGACTTTCCGGCATTGCGGACAGATGCTGCGGGTAAGTTCGTAGAAAACGTAATCCGCGTCTTTCTTCATTTGCCGCCGGGAGGTAGCGGCTGGATTCCGAGGTCTGTTCAAAGTGTCGAAAGGCATCACCATTCTTGCAGGATAAACTTTACGGCTCGCTGGGATGCAGAATCAACCTGGGCGGCCGGCAATAGTAGGAGTCCCGCCAAGCGGAAAAGGTTACGAGCATTGTCGCCGACGGCTGTAACATTTTCAGCCACAACAACATCGAACTATGAGGGAGAACGACCGCGCATGGTGAGGCAGCACGTCAGCCTGGGAGTTACGATCGCCGCCCATGCCATCCTCCGAGTGGCAAGCAGCGCTAGCGGCGTGCTGATCGGCATCTATCTGGCAAGCCTCGGCGGACATGGGTTCCAAGTGGATGCCGGCCTCCTTGGGACCCTCGGCGCGGTCTCCTTTGCCGCTGAGTTGATAGCCTCCATTCCCCTGGGCATGGTCTCCGATGCGGTCTCGCCTCGCTGGTTGATGGTGAGCGGAGCGCTGGCCGGCGCACTTGCCGTTCAGCTCTTCGCCCTCAGCGCCCATGTCGAAGTGTTCTTCTTGAGCAGAGCTTTGGAAGGGATTGGCGTCGCGGCCGTGACTCCTCCTCTGTTGGCATATCTTGCCGAAGCGACCACCCATAATTCCGCATTACGCGCACGGGTGATGAGCTTCTTTGAACTCTCGCTGTTGGCAGGGCTTGCCCTTGGCGGGCTGATGGGGAGCCAGTTCTGGAAGCTGTTCAATGCGCATGCTTTCAGCCTCGTGGCTCTTGCGTACCTGGTCTGCGCCGCGCTGCTCTTCTTCGGCGCAAAGGGCAGCCGATCGCATGGCTCCCACGCCGCATGGCAGGGCCTGCTGCGTGCCATGAAGGACCCTTCGGTCCGATCCCTGGCTCCGGTTTGGCTCTGTGTGAATGCCGTTGTGGGGCTTTGGCTTGGTCCCACGCTCCCGTTTCTGCTGACAAAGAAGCCAGGCAGTGCGCAATATCTGGATGGAATCTTCTCGGACAGCCCAGTCCGGGTGGGCTGGCTCCTGCTCGGTTACGCAATCGTTTTTGGAACAGGTGTCTTCGGCTGGAGTTTTGCGCTTCCACGGATGCGCATCCGCTCCGCGATGCGGCTTTCCTTATCTGTCATGCTCCCCGTCTGCCTGGGGCTCTTTGCGATCAATCATTCAGCCTACGCTGCGGCCCCGGTTCGCTGGTCCATCACTGCGGCAACGGCATTGCTGATCATGGTGGAGAGCGGCTTTACCCCGGCTTCCCTGGCATGGCTCGCGCAGTCTCTTGGCTCCGGCACGGGAAAGGGCGCAGCCATGGGCATCTACTCTGTCTTGCTCAGCGTGGGCGCCATAGGCGGTTCGCTGTTGGCCGGAGTGCTCGGAAAGATGCTCTCCGTCGATGGCCTGCTGCTGGGCACGGTCGCCTTGGCCGTTTGCGCCTTGCGCCTGCTCCACAATGTCACGGACCTAGCAGTTCAACCGAATGAGGAAAGTTATGAGCACGTTTGAATACAACCTTGCGATACTTGGGGCTGGAGCCTCCGGACTAATTGCCGCGGACTTTGCCGTCCAACTCGGCGCGCGAACGGCGCTCATCGATAAAGGGCCAATTGGCGGAGATTGCACGTGGAGCGGATGTGTGCCAAGCAAGTCGCTCATCAAGGTTGCGACCGTGGCACACGATGCGCGAACGGCTGCGCACTATGGCATCGCTGTGAGCTCACCAGTAACCGACATGACCCAGGTACGGGCCTATCTTCGCGCCACCATCCAGCAAATCTATGAACCCACCATGCCGGAGGCACTGCGCAAAAAGGGCATGGATGTCCTGATCGGTCCAGCGCATTTTCTTGATTCACACACGCTACAGGTGGGGAACGAGCGGATTCGCGCGAAGAAGATACTGATCAATAGCGGAGCCGAGCCACGCATTCCTGCAATCACCGGGCTTTCGGATGTTACCTATTCCACGTATCAACAGATCTTTGAAAATGACCGCCTGCCGCAACACTTGCTTGTTGTTGGAGGCGGTCCGATCGGATGCGAGGTCGCGCAGGCATACCAAAGGCTTGGTTCACAGGTGACCATCATCGCTGAACATCTTCTGCCATCCGAGGAGCCGGAGGTGCAGGAGTTGTTGAATCGCATCTTCGCACTCGAAAAGATCGAGCGCATTGTTGCGCGTGCCGAGTCCGTGCGCAGTGAAGGCGGCGCAATCACCGTTCAGGCCAGAGCGGGAAAGGCGACCGGCGACCTTCTGCTGATTGCAACCGGGCGCGCGCCCCTTGTTCGGGACCTCGGACTGGAAGCGGCAAACGTGCGCTACACAGAGCGCGGCATCGAAGTGAACAAGTTTCTCCAGACTACTGCCGGACATATCTACGCGGCGGGAGATGTGATCGGCGGCCAGCAGTTCTCTCACCTGGCAGGGTGGCAAGGATTTCAGGCGGTTCGCAATGCGCTGTTGCCGGGGAACAACGAGGGTACAACGTCGGCAATGCCCCACATCACCTTCACTTCTCCCGAGATTGCTCAAATCGGCTTCACCGAGAAGTTGGCGCGTGCCAAATTCAATGCCAAGGATCTCCTGATCAGATCTTTTGACATCAACAAGGTTGACCGTGCCGTAAACGAGAATGATCGAATTGGATTGATCAAGATCGTTGCGCACGGCAACGGCACCATTCTTGGTGCGAGCATCGTGGGCGAAAGAGCCGGAGAGACCATCACGGAAATTGCCATTGCCATGCGCAATGGCTTGAGGCTAAGCGACCTGGCCGCGACGGTTCATCCCTACCCAACGTACTCAACCGGCGTGCAACTGCTGGCCACAAAGATGGGCGTGGAACGCGCCTTCTCCGGATTCTCAGGCCGAGTCATTCGCGGTCTGTCCGCACTCTGGCGTTAGGTCTCTGACCGCGTGATTTCGTGCTTTCCCACCCTTGCGGCAAAAACAGATACGCCGCAAGGATGGGGCACCCACATTGGTACAACAACAAGCGGTCAGAGACCTAGCAGTTTAGCCCGTGCATTTTGAAGAGACTGCGCTCTCATGTTTATCCATCTAGGAACCGCTTCTGGCGCCTTGACGCCCACGCACAGGGCCGTCAAGGCGCGTATTTGGCCCTGCTTCCGACAAGTAAACTCCGCACGGAAGAGCACGGCAATTGTCGCTCTAAGAAACACTTCACTGCTTTTAGAAACAACTACTTATAGGACTTTAGCGGAATCGATCTGCCCACAAAAGGATCTCAACTGGCGAGAACAGGCCTTCGCGCTCAA
>PKXI01000387.1 GCA_003133425.1 Acidobacteriaceae bacterium
GATGCTTTTTCGCGACAACCAGACGAGATTTATTTCGTGGGATACGACGAACTGGCGTGTGGGAGGCGGTTTAGCCCAGTATTGAAGAATCTTCAGACAGAGCCGGATCGTCTGGATTCGGAAGAAGGTCACCCCATGAAGGGGGCAAAGGAGCCCACGAATCCCCAAGCAAGACCCTCGCCGCCTTCGTTCGCCAGACCGACGAGGGCACCCAGTGCATAGGCGTTTCATCTGGTGCCTGTTTTGGTGAATGTTGCCGTGCGACTTTACCGCGATTTCCTGCGACATACTGCAAAGTAGATGTACCCCTATAACCCGCGTCATTACTGGGCTTTTGCGGCTTTTTGCTTTCACTTGCAGCACCCTGCAATGACGTCAAAAACGGACTCAAAATCCGCCGATCGNNATCGCAAGGTCGTGGGGGTTCGCCCCCCTTCCGGCAACATAGAATCAATAATTTAGCATCCGTTTTTGGCTCCTTTGGTGACAACAAGGGCATCAGCTATGCCCAAAGTATGACCGTCCAGCTTCCAGCCTCCATCCAGGTTGCCTGAGGATGCGATGTTGAGGGGCGTCGAGCCGCCCGAGTCGGTACCACTCTGACGTTGACCTGCCTCTCCCGCGCCAGCCTCTGACCGGCAATGATGCAGGCTCCCAGATACACGAGTGAGGGTTCAAGCGGGGCATCCCTGCATCGGGGTCAAACACTCTGAGACTCCAGCCGAATCGACAGCTTGCCCCTGAAGATGTCTGTTGGCAGGTATCGTCGCCGCTCACCGCACAGTGGACAGGTGGCGACAATCCATGTGTCCGGCATGGTTCCGACCGGGGCCGGAATCGTCTCAGCACAGCCCTTGCACTTCACCGCGTTTTCGCAGAGCCGGGTTTGGGGGAGATTCCACACGAGACCAGTATAAGCGAACAATAGGCGAAGATATGCGCAGGTAGCACTCATCCTCAACTGACAAGCTGAGAACGTCACGCCGGGGTCAGAATGCCGTCAGAAAAGGGCAACGCGGTCAATCCAAATCAACCCCACAATATCCCCACGGAAACCCTGAATGAGGCACTATGAATGCCCAATTGTTGGTGCATTTGAAACCCGATTGTGACGGTGTTTTTGACAGTCAGCATTCGGTGATCGTTCGGTGCAAACAGGAGCCAAACAAGGGAATGGAATCGACTGAACAAAACCCCACATTCTCCCCACCGTACCAATTCCTCATCACTCCCCATCGTTTCTTTTCAATACTTTAGGAGCCAGCCGTTCCGCGTAAGTCGTTGATATTACGTTGTTTATTGTTCTCTTAACCGACAGGTTGTAGGTTCGATTCCTACCGCATCCACCATAAAATCAACAATTTAGCTTCGATCGCGCTCTGCTTGCGCTGTGTGCGTGAGCTATAGAGGCACGCACGTCCCTATATCACATTTATTTTGTTTGAGTTAGGAATTTATCTTGAGATGAAAGGACGGAGTTGCCGCGCAGGGAACTTCTTTGACCATGCCTTCGCCGCCTTTCGAGGCGCGGATTCATCCCTTTGGCATGCGCGAGCTCTGGTTGGCATCTTCGGACGGTTCGTGAACAAAACGCCGCTGGAACACAAGCGCAGCTGCTCCCCGGAGCCGTGCTATATCCCCGTCGTGGGTAGGCAGAATCTGCGGTGGTTCTCCCGCCAGCGTCAATTCAGCCGCTTCCTTCTCAATGACCGAGCTAAAGCGATGCCAGGCAGATGTGATGTCTCCCGCAATGAGAATCACGCGCGGAGAAAGCCCGGAAATTATTGGCCCCAGCCCGCGCCCAATTTGAAATGCCTGCTGTGTCAATGCCTGCACCGCAGACTGGTCGCCCTCTTCAGCCTTGTTGAGCAATTCGTGAAATGTGATCGCCCGGGCTTTGGGCTGGAGTTCCTGGTAATACCGGAGCGCCGCATTGCAGGAGGCAACAGTTTCCCAGCAGCCCCTCCGCCCGCAAGCGCAGCGGATACCCGAAGGATCCAGCGAAATATGACCAAACTCTCCGGCCATTCCGTGATTGCCTGTGATCACCTGGCCATTTGAGAACACTCCGGTTCCCACGCCTTCAGAAACAGTCACCAGCACGGCGTCGCGAACCCCATTGAGACGCCCGAAAAGGAGCTCCGCCAACAGACAGGCGACGGCCGCGTTTTCCATACTTACCGCAAGGCCTGTCTCCTTTTCAATTACCCCCATCAAATCGAAGTCCGACCAGTGCAGATTCGGCGCAAAGATCAAACGTTGTGTGGTGGGGTCGAACCTGCCGGGAAGGCTGATGCCGATTCCTTCAATGGACTTGCCTGAAAACTCTTGCCGCATCCTTTGAATGCAGTCGGTAATCAGACGTGTCGAGGCAACCGGATTCGAGGTAAGCGGCACAATTGACCGCGAAAGAAGGCGACCGTTCAGGTCTACCATGGCTACGGTTGCTTGTTTGGGGTGAATGTCTACAGCAATCACCATCAGGTCTTCATTCAATCCCAAAAGCGTGGGGTGGCGCCCGCGCGCCAACGAAGCAACCCCGCCCTCGCGCACCCACTTTTCCCGGATGAGCTGCTCCACTATTTGCGAGACTGTGCTTCTCTGGAGTCCTGAGCGGCGCGACAAATCTGCCCGAGAGAGCGGCTGGTTGGCACGAATCAGTTCCAGCACAATATTCCGGTTGATTCCGCGCGCGGTTTCGCTGGAAGCAAGCTGAACATCGGTCAGGTCGAGGTGCCGTATGGCTTTCGGGTTTTGTCTTAGATGCACCGGATGCTCTCCTGCAAATAAAGCGCTTGCGCAGTCAGAACTGCGCAGGAAAATACAACATTCACCTGAGCGCCCGTAGCATAGCATAGGGCGCTTGCGTACACGTAATGGAATCGAGGGTTCCCATCTTCAAGAGTCCCTACGTCATCGAGGGTTACCATCAATAATGTTGTTTAGCTGTTTGTCAGGCAGAAGCGACCTTCCTGGATGCTGGTTCGCATTGTGCTATGGTTTAGGCAATATAGTCGCCATTACGGTATCACTGCGAATTCCGGGGCCCGCTCCGGCAGAGATTTATTGGACCGATCGCGCCGCCCAACGTCGGACATCGCTTGGCTCCGTCAGCATGCCGGCGCGGATGGAACAGCGAAAGCACGACTGCGCAAATTGATTTGGAATGCTGTCTACCGTATGCGTGGAAGCGAAAGTGATCGAAAGGTAAAGGCAAGTTATGAACGACCAACAATGGAATACGCTCGTCTCAGTGGTTCGGGGAGAAGCGGTTCGTCCAGTCCCAACAGCCTTCATTATTGATAGTCCCTGGCTTCCTAATTGGGCAGGGCACACGATTCTGGATTACTTTACCGACGAGCGCACTTTTCTGGATGACAACCTCAAGTCCATTCGCACATTTCCGGAAACGATATTCCTACCCGGGTTCTGGTCGGAATACGGAATGTGCACGGAGCCCTCGGCATTCGGCTCGGTCTCAATCTGGGGTGAGAACGAGTTTCCGTTTGCCCGCAAGGTGCTGCTCTCGCCGGCAGATGTCGAGCGCCTGGAGAAGCCCGATGCGCGCAAACACGGATTGCTGCCATTTGTTATCAAGCGGCTCCAGCACCTGCAGCCGGAGATTGAAAAGGCCGGACACAAGATCCGATTTGCAGTGGCCCGTGGCCCGCTCAATATCGCCTCGTTTCTGATGGGCACGCCGGAGTTCATGGAGGCGCTAAAGACAGAGCCGGAGCTGATGCATCGCCTGCTCGAAATCGTGACGGATTTTTTGGTGGAGTGGATCGCCGTTCAGCGCGAGGCCTTTCCGACGATCGACGGTATCTTACTGCTTGACGATATTGTCGGATTCGTAAGCCGTCGGGATTTTGAAACATTTGGGCTGCCCTATTTGCAGCGCGCATTCAGCGCCGATGTGACAGTAAAGTTCTTCCATAATGATGCGCCGGCAAAAGCTAGCGCACCGATGCTGGAGGCGGCGGGAATCAATCTGTTCAATTTCGGAATTCAGCACACACTGGCGGACATGAAGAACTGGACGAATAACCGCATAGCACTGATGGGAAACATCCCTCCGCGCGATGTGCTCGCCGAGGGAACGCCCGCGGATGTGAAACGCTCGGTCACTGAAATGCTGAGTGCTCTCGACGACAAGTCGCGGTTGATTGTTTCGTGCGGGGGAGGAATGCCGCCCCAGGCACCCACGGAGAATATAAAAGCTCTGATTTCGACGGTGGAAGAGTTGACGCAGTAAGCCGCGTCCGCCTCGGTGGAGAGCCCTGGAATAATGAACGCGCTGATGCCTATTGATTCGGGCAGCAGGCATCAGTTTGCACATTTCTTATGGATGACTTGAGGTCGGGTCCTCATACCCGCATATTGTTTTGCCTGACAACTTAATGGTCTCACCATTGCTCATGTGTGCGCGATCGTAGCCGCCACCAACTTAATCCGTGGCGGGTGCGCTCTGTCTTTGGGTTGAACTTTGTATTGAATCAATGGTCCCCTAAGTCACTCCAGATCGAGAAGATGTACAGAGAGAAGCACTCCCGCTCTCCTTAGATTTATCCGTAAATAACAGTAAATAAACAGGCTAATTCCAATTAAGCGCGCATTGGCCGACTGATTGATGGTCGGCTTTAGACCATCGGATCTCGACTAATGGTTGATTCTCGGCCGATTTAGCCCTTGACATGAGGAGTACTTAATTGTAAGTTCCTTGCGCGGAAGAGGAATAAGAGAAAACCACCGCCAATTCCATAGCCTTTCCTTTCTGGGTCAGCTGCAACGCCGACCGGGAGAGAGCCTATGCGATTGGCGGTGGATTTTTTGTTTGAAGCTTAATGGTTGTGAACAAAAGCGCTTGGTAGGATTTCCACGAATTGGGAGGCAGTATGAAAATGACGAATCAATGTTTTGGACAACGAGCCGGAACGATGCAACTTCTCGGAGCGCGGCATGGGTGGATGTACCTGGCATTGGCGCTTCTGTTGCTGTTCCCAGCACTCAAGGCCTTCGCTCAGTACGAGAACGGAAGCCTGGTTGGAACCATCCACGACGCTTCGGGAGCTGCCGTTCCCGGCGTAACCGTTACGATTACAAACAGTGCCACGGGAGTCGCCATGGCGCAAAAGACGAACGAGTCGGGCGACTATGAGGTCCCGTCCCTTCGCGTTGGCTCTTATAACATCTCGGCAAGCGCCGCCGGCTACGCCAATGCGGTTGCCAAAGACATCAGCATCTCGATCGGCTCTCGTTTGCGCATCGACCTGGTTCTGAAGGTAGGCACTGCCCAGACCACGGTCGAGGTAAGCGGCGTGGCCTTGCAGTTGGAAACCGAATCGAGCCAGCGCAGCCAGACGATCACGGGCTTTCAAACTGAAGCTTTGCCGCTGGTAAGCCGGAACTATTCCGACCTGGTGGATTACGTCACGGGTGCTCACGGTGCGCCGGCCGACGCGACCACCACCGCGGTCACCAGCTTGACGCGCGCCGGGTCGTTCAACGTGAACGGCCAGCGCAGCATGTTCAACGATTACCTGATGGACGGCATGGACAACAATTCCTACGGCGAGAGCAACCAGGGCTTTGACAACCAGATCATCGCGCCTCCGCCTGACTCCGTCGCCCAGTTTGAAGTGGTGACCAACAACGAGAGCGCGGAGTATGGCCGCTCTTCCGGTGCCACGGTCAATGTTGCCACCAAGAGCGGCGGCAATCAATTCCACACCACGCTGTACGAGTTTCTTCGCAACACGGATCTCAACGCGTTCGGCTATATCAAGCCGATTGCCATCAACGCCATCACCGGTGTGCAGTACCCGTTCTTCAAGCCGGTCTTCAACCGCAATCAGTTCGGCGCGAATTTCGGCGGCGCGATCATCAAGAACAGGTTCTTCTACTTCGTCGATTACGAGGGGTTCAGGCAGAAGCTCACGCCTACGGTGGTTGATACGGTTCCCACGACCAACGAGCTCAACGGCCAACTGGCCGTCGCCGTGCAGGATCCCTGGAACCCAACTATTTCAATACCGGCGGGAACGCCGTATATTAATTGGCCCACTCAAGCCAAAGCCGATGCCGACACGACCGCTTTGCAGATTGCCGGACTATATAAGGCCGCACTGCCCGGAAAGTGCACGGTAACCGCCGGCTTATCCACAACGGGCGTGGCCACAAACGACTGCCCATTGAATGCGCCCTTCACCGACCATGCGGACAAGGGTGATCTTCGCCTGGATTTCCAGCAGAGCCAGAATACTTCCTGGTTCCTGAAGGTGAGCGATCGCAAGGAAGTAGGCCATAACTACAACCTTCTGCCCGAGCCGATCGATATGCAGACCAATGGCGAAATCCTGATTCACGACAGGCAGATTGCGCTCGGCTACACCCATCTGATGGGCGCCAACAAGATTCTGGACGCCCGCCTGGCGGTCTCCGGCACCAATGCCGGAAAGTGGACGTTCGCGATCGGCAGCACCGCGTTCCCCTCCGCCGCTATCCCTGGTCTGCCTAACATCTCCAATGTCTCCGGAGGCCTGCCCTCGATGGCCATCTCTGGCGGTTTTACCTCCTTTGGACGCCAGAGCACGAACCCGCAGTGGCAGAACCCGTCGCTGCTCGATCCCAAGATAAACTTCTCCTGGGTCAAGGGCAAGCACTCTCTCAAATTCGGCTATGAATATGAGAAAGTCTGGCAGGAGATCGAGGACTCGAATCCGCTTTATGGCTCATTCACCTTCAACGGCGCCTACAGCGCGTGCACTTCGACGGGGTCGGGGGGATCGGGTTGTTCCGGCGGCACCGTGGCCGACACCTATTGGGCTGACTTCCTCTTCGGAGCAAGCAAAGCCTACTCGCTGGCGACCTACTACATCACCCATGTCTACCAGACCATGGACAGCGTGTACGCCCAGGACGACTGGAAGGTCGCCCCGAAGCTGACCCTGAATCTGGGATTGCGCTGGGAGTACGGTTCGCCCTGGTGGGAGCGGAATAACAACATCTCCAACTTCAACCCGGCAACAGGCACCATGCTTACCCTGGCAAAGGGATACACGACAGCGAGCTCTCCACTCTGCGGTACAGTTGCTTGCATCGCTCCCTATAGCGGAGGCGGCGTGTATGGCAGGTCGCTGGTCAATCCAAACCTGAAGGACTATTCGCCACGTATTGGCTTTGCCTATGCGCTGACGAACAGCATTGCAATCCGCGGCGGCTACGGCACCGCATTTATCCACTACTGGCGTGCCGGCTCGGGCAACAATATCGCCATCAACGCCCCCTTTGCGCTTTATGTTTCGGTCACCAACCCGGCTGCGGTCACCACCGGTGGCGGCCTTAGCAACACCCCCGGCTACCAGAGGCTCAAGGCCGGCTTCCCTACAGGGCTGTCCACCACCTTCAGCGCCGGCACCGACAACATCGACTCCATTCCGCCTACCTCCAAGGATGGCTACGCCGAAAGCTACTTCCTGAGCGTACAGAAGACCTTGGCCAAGAACATCCTTGTTGACCTTGCCTATGTGGGCAACCACGGCGTACACCTGCAGGGCTTCATCAACGCCAACCAGAAAAATCCCGCGAACGCCTTTGCCCGTCCCTACCCGAACTGGGGCGGGTACTTGTACAACACCACCACGTTCAACAATGGCGACATCACCCAGGCTTTGAGCGAGTTCCACTCCATGTACAACTCGCTGCAAGCCCGCTACGAGCAGCGTTATACAGGCGGGTTAACATTGCTGAACTCCTTCACATGGTCGCACGACATGGATAACGCCTCGTCCACTCTCGAGGCCAACACGCCGTGCCCGCAGAACGGTTATAACATCGAGGCCGACTACGGGCAATCGGACTATAACTTGCCGATCACCAATGTCACTTCGCTGGTTTATGACCTTCCGGTGGGGCATGGGCAACGTTTCCTGAGTGGCGCCAATGGCCTGGTGAATACCTTGCTGGGCGGATGGCAGATCAGCGTCGTGAACACCATGCAGGCCGGTACGCCTTTCAACATTCAGTATTCGCCGGCCGCAGCAAATGCCGTTTCTCCGATGCTTACCCAGAACTGGCGCGGATTTAATGCATATCGCCCTAACCTCGTCTCCGGAGTCCCCTATATCCAGAGAACGCAACTCGCCAACGGAACGGTTCAATACATCAACGCGGCAGCTTTAACAATACCTTCAACCTATGTGGGCAACGTCGCCGCCAACGGCCCATCGAGCCCATTTGGCAGCCTACCCAAGAACTATGGCCGTACGCCCGCGTTCTATGAGACCGACTTGGACTTCAACAAGAAATTCAATACTCCGGTGGAGGGAATCAAGATCCAGTTCCGTTCGGAGTTCTACAACATCTTCAACCACACCAACCTCTACATGCCGGGTGGCTCGGGCGGTGGCACCGTCTCCGGTACTGCTAATAACAGCTCCGCACCCACCAGCCTGGGCGGCGGAACCATCACCGGCACGTGGGAGCCGCGCATTGTCCAGTTCGGCTTGAAGGTCATCTTCTAACCCGAAAGAAACAGGTGTGCCAGCTGCTCTCTGCGGCTGGCACACTCTTGATTCTGTTCCCTTCGCCCCTGGGCTAGCGGGGACTTTTTACGCACGAATGGGTGCGGAACGATTCGAACGAAACAGAAATGCCCACAAGCGGCGTGTTCAGGAGCATCGCAGCCCAAAGATAAGGTCATTCAGCACTTGATCCAGACAACGCTGCTCGTGTTCTATGAATATGAGTGCCGTCGCGTGCAGCAGAGTGCATCCTGACTGGTTTCGGGCCTGGGATCGTGTCCGGGGCTGGGAGAGATAGCAATGACGACGAGAGCAGACATCCTGCGCGAACTTGGCCGGCAGGCGGAACCTTGGGATGTGTTAGTGATCGGGGGCGGGGCCAGCGGCCTGGGCGCCGCGGTTGAGGCCGCTTCCCGTGGTTATCGCACCCTCCTGGTCGAGCGATCCGACTTCGCAAAAGGAACTTCGAGCCGAAGCACGAAGCTCGTGCATGGCGGCGTTCGCTACCTCGAACAGCTTAATCTGACGCTTGTGACAGACGCCTTGCGGGAGCGCGGCCACATGCTGAGGAACGCGCCGCACCTGGTCCACGATCAGCAGTTCGTCGTTCCGGCTTACAGTTATACTTCCATTCCCTACTATGGCTTCGGGCTCAAGGTATATGAACTGCTATCCGGCAAGTTGTCCTTTGGACGCTCAGAGATTCTTTCTGCCAAGGGCACCCTGGAGAAATTGCCGGGGCTTATCGGAGAGGGTCTTCGCGGGGGCATTCTCTATCATGATGGGCAATTTGACGATGCCCGATACGCCATTTCCCTGCTGCGCACTTTTCAGGATTTGGGCGGAACTGCGATCAACTATGTTGAAGCAGTTGGTTTGCTGCAGAGCGGCGGAAAGACAATCGGCATCCAGGCGCGTGACCGGGAAGATGACGCCGCCTTCGATCTGCGTGCAAAGGCCGTGATTAATGCCTGCGGCGTCTTTTCGGAAGAGACGCTTTCGATGGATGGTGGCGCGCATGAATCGTTGCTTACTGTCAGCCAGGGGACCCATTTCGTCTTGCCGCATTCCTTGCTGGCCGGCACCGCTGCACTCATGATTCCAAAAACGGCCGACGGCCGTGTACTCTTCGCCATTCCGTGGCACGGAGCCACAATTGTTGGAACAACAGATGAATCCGTCGATCGAGCATCCACTGAGCCACGGGCCCTTGTCTCGGAAAAGAAATTTCTCCTCGACCATATCGCCCGCTACTTTGGCCGCAGGCCAGACCCAAAAGAGATTCTCAGCATATGGTCCGGCTTACGGCCCCTCGTGAAAAAGGGCGGCGTCAAGACGTCGCAGTTATCGAGAGACCACACCATTCTGGTTTCTCAATCCGGCCTGATTACGGTAACCGGAGGCAAGTGGACCACCTATCGGCGCATGGGACAGGATACGATCAATCGCGCCTGCGATGTCGCCTCGCTCCCCTCGCGGCCGTCGCGAACACTGGAGTTGAAGATTCACGGCTGGACTATGGATCCGACAGGAACGGCATCCGAGTGGGAGCGCGTCTACGGCGCGGATCTGCCGTTCCTTTGTGCGCTTTCATCAGAGGATGCCGGCCTCAATGCTCTTCTTCATCCGCGCCTTCCCTTCAGGGAACGCGAAGTTGTCTGGGCCGCGCGTTATGAGATGGCACGCACGGTGGAGGATGTGCTTGCCCGGCGTACCCGCGCACTTTTCCTTGACGCGCGCGCGGCCATTGAAGCTGCGCCTGAAGTCGCCCGCCTTCTGACCCGGGAGTTGAAAAGAAGTGAAACCTGGAGAGAAAAGGACCTTGCGGACTTTCTTGGAGTTGCGAGTGGCTATGTCTACCGGGAAAGCGACATGGCATGAAGAGACTGCTCTGCAGCCAAGACGAGCCAATCAAAGGTTCAGGCGGCTACATAAAAGTACTCTATGCAAAGGCTCTCTTCCCAGCGTTCCTGGCGAGCTCAGCGTGAATGATGTTCACCGCGCTGAGAACTGATGAGAGCCGATACTTATAATGGCTTAGTCCAATTATCCAGATTCAATCGTTGTAGATACAGTGAGGCTTTTCATGACTTGGAATTTTCCATTCCTCAGGCCGGCCGCGCATATTGCCAGGCTTCCCGAAGAGCAGATCAAGCGAGTCTATCCGCGGTTGCGATGGCAGATTATGGAATCCACGTTTATTGGATACGCCATTTTCTACTTGGTCCGAAATAATCTCCCGGTTGTCTCCAAAGAGATAGGACAATCTCTTGGTTATAGCAAAGGGCAGATCGGAGATCTGCTCGCGGTAACCGCAATATCCTATGGCGTTGGGAAGTTCCTCATGGGCGCGTGGTCGGATCGCAGCAACCCACGCTACTTTATGCCTCTTGGATTGGTCTTTACGGCTCTCTGCAATTTCGCCTTCGCAAGCGCAAGCAGTTACCCGATTCACATGGCTCTGTGGGCATTGAACGGCTTGGGACAAAGTATGGGATGGGCCCCATGCGGGCGCTCACTGGGCCACTGGTACAGTATCGGTGAGAGGGGAACGAAGTTTGCGTTCTGGAACGTCGCGCAGAATGTGGGAGGAGGACTCACCGGCCTCATCGTCGCCTACAGCACATCGTTGCTTGGATGGCGTTCGGCATTTTATGTTCCAGGAATACTGGCGATCATCTGCGCAATCTATCTCTTGATACGACTCAGGGATACGCCGCAGTCTGTAGGCCTTCCGCCCATCGAGGAATATCGCAATGACTATCCTGCCGGCAATCACACTAACACTGAAGCGGAACTCGGCACGCGCGATCTGCTGGTAAATTACATCCTCAAGAATCGTTATATCTGGCTTTTCGCCGGCGCCAATTTCTTTACGTATATCGCCCGGTACGCAATGCTCGATTGGGGGCCCACTTACTTGAAAGAGGTGAAGCACGCGAGCCTCGGAGAAGGTGGAGTAAGTACCGCGGCACTGGAGTTTTCCGCTATCTTCAGTAGCATCGCCGTAGGTTGGTTATCCGACAAGCTCGGCGGCCGCCGTGGAATGATCAGCACGCTCTGCATGATTCCCGTATTTCTTGCCTATGTAGGAATCTTGTGCAGTCCAGACAATAAGCTATGGCTCGACCTTATCCTGTTTGGAGTCATCGGATTCTTTGTCTATCCGACTATTCTGTTGCTTGTCGTGAGCGCGCTGGACTTCACTTCAAAGAAGGCGGTCGGCACCGCGGCCGGCCTCATCGGCCTCTTTGGCTACGTGGGACGGGTGGTAGAGGGAAAAGGAATTGGTGTTCTGGCTGAACGATACGGCTGGAATGCGGCACTTGATGCGGTCTTGGCGGCGACCTTCCTGTCAATTGTGCTTCTATCTTTGTCGTGGAGACTCTCGCCGCGCGACGTGAAGGCAATTCATTCCAGAAACTCATGATTTCTGCATCTGGAGGCAGGCGCGGACACCTTGGGCATTGACGAGAGCCTGCGCGCTGTTACAGACTGAGGTCGATAGTACATGCCTGAGATGAAAAGAGTGTGCCGTGTTTAATAAAGACAATGGCAAGGCGGATGGAACTGCGCACCCCGGCACTTCGAAGCAAGGTCTTCGCCAACCTTCAATCAAGGACATCGCGCGGCTGGCACGGGTATCGCACCCGACAGTTTCCCGCGCTTTGCAGAACAGCCCGCTCGTGAATGCCAAGACCGCCGAAAAGATCCGGAAGATCGCAAAAGAGTCGGGCTATCGCGCCAGCGCTGTTGCACGCGGTCTCGTTACCAGGCGGACGCGCACAATCGGACTTGTTGTCACAACGGTCGCCGATCCCTTTACGAGCGAGGTCGTCACCGGAATCGAGCAAACCGCTAACGATCATGGCTACTGCGTGTTTCTGGCCGACTCGAACGCCGATCCCGATCGCGAAAGAAAGATAGTCCAATCGTTCGCAGAACAGCGCGTGGATGGCATCATCGTTACTTCTTCTCGCGTGGGTGCTTTATACCTCCCCCTCTTGTCAGAGATGATGGTGCCAATTGTCCTGGTAAACGATCAACATCCCGGTGCGTTTGTCCACTCCGTAATGATCTGCAATCAGGATGGAAGCCGCGCGGTGACCGAACATCTGGTTGGGCTAGGTCATCGGCGAATTGCTTATATCGGCGACCAGTTCGGTTATCAGTCGGATACGGAGCGCTTCGCAGGTTACCGGGAGGCTCTGAACGCGGCCGCAATTCCGTTTCTTCCCGAGCTCGTGGTTCGCGGCGATGGTAAACCGGAAGCGGCCATGCGCGCAATGGATGAGTTGTTGGCGCTGAAAGGCCCTCCAACGGCGGTTTGCTGCTATAACGATATGTCGGCCTTGGGAGCGATGCGGTCGATTCATATGCAGGGGCTGCGCGTACCCGAGGATATTTCCATAGCGGGTTTCGATGATCTGTTCGTCGCATCCTACACCCAGCCGCCGCTGACGACGGTCCGTCAGCCTATGCGCCGCATGGGGCAGTTGGCGATGGAGAACCTTATCAAGCTGATGTCGGGCCAGGAATCGGTGGTCAGAATCAAGATCAATGCGGAATTGATTGTGCGGGAATCGACGGCCAGGGTTAGTACGCGTAGACCCGCAATCGCCAAACGCTAATGGCTTTGTACAAGCAGTGAAACCCACTGACCCTTAGGGCAGTTTTCCAGTTGGTGTAGAGGGGCTTTGAAANNATGTTTCTGCCTCTATACCATCAGGAGAACTGCCTTAAGCGTCGGCCTTCCGTGCGATCAGAGCGGTTGCCTATCGTAGGCCTGCAACATAATTTCTGCGGGATGAATAGCCTTATACGTGGTTCCCTGTTCTATCTGCATCTGGCACGTGGCGCATTCGGTAGCAACCATCTCCGGCTGCGACGCGTTGATGCGATCGAACAGCTGCCGGCCGATCGCCATGGAGAGTTCATACTTCTCTTGTTTGAAGCCAAACGTACCGGACATCCCACAGCATCCAGCATCTATATCGTCAACCGTCACGCCTGGAATCTGGCGCAGCAGATGAAACCACGGGCGGCCAATTCCCTGCGACTTCTGATGGCATGGCGCATGGTAAGCGAGGTGCATATTGGCGGCCTGGAATTCCGTGTTGAGCGTTCCTGCATCCGACTGCTCCATGAGCAACTCCGCGAGATCGAACGTCTGGCTGCCAATCCTCTGAACTACATCGGCGAGTCCCGCATCATCCTTGAGCAAACCGCCGAATCCAGTCTTGAGCATGTACCCGCAACTTGAGCAGGCGGTGACGACGCGCATTCCTGCATTCACTTGATTTGCCATAGTGCGGACGTTGTCTCGCGCCAGAGAGAGCGCCTTGGTTCGGTCACCGTTCGCCAGCGCTGGAACTCCACAACAGTCTGTTGCAGCAACTTCTGTGGTGAATCCGTTTCGATCCAGAAGATCGATAACTTTGCGGCCCAGTTCCGGCCGGTTGTAGCGAATGAAGCAGCCGGGAAAGAACAGCACGCGCGGCCGCTCCTTCTTATGCGCGCCAATTGTCGGTGTGCGCAGATCCGGCCGTATGTACGCCGGGAAAACTCTTTGTGGCGCAATCTGCATGAGCTTTGACATCAGGAAACGGGCTGGCGCCATCGACAGCACGAAATTGGAAAGTGCAGGCAGAATCGTGGTGAGCCGGCCCAACAATCCGGGACGCGCAAACCACCAGTCGCGCAAGCCTCGAACAAGTGGCTTGCGGTGCTTTGCCTTGGCGTGTGCAATCATCTCGGACACGCCAACCTGGTGCGGGCACGCGAGGTCGCAGCGGTGACATCCCAGGCAATATTCGAGCCACGCAGTGTCCGTCGCAACACCTTCGCAGCGCAGGCGTTCAAGCTCCGGACCCAGGTGCTTGGGACCGGGATATTGCGCATGAGCACTGTATACCGGGCATGCGGCGTTGCAAACCGAACACTTCAGACAGTTGTCGATGGCGAATTCATCCAGTCGCATAGTGCCCCCTTGTTTCCGCGGCCAGATTCCCTGCGCGGTAGCCTGCGAGGATTTCCATTGCGTCTCCGCTGCTGTCGGCTCTGTCGTGCGGGCTCGATTCGGCGACGAAGAGATTCTGCGCGATTACCGAGCCCCCAGCGGTGAGGGGACGCATCCGCTCATCATGCCCCGCAAACTCCGTGCCCAGAAGAGCGGCAGAATCCTGTCCCGCTGCGAGCACTACACATTCACCGCGTAAAATCATGGGGTGCCCCGGACTCGCAACCTGCAGCTCGAGACATGAGCCATCGTGGATCTGCACCTTCTGTACCGGGAATCCCTGGAAGAGTTCTACGCCAATCTCGTGAAGATAGCTCCAAAGTCGATTGAACAAGCGCAGGCCCGAAACGGACGGGGGCAGAGTCGGCAACTCGCAAAGAGAACAACCGAGTTCGCGGTCGAATTGCGCAAGCTGCTGCGCAGAGGAATGCAGCCCCAAAATGCCGGGAACTACCGCACGCTCGAATCCAGACGCCGCGAGCCGCAACGCCTTGACCAGCTCAGAGCGGAAGCCGGGATCGTTGTCAAAGCGAGTTGCGATGCGCGGCGTTGTAACCGGGCCTCCGAATGTGTGCGCGAGAGAAATCTGCCGCGCTGTGTAAGTACAAGCAAAACCCAGTCTGCGCGCTTGCTCATTCATCCGCTCGGCCATGAAATTCTCGTCAAAGCACGATAGCTCGCGAATGCCAATAATCGCGGTCCGGGAACCGTTGCGCGGCTCAGCGTTCCAGAGAGAACGGGGCGCAAGAGCTACGCCTTGGAAGTCACCAAGAATGGTCGGGAGATAGTGCATTTCCGAGATGTTTCCTTCAAGCGGACCGCCTGCGGCCTGCGCCATTTCCTGAAAGAACGCGATAGCCTCGCCCATTAAGGGCGATATGCGGGCATGTGTGAATTCCTTTGCCTGCAAGCATCCGGATCCGAGGACAAACCCTCCCGGCCCCGTTGCGACGAGCGCAACTTTCTGATTGGTGCGAGCTGCCACCCCGGCCGCAATAAGGCCCGAGGTTCCAGCACCTACAACGACCACGTCGAAGCAATGACTATCCATCTTGCTCTCCCGTCTCAACGCATACTGGCCGGTCGTCACCAAAAGGATCTTGGCCATATAGCTGCTGGCTAAGTTCGAGTTGTTCGACCTGCTTGCCTTGATGGATGAGTGACTGCCCCTTCCAGCGCTCGTGAAGGTAGGCGGAGAATTCAGCGGCGGCTTGCGATGCTGACCAGCGATGCGTCTGAAATCCCGCCAACATTGCCTTATAACCGCAGAAGGTTCCCTGGCAGGGGCCAAAACCAAGGCGCGTGCGCCGACCAACGTCTGGAATGGTTTGAGCCGCGGCTGAAGTGGAGTTTCCTAGAACGTATTCCAACTCGGCGCGAGTTACCAGTTCACATTCGCAGGCGAGTTCCGCCAATTCCGGCCGCGATTCGATGGCTTCGATCACTCGAACTGTTTCAGGACCCAGGCGAAGCTCCAACTTCTCGGCGACCGGTTGAGACAACAATCGCGCAGCACGATGTTGAGTCTTAAGGTCGACAGTGGCACGCAACCGAACTTTGTCGGTAGTGCATTCCGAATCGACTTCGAGCTTCTTTGATACGCAATCGCAAACCGCGGCGGCCATCATGCGATAGGTGGTAAGCTTGCCTCCCACAATCGAGATGAAGCCACGTATGCCATTCAGTTTCTCGTGATCGATCAGGACAAAACTGCGGCTGATCTCGCGGCCCCCCACGGCGTTCCCAGTTTGGGGTGCGTATAGAGATCGAACGCCACAAAAGACGCGCAGAATGCGCGCGTCAGCGACTCCAGGAATCATCACCGCGCCAAGTTGCAGCAAATTTTCGATTTCATCCGGAGATGCGGAAAGTCCCTCGGGGCCCGGAACGGTCATCGAGCTTGTGCCCAGGATGCAGACTGGGCCCGCGGGCACCAGGATGTCGCCATCGCCGGCCACGCGGCACCGGTTGATGACTCGACCGGTGGCTCGATGGTTGAGCACCAGGAGCGTGCCCTTGTCGCAGCGCACGGGCACCTCGACGCCAGCCAGAGCGGCAACACTCTGGGCCCAGCCTCCCGCGGCGTTTATGACCACTTCGCACGAGATTTCTTCCTCTTCACCCGTTCGCGTGTTGCGATAACGAACTCCGCGCACGCATCCGTCTACACAGCGAATAGAATCTAGTTTGCTGTATGGATGAAATTGCGCGCCGCGCGCTTGGGATGCCTGAATGTTCGCGAGCACCAGGCGAAAGACATCGACGTGCGCGTCGGGAGATGTGAATGCGCCAAGGATGTTCGTGGCCAGATTCGGTTCAAGTTCGTGCGCTTCGTCCGCGGACAGTCGGCGGCTTTGGATCCCTGCGTTCCCGGCCGCACGCCACCATTTCTCGAAGAATGCCGGATCATCCTGAGGGCACTGAACAAAGAGCCCACCTACGTCCTCAACACAATGCGGAGCAATGGCCTTCAGGATGCCGTTCTCGGTGACACAGTCGCGGGCGGTGTCAAGATCCTTGACGGCATATCGTCCGCCGGAATGCAGCAATCCGTGGCAGCGGCCGGTTGCGCCATTTGCGATGTCTCCCTGCTCCAACAGCGTGGCGGAGATGCCCCGCAGGCTCAAGTCCCAAAGAATGCCGGCGCCCGTCGCACCGCCACCGATGATGACAACCTGTGTCGATTCCATTTCTTCTCCCCTCGCATTGACTACGGGCAAATCGAATCGTGAAGAATCGGGCAGCCCTTCTGCGCCCCGCCGTTGCATGTGCGCACGCTCGCGCGGCCGCAGAATGCGCATGATAGATTTCGATCTGATGGAGAAGGGAGCGCATTGGCCAGGCACGAAGCGCGGCGGCAGAACCGCCTAACCGGTCTGCGGGCTTTCAGCCCGGCAAGAACGGAAGACACGAGGCAAATTCCATGCGGACGATGGCGGCACAAATTCATGCCAACAAACCATCGACTACCGGTCAAACGTTCGCTTTGGCACAAGTGCCTGGAAAATTGGATACGTTGCAGAAGGAAGGGCGTCCGGACCTGGCAACAAAGCTCTGAGAGATCGCAAGGGTCGGACCGCTGCCAGTCTGAACGCAGGACCAAGTCGCCTGAAAGGCACCTGTCCCCGACTTCTTCAGCAGCATCTAGACACCAATTCGCGCTCTCTCAGATACTCTTCACGAAACGGTGGGTAACTACAGTTAACTATCACTCCAATCGGCGCCTGCTGTCAAGGTTTCCGCCTTTAACCACTGCTCTATTCTGAACAACGACAGCTCTCGTATGAGCGCGGTGTTTAAAATGGGTTGTCCTTTTGCCGCATGTTCTGTGATGAGCCGTTAGTTTGCGTGTATGCTCGACCGAGCGCCTCATTTTTCGACCCGGTGCGAAGATCCGCGCCTGAAGGAGTACCCGATAATCATGCAAGAACAACAGACGCCGCTGCGGGTTTTCTGCCAGGCCACTCCTATCATCCCTGCAGTCCGCAAGTTTGAATTCGTAGACCAGGCAATCGCAGCACATGGCAAGATCGTCTATCTGCTGACAGGCGATCCGGAAAACTGTGAAGCGATGATCCAGAAGATTCTTGCGGCGGATAAGCTCCCCATCGTCAATCTCGACTTGCTCAACGGCTTCTCGCGCGACCGGTATGCGGTCAACTACTTGAAACGCGCCGGTGCGCGTGGCATCATCTCGACGCATCTGGATCCGTTGCGGCACGCGCTTTCCATCGGCCTGTATGGAATTCAGAGGACATTTCTTCTGGACAGTGGCGCGATGGACACCATCACAAACCAGTTGAAGAATACGCCCGTAGATGCGCTTGAGGTTTTGCCTGCGCTGGTTGCTCCGAAGATACTGGAACGGGTGCGCGCCATCTCCCCGGATCTCCCCGTTGTGGGTGGCGGGCTGATCCAGAATATGAAGGAAGCAGAAGAATTGTTGGCGCAAGGCCTCAGCGCGGTCTCGATCAGCAATCCGCAGATGTGGATTCGCTAACGCGCCTCTATTCTTTATCGGGATTGGGAAGGATGATATCCCGAATGATCCCGTCCATCTCCGCACAGGCTCCGATAAAACCCCGCAAAGTCCTGCGTGTTGACCCGAAGGTATCGAACTCCTCGTGGGACAGGCCGTTCTCAGTGTAGGCGCGCTCGAAGTCAGGAAACTTACTCAGAAGCGTGTCGACAATCCTTGCATCGACCGGCGTATCGATCCTGGGAATCACTTCGATATCGCTGGCGTTGTAGCGTCGCTGCCAGGCACAAGGCGGAGAGATCACAACGTCGCCGCCGATGAATTCGCTCCAGTGCATGTGATTCCGAAATGCCGCAGAAAGAAGCCGCAGCCGATAGCCACGCTCGCGGTAAATCCTGTACGCCTTCTTGAAGACTGCGACCCCAGCCCACTCGAGGTAGCCGGGATCGACGGAAAGGTTCTTCTTGTCCAACAAAACCTTGAGCCAGTCGTCGAGCCGTCCCACCATGATGGTGCACACCGGACCCATCGTTGAGATATCAAGCCCCTCAGCTTCCCTGCGCTTCAGGCCCCGCTCCACCGCCTCTGCAACTGCAATGGCCTGCGGCAGCGTAAAGCTGACAGTCGCGTTGATGCTGATGCCGCGGTAGGTGGCTTCCTCCATTGCGACAATTCCCGCACGCGTGGCCGCGATCTTGACGATCATGTTCGCAGCCAGTTTGCTGAACCGAACGGCCTGAGTCAACATCGCATCGGAGTTGCGATAGTTCCTGGGATCAGTCTGGATTGAGAGGCGCCCATTGCGACCCTTTTCCCGATCAAAGATCGGCTTAAGCAGTTTGGCCGCGTTCGCGGACATTTCTTCCACAATCATCCACGCGATTTCATCTTCTGTTGCCTTCGGGAAGCTTTCCGCAAGCTCCTGTATGCGGACTTTCCAAGTCGCCATTTCCTGCTTGAGCACGGATACGGCGATCGAGGGGTTGCAGGTGGCGCCCACAGCCCCGTGTTCAATCGAGTAAGTGAGCTCTTCGATGGCGGCCGAATCGTTCCACAGGCACGTGGGCGTGGTCTCCGTCATTTGAAAGAGTGGGCTCTTGTATTGGACATGCGACTCAGTTTGGGCCATGCTTCCTCCAGGAATGCAAACGTGTGCAAAAAAACCCTAACACCACCAGAAAGCGCGGTCAAGAGAACCAATAACGAAGGCACCGGTGAAGTCCGCGCTGAAACACGCGGATGAGCTGGCCGAAAACTTGGGACATTTGCTTGAATCGGCAACTCTGCTTTTGTAAAGAAAACCGGTGGCGTCCAGCAATCCCGTCAACTATGTCTTAGCCTTTTGCGGTTCAAGGGCGTTGATCCTAGAGCCTGTTATTAACTTTG
>PKXI01000023.1 GCA_003133425.1 Acidobacteriaceae bacterium
GCAGACCAGCCTTTCCTTTCGCTGCCGTCGTGTAGATCTCACCTTGCATGATGTAGTACTCGCGGTCGGCGTGCGTCAGCCCTCCCGGTGGTTCGACAAGGATCAGTCCATACATGCCATTTGCTATGTGCTGGGCAATCATGGGACTGCCGCAGTGGTAAACAAACAGTCCTGGAGTATTGACCTGAAAAGTTAGGGTCTTCGACTGAGCGGGCGGGACCTGCGTGAGGTCCGCGCCGCCGCCCGGTCCTATCGCCGCGTGAAAGTCGAGCGAGTGCACCATCTGGCTGTCTTTGGAGTTTTGGAGTGTTACTTCAACCGTGTCTCCCTGCCGGACGCGAATGAATGGCCCCGGCACTTTGCCGTTGAAGGTCCAATAGCGATAGGTCGTGCCGCTCGCCGGATCGAGTGCGCCTACGAGTTCCTTGGAAGTGAGAGTCACCTTCACAACAGCTGGTGCGCGGTCACCGATCGGCGGCGGAAGATCGGCTGGATCGCGAACGATATCAGCGGCTTTAGCTGCATGTACAGCACTTTCTGCATGTGACGCTTGGCTTTGAGCAAGTGCCACAACAGCTTTTGCCCCTGTCCCAAATGCGATGTACCAGAAGCCAAATACTAAAACCAACTTTCGAATAATTCCGAAATGATTAGCAGTCTTCATCGCGTGCCTATTCCCGGCTTGAGCAATTCTTCTGCTTTACCAGCCGACTTCATGTTGGCTCGCAAATCGCTTTACTTCAATGACACAGGAATACTGCTCGACGGTACAACTATAGCTGTGCGCATACCGAGAACCCGTGTAGGAGATATCCGGAAAAGCGCCGTCGAACGACAGCGCTTACATGCATAGCGGCGTCAAAATGGTCATAGGTTACAAGCAACTGAAACTATTTTCGGCGAGGTTTGTGCTCGGAAAGTACTTCGGGAATTCAGTGCACGCAGATCGGCCTAACTGGTCAGGGTTACAATCATGCTGATAAACCGCGACCGGTCGCTCATCCCGGTGCGACTCGCATGATGAACGTTTCTCGTGAAAGGACAAACGTACTATTGTGGGTGCGGGTCTGTCGCGCCGACACTGGAACTAGCTCGTTTACCTCATTGATTTCGGGTGCCAAACTCGTATCCGGACCTCCACCTCAATGAATCAAGGGCGGCCTTGCTTAATTGCAGCCTTCCACTTGCAATAAAGTAGGACCGCTCCTGAATAAAGTCCATTCCGCAGTCCTTAAAGAGCTACGGTGCCTTTCAGGTGAAAGCATGATCTCATTTGACGCTGAGCATGGAGCAGTCCACTACCCTCCGGATCGTCGTTTTCGGGTGTGGATCAGGCCGTCCATCGTGATTGGGACATGCGCGGTCATAGTGTTCCTCATTGCCGCGGCGTGGGTCGAGATGGCCGTTGCCGGGCTGCCGTACATTCCTCCCGTTCCGCAGATCTATCCCAATAACTTCGCTGGACCACACGGGTTTCCGCTGTGGGTTCGCTACTGCCACTTCTTCAATTTCCTCTTTGTCATGATGCTGATTCGTAGCGGTCTTTCGATCCTGGTGGATCACCCGCGCCTATATTTCAATGATGGCTGCACGCCCGGAAGCGAGTGGATCCGATTGACGCCGCTCAAAGTCCCTCGCGATCGCATCTGGACTGCGAAAGACGATGCCCGTTACATTTCTCCGCTTGTAGCTACGCCAGGCTATCGGCACACAATCGGCGTTGCGCGGGTTTGGCACTTCATCAATGTTCACGGGTTCATCATCACGGGTATCTTGTTCGTCATTATGCTCTTTGACACCGAACAGTGGCGGCGTTTGGTGCCCACTTCTTCTGTCGTAATTCTCCAGGCTTGGAACACCTGGGTACATTACGCTACGTTTCATTTGCCCGCGGAACCAAACGGGTTTTATGGGTACAATGCTCTGCAGCAAATTGCGTATTTCGCAGTCGTCTTCTTATTCGGTCCTTTAGCTATTCTGACTGGCATCGCCATGTCGCCAGCCGTGGTGAATCATTTTCCTTGGTATGCTCGGATGTTTGGCGGTCGGCAATCGGCGCGTTCTATTCATTTTCTAACTATGCTCAGCTTTTTTGCGTTCCTCGTGGTGCATGTGACCTTGATCNNTGGATTGCGGCTCACTACATCTCATGGAACCACCCGCGTATGCTGCAGCATGCCCTGAAACTCGTAGCGTATCCGATGCAACTCCTCACTTTGAATCGGCTTTCTCCTCAGCAAAAGTATTCCGAGCAAGATATCTCACCCTACTTTTGGCCCAATGGAAAGATACCCGTAAGAAGCGATTGGAAGCTTCTTGCGGAGAGCGGCTTCCAAGATTTCCGGTTAAAGGTCGGAGGATTGGTCGAAAAGCCAATCGAGCTTTCTCTCGCCGACATCGAAAAGCTTGGCGAAATCGAGCACATTACCATGCATCATTGCATCCAGGGATGGAGCGGCATTGCGAAGTGGGGTGGTATCCCAATGAAAACGCTCATCGAATTAGTGCGGCCAAAGCCGGAAGCCAAAGTTGTGGCCTTCTTTTCGTTTGGAGAAGCACTTTACGGCGGCTCCTATTACGATACGCAGAACATTGAGAATGTGCTGAAGCCACAATGCCTTCTAGCCTCGCATATGAACGGGCAACGACTTCCAGAAGTTTATGGTGCTCCATTGCGGCTGCGAGTTGAGAACCAGCTCGGCTACAAGATGGTCAAATGGATCGAACGCATCGAATTCATTGAATCTGAGAAACAGCTCGGCGAGGGAGAAGGCGGAAAGAACGAAGACGACGAATACTTTGACCTGCTGCCTAATATCTAAGGGGTTCAAGGCACATCGCTAAATCAGAGCGCGAGCGGCAGCAATGGGGGCTTGAATACCTTGCGGCCCTTCTCGATCCCGTGAGACTGGCTTGGCTACTTGATCGAATTCCCCACGCTTGGTTTGGGCTACCTATGTATTTGTGAACGGATTTCTCGCGATTGCATTACTAGCGCTACTGAGGGTTCTCACAAAAAGTCCATTTCCATTTCTTGGCCTAACAGCATATCTCTTATTTATTGTGTCCTGGCAGAAAACTCTAGCTCGCGAAATACAAGTTTCGGTCATGCAATCGGTCTCATCTGTGGCTATGCTGCATTCGAATTGGAATAGCCTGAGCCATGACTGAAGTCATAGCTGAGGCCCCATACGAAGCGTAGCGTAAAGCAGTAGGCTCCGTTTATACCCGCTGCGACGATGATTTTTGCCAACTGAGGGAAGATCGCGAATAGAGGATGTAGTGCAGTCCGCGCCATGCAGGGCCGGTTCACGGAAGAGCGAAGGAGAATCGTTTGGATAACTCGAACGCATTTGATTGGACTTCGGTCGTTAACTATGCGAGACGGTCCTACTCAGAACCGCCTAAGACGCAATATGAATTGCCAGGCGTCAACGTGGAAGATCATAGTGGAGTCCCCGTTGCTTGTGTTCCTCTGTGGCACACAATCGTCACGGCCCGATTGAACCTCGTAAAGGGCGACGTCGCGGCATTGCAACGCGCGCAGGCACGTCTGCACGCAGCGTTAACCGAGATCGAAGCGATTTATCCGCTGAGTCCGGGAGGTATCTTGACCCAGGTGGCTTATGGCCTTCCCTATTTCAGGGATTACATCCCCGCCGGCATAACCGGGAAGTTGATGCCTCGTATGCTGGAGAAGGGGAAGCCTGGAGAGTGGGCCTTGATCGAGTCCATCCGGTTTCCCAAAGACCCTGAGAATCTCATTCTCGAAAAGAACGATATCTCCTTTCACTTCAAAAGTGATTACAAGGAGCACATCAACGACGTCATGCAGGCGCTGTTTCAACCGGGCGAGCATCTGTTGAACGGGATCCCCGGAGAGAACGTCTACGTTGGAGATCTGGTTGCTGTGACCTCAATCCGTCGCGGATTTGCGGGCAGCGGCATGCCGCGCAAGATGGGTCTGCGCCTGAGCCTTCCAGGCGCAAAGAAGATTCCGGCCGGCGCGATGCTTTTTATGGGATTCACCTCAAGCCACGTTCATGGTTTAGCCCAAGGACCGCTACCGAGTTTCGAAACCATTCCAGGCTACACCGATCAAACACCCGCGAGCTACTTTGCTCACGGCACGATGATGCATCTCTCACATATCAACATCGATCTCGAGGGATGGTATGGAATGAATCATCAGGATCGGCTACACCGCATGTTCCATCCGCGTCGCAAAGAAGGCGAAGAGATCCTCTCCCCATCGCAGGCCCCGGAAACCAGCACCTTCAAGGAGGCGCTGGAGGAGGACGCGAGAGCGCATGGCATCTTGGGGCACAATGCGCAAATGCAATTCCTTTCACGACTGGGAGAGGAAACTACTACGGTGTACGGAGATCGTTTGCCCAAAGGAACGGTGATATTCCTTCGACAGGATTTCGACACGGTCGAACATCCATTCGAGTTCGATTCCGACGGTCCTGTCAGTCCTAAGCCGATGCCGGGGGTTCATTTTGTTGGGTTTGCGGCTTCTGCGCAGCTCTTTGAAAAGATCCGTCTCGAGATGGATGGAATCGCGTTGCAAGAGAAGTTCAACCTCTCCGATGAGAACACGGGCTTTACCAAGTTTCTGACAACCACGCACAGGCAGAATTATCTCGAGCCTTCTCGTAGTCATCGTTCGTTTCCATTAGCTGAGCTTGTTTAGGTTCGTGACAGGGAAGGAATGTTTCCCTTGGTGCGATGAACCGGCAAGCGATCAGCACCGCTCATGGCCTTCCCGGTTTGTCTTCCGACGAAGGAAGTAGTCCCCGATAATATTGGCGGGGAAGAATCCATATTTGCCACATGCGATTAAGCGCTCCGGGAGCACCGAATACGACTTCATTCGCACATGCGTATAGGCCTCATCATGCTTTCTCTCTGTAAACAGGTTCTTGCGAGATGGCGGGTATGAACGAAGATCAGCAGATTTCAAGCCAGGCCAATGCCGCACGCATTGCCGGGGAGCGCCAGAGCCAGCATCTGGTCATAGCTTTCGTGATCAGCGGCATGCTGTTCATGCTGCTGCCGGGCACCTTCCTGGGAGTATGGAATCTTCTGAGCATCTCGCAGGAGCACCAGCCCTCCTCGATACCGCAGGCTTGGCTGCAGGCTCACGGACAGGCCCAGATTTTTGGATGGATCGGCTCCTTCATTCTCGGCATCGGCTTTTACTCGCTGACCAAAATGATGGGTACGAAGAACTTTCCAGCGCGAGCCGGCTGGATCATATGGGCGGTTTGGACCATAGGCGTACTCGCGCGCTGGTTCGCTGGAGTCACTGGAGATGCATGGCGGGTCGCACTGCCGTCCTCCGGCTTCCTGCAACTCTTTGCTTTCGTTCTGTTCTTTCTCTCGGTGCGTAGGCATCGCCCCGAGGCTCTACAGAGAAAACCGGAAGCGTGGATGCGTCTCGTCTTCCTATCAACCATCGCCTTCATGGTCGCCTTGCTTGTGAACTGCGGACTTCTCCTTTGGCAGGGTCTATCCGGAAATTCTCCCGCGCTGCAGCATGAGATCGATCAGGAGTTTGTTGTTCTGTCCGTCTGGGGGGTACTGGTGCCAACCATCTGGGGATTCAACGCGCGCTGGCTGCCCATTTTCCTAGGCCTTCGGCAGCCCCGCGAACGCATGCTGTATGCGGCGTATGGATTCAGCCTCGCGGGGATTCTCGCTACCTTTCTGTCGTTGCTGCCCGTCGCCACGGTTGCGTTTCTGATTGCAACTTTGCTGGCCATCGATGCGCTGCATGTGTGGACTCCGGCAATCGCTCCGCCTAAGCTGGTAAATGTCGATCCACGCTTTCCGTGGTTTGTGCGTATCACGTATGTCTGGCTGCTGGTTTCGAGCATTATGGGCATGATGGCGGTGATCTGGGATTCTTCAGGAGGAATCTGGGGCGCCAGTCGCCACGCCATCACAGTCGGCTATGTCGCAGGCATGGTGTTTGCCATCGGACAGCGCGTTCTGCCTGCATTTTCCGGAATGCGCGTCCTGTGGAGCACACGATTGATGTTCTGGTCACTGCTTCTGCTGTTTACCGGGTGTCTCCTGCGAGTCGCGGCCGAGCCGCTCGCCTATGAACACATTTGGGCTCCCGCTTGGAAAATACTCCCGATATCGGCAATCATTGAGCTCGCAGCCGTGAGCACCTTTGCAGTGAACCTGGGCGTGACGCTGCTGCAACCTCCTGCCCATCTGCGAGTCCAATAAGCATCCACATCTCGCGGATAGCCAACGAACAAAAAACGCACCTGAAAACGGAATTGAAGAGCAATTCGGAGTTCGCACAAGCCCTGTCGGATATTCGCCACTTTGCCCACACCGCCACAGATATCGTCGCTGTGCAGGAATTCTGAGTATCGCGCATGGCCGAGCGGCTACCTCACTACAACCGGACCGGACTCTACACGCGGGACAGAAAGGATCCCGTCATTCTTGTGTTCGGTCCGTTCCGCGGTGCGCCTACAGAGCACGTGCGGATTCCGGTCACCGAGGGGATATGCGGTGCAGCTATTGCTCACGGCAACGCGGTCATTGTTGACGATGTCGCATCCGATCGGCGCTATCTTGCATGCTCGCTCGAAACGCGATCCGAGATCGTTGTTCCGATTCGGGTCAATGATGGGATGGTCGGCGAGATCGACATTGACAGCCACTGGCGACGCGCTTTCGGAGACGAGGATCGGAAAGGCAATGGACGTGCACGCCGAGATCACGAGGAACGATCTTCTCGGCGGCGTGCTGGTCGGCCAGAGTCGATTATGACAGCAAAAGAGGGCACGCTAGCGCACAGTGACTGAGTAGTCGCGCCCTTCCCAGCTGTTGCCCTCAGTCCAGTAGAAGGTGAAGCGAATGCAAGTGCCCGACGATGTCGCTACATCCTGAAGATCAACATAGTCGATCTGAAGTGAGTTTTGACTCGACTGGTTGTCCCGCACAGTCTTCCAGTTATCATTCGACCAGTGAAGTATAAAGGCTGCATGGCCCTGCACGCGGAGAATCTCACCAACTCGCATGAAGCGCACATGGCGGTTCGACTTCCAGACTTCGAACTGCTTTCTCCTGCCGTGCTCGCCAAGGTAGCGTTTGGAAACTTCCGGAATTGCGTCGTAGACCTTGCCATCGGCAGTGGAGCGAAGAAGCTTTATATACTCACCATGGGCCCACATCAGTGGCATGGCGGAGCCAGTGGGCTGGCCGGCCCACATATAGATCTCGGGCCGGTCCTCCTCGTCCCAGGACTGCTCAGGGAGCAGGCCGGTTGTTGAAGCAAGATTCTCCATGGCGCGGATATAGGCTTCCATGCTGTGACCAGCGGCAAGCTCGTAATGGCCCCGTTCACCAGTGAGCAGCGGCCAAACGCGGCCCACACCATGCTCGGTGAAGGGACCACCGTCCTGCTGCTGGCCATATCCGTCGTGGTTGTAGCGGTGCCAGGTTGGTCCCGCAGCCGTGTCCGTCTTGAGCACAGCGTCGATCACTTTGAGGGTGGCGACGACGGTGGGATCGTCCGGCCTTCGGATACCGTAGCGGACTAATTCCAGAAATCCGCCATCGACGATGTTGCGCGCGGGAAAATCGCACTGCTCACCGGAGGCATGGTTGGCGATGTGCAGAACGCGGGATTCTTTGTCTTCCGCAGGGTGCTCCTGGCCAACCTGCTCGGGTAGGATACGCATGTAATACGTGGACGTGCCTTCGACGAGCGAGCCTGTCGTGGTTGTAGTCCAGCCTTCAATGTGAGACTCAAGGTAGTCGGCATACTCTTCGATGAAGGCTGCGGTCGCCGTGTCGCCACGCTCACGGAAGAGAAGCGACGCGCAGATGAGCGCTGCAATATTTGAGGCGAGCGTGGAGGGCGAGTAGCCGGAGGCCTCCTCCCAGCGCTCCTGCTGAGTGACGGGACCATTGCGGATCAGATAAGCAGCGCCCCTGCTAACCAGGCTGAAGGGATCGAAATCGGCCAGACCCCTTTCGCAGCGAAGACGCCACGCGAGCATGATCGGGAAGGCAACCTCATCAAGCTGAATGCCGCTCCAGTAGGCATCTCCGTTGACCCAGAAGTTTTGTGGGAACCCGCCGTCGGCATTCTGAGAGACGGCCAGGTAGATAAGCGCCCGGAGCGGAGTCGCCGTGTCGCCGGCGGCAAGCAGTGCAGTTGCGCTGTTGACCATGTCGCGGGTCCACACAAGATGATAGCCGCCCTGATCGTTGTCACCCCTTGCTTCGCCCCATGGAATAGCGAGCGACGCGATGAGGGCGCCGGCGAAGAACTTGTCTTCATGTGCAAGCAGGAGACCGTAGCTGCTGTGATAGAGATTGCCTTTGTCAAAGGAGGCGCTCTTGAGCGGCCGCTGGTGCGAGGTCGTCTCATCCCACTGTTTCTTATACCGTGCCAGGTGCTCATCGAAGGGCGTTCCGAGAGACTGGAACAGATTTGCGAGGGCGCGTTGTTCGCTGTCCCCGAACGCGAGGCCGAGCGTAAATTCCTGAGTCTTGCTAATATCCAACTCTCCTGTCAGGGCGATATTTCCATCGCTGGCACGCTCAAACTCCCAATCCATCCTGAAGTCGTCGTGAAGGTCGGTCCAGCCGTCGCTTATACCGACATAGCCGCAGGAGAGGTGCAAAAAGGGAACAGTCGCGCCCATTGCCATCCATTTGGCGCCCCTCTGCGCCATCAGGATGCGCTGGCCGTTCGCACTGGTGACGTAGCCGTTATTACCGGATCCACCGCCCTCCAGGTGCGGCGCGCACAACGCGAATAGTTTCAGATTCGTGAGAGACGTCTTGTCTTTACCGGAGATGCGGGTACGCTGGAGCAGGCAGGGAAGGTGCGGGTCGCCGATGATGTACTTCGTGATGGTATAGCGGCCGTCGGTGTCCGCATTGATGCAGCGATAGCCGAGCACATGATCGGAGATGCGCTCCATCTTTACAGTTAGATCGCGCTTTTCCTCATGGAAGAAGGCCCTGCCGTCGGTAATGAGATATTGGAGATCGCGAAGCTGCGGTCGGTCGACGGTTGGGTAGTAGACTTCCGTGACAATGCCGTTCCAGATGGTGAACCAAAGATGGCTGGACGCGGAGTACGCTGTGCCTACGCCGGACTTGTTGCTATGTGTCCATCGGGGTTCGATCCCCGGCTTACCAAAAGCTCCCTTGCCTGCAACTTCCTGCACTTTTATGCCTCATTCCTATACAGGTAGGATGCCGGCTTGATTCAATTCGACAATCTTGGTGATTCATTGTTGCCGATTCAAGGGTGCCGACACCCCGAACGATCGTCCAGAAATATTTATTTATGCTTTGTTATGGGCCTGCGTTGGTTGAAAGGCTCCCCACGCCTAGATTACTTTGTGGAGTCTACCTCCATTGAGTGCAGAGCCAACGGCGAGTTCTTCCCGGAGGGTGGACGCCACATCTGTAACCGAGGATTTCGATAGCTTGCAGCATCATCTTAAGCGGCAATTGATGCACCGCTTCCCGAAATGCAAATTTTCGGGATCAGTCCACAAACATCACGGAAGCAGCTGTCGCGCATAAATCAGATGCTCCCAACTCATACCGGCTGGAAGAACTCATGGACGCCATACAACGACGGCTGATTGAACCTCCATGTCCGCATGTAAGTATCCACCGGCAGAGCCGGTGGCTTTACGGTTGCTGGCCCCTCAAAGGGGCCTGATCGCAACCGGTNNTGCTGGCCCCTCAAAGGGGCCTTTTCGCAACCGTCCGAAGCAAAAGCAAGAACAAAAGCAAGAACAAAAGCAAAAGCAAAAGCAAAAGCAAAAGCAAAAGCCTCGTACTGATACCTTCACTGTCGCAGCACAGGTAATTCGAGGGAGAACATACTCCAGGAATTCTCAAAGTTCTACTGCCACCCCGCCAGAGGCGGGGGATCTCCCTCACTCTTTAGAAGCTATTTCGATTTCTCGGATCTCAGCAGGTCCTTGATCATGCTGTCGATAGTTTCGACAATTGACCCGATCATTATTCCTATGCACACGCCAAGCAAGCCCCCGAGGATCGTTCCGCCAATCACGCCCATACCTCCCAAAGAATCTGCAAGAGCGAATCCGGCAACTGCACCGCAAACCGCGCATACGAGCGCACCGCCTATTGCGGCATATAAAACGTTATCGTCTGTTGTTGAATGCCTCCTCAGCAGAAGCCGGGCAGTACCTCTCCCAATCCACTGGAGACACTCATCGATAGTGTCCCAACAACCACGCGTCAACCCATTCATTCTTGCCCCCTTCCGATTTGTGAGAGCACAAGCAGTTACGCGAGATTGGCCGCGCTCGTGTTTAGGATAGAAGCTGTCCATCACTTCACAAATAGAAGGTTTGTAACGTGCTTGAGTACAGCTATTCCATGTAACCTAACCCGGCGTAGCCGGAACCAAAAAGACGTCCAAAAACGAAAGGTTGGAGCCTTCATCAAATTGGCCTCGAAGGCGCATGGATAGTGGCTTTCGCGTATACCTCAAAGAATAATCTGCCAAAGATGTGCAGAATTCCAATGGATAGGTTCTAGGGATCGGTCTGGCAGGAGTGGACTATAACAGTCCAGATGGCTCACAATACTCCCGCCAGCACATTTACAGGCCCGGCCAACTCGGTCATCCAACAGATAACAGCAAAACTGAAGTCAAAGTTTCGTAATTAATACCAAGATTGGTCAAGATGAGCATTTTAGATTTCGAGCGGATTCTATCTGATATTCGGCAGTTTGCAGACGTCGCCAAGGATCTAGCTGACTGCAGGAATTCTGCGTATCTCGTATCGCCGAGAGCCAGCCGCATTACAACTGGGTCGGCTTCTACATGCTCGACGCCAAGGATCCTGACGTCCTGGTGCTTGGGCCCTTTCGCGGTGCGCCTACAGAGCACGTGCGAATTCCGGTCGCACAGGGAATTTGTGGCGCAGCCGTTGCTCACGGCGACGTCATCATTGTTGAGGATGTCACATCCGATCCACGGTATCTCGCATGCTCGCTCGAAACGAAGTCCGAAATTGTTGTTCCGATTCGGGTTGATGGCGGCGCTATCGGCGAGATCGACATTGATAGCCATTCACGAAGCGCCTTTGGAGGGGAAGATCGAGTCTTTCTCGAAGAATGTGCAGCAATCGTTGGCCAATTTATCGCGCAACACCCAGGTGAAGGCCAGCACAAGAAATAGCTCGGGTTGATTCCACACGAATCAGCGTTGGTCACTTCGCGTCCGCTTGCCCGCATTTGGTCCGCCCATTGGGTCGTTTCTGCTGATTATGCCGGTGTGTAAGTACTTTGCGGCCTTCAATGCAAATAGCCGTCGAAATTGAGTGGTACCTGCCGGTGGAGTGAGTCGATGAGCCTCACGGTAGAATGGTTCAAGCGCACTATGGATTCGCGGTAGGGTTAATCTGTGATCGGCTGCTGCGAGCTCGACGCGATGGGGATACAGGCGAATCGCTGCAAGATCGCGCCAACATTGCGTATCAGCGGACCGTTTCGCGTTCAGTGGATTGTGCCCATTTTTGTGCCCACGCTCATTCAAAATCAGTCACAATCCAAGCGGTACGGGTAGCAGTTCGCAATTTTAGCACAGGCCGTAAACGTATCTTGTATAGTGGCTTATAGCAACCGATGGCAGCAGGAGGGTCGGCAAATTCGATGGCTGTTAACCGAAGGGTTGTAGGTT
>PKXI01000194.1 GCA_003133425.1 Acidobacteriaceae bacterium
GGGAAGGGATGGTGTACCGGCAGTGGGCGTGGGCGAGGCAAGCCGCAGGGCTGCCGCGCGAACTTGTTCTCTACTGTGCGCGCCACGACTTCGGCAGCTTCGTGTTGGCGAAGACCGGAAATCTGAAAGCTGTTATGAACGCAATGGGCCACGGTGACGTAAGAAGCGCCATGGTCTACCAGCACCCGGAAGGGGAAATCATTCGCAACGCGTTAAACGCACGGCACATTTCGCGGCCCACCGTGCCCGACGACAACCAGGCAAATGCTTGAACCTTATTTGGATTGGTCCCCAAACAACCTTTCGAGCATGCTGATGCCGGATCAGTAGCCGCAGTTCCGCCCCCACCGATGCCCGGACTCTAAGGCGTTTTAAGGGAGTGATCCATTGACGGCCGGGTTCGAAATGCGCATTGGCCTGATACCGTAAGGTGACCAGGCATTATCGCGGTCAGATGGCGAAAATTCATCTTGCACTCACTGAGGGCGGAGTCGTATTTCCATTGACTAACCACCGAATGAATTCATGGAACCATCCCCATCCCGCCCGCGTACAATCACCTAGACCGCCGCAGAGAGTCCACAACCTTGCCAGAAAACCTTTCGCCCATTCCTGTGCGAACGCCCTTGCGCACCGCCCTCCTGCTCGCTACCCTCTTTGCCGCGATCACCTTCCTGATCCATCAGGTCAGCTCCCTCTGGGGCTCCCATCTCGGCTACGGTTTCTTCCGTGACGAGCTCTACTTCCTCGTCTGCGGCCATCATCTGGCCTGGGGTTACGTCGATCAACCGCCGCTGGTCGCCCTCCAGGCCCGCCTCGCTGAAACCCTCTTCGGCCTCTCGCCAACCGGCATTCGGATTTTCAGCTTCGCTGCCGGTGGCGTAACAGTTGCCCTCACCGGCCTCATCGCCTGGCAGCTCGGCGGCCGCCGCACTGCGCAAATCCTGGCCATGACCGCCGTCCTTGCCTCTCCCGTCTTCCTCGGCACCGCCAACTATCTCTCCATGAACTCCTTTGAGCCCTGTTTCTGGATGGGTGCGCTCCTCGTCGTCCTTCGCCTGGCCGAAGGCAGCGCCACCCCCCGCGCCTGGCTCCTCTTCGGTCTGCTCGCCGGCCTCGGCATCGAAAACAAGCATTCCACCGTCTTCTTTCTCATTGCCCTTTTACTCGGCCTCATTCTCAGCCCGCAGCGCCGCATCCTCTGGACAAAGGGCTGCGCCGCCGGCGTCGCCCTGCTCATCCTCATCGCCCTCCCCAACTTCCTCTGGCAGTGGGTCCACCACTTCCCAACCTACGAGTTGCTCAACGGCGTCGCCCACTCCGACAAGAACACCAAATTCCCGCCCCTGGCCTTCCTCGTTCAACAGGCCAACATGCTCCTCATCGTCGCCGCCCCGCTGTGGATCGGTGGCCTCGTCTGGCTAGCCTTCGCCCGCAAGGGCCGTCCCTGGCGCTTCGTCCCTCTCACGTATCTGCCCTTTCTGGCCATGATGATGTTCATGCACGCCAAGGATTACTACCTTGCGCCCATCTACCCAGTACTTTTCGCCGCCGGGGCTGTAGCCTTCGGCGCACTCATCCGCCGCAGTTGGCCACCCCTTGTCTACACGGTGATATTGGCCTACCTGCTCTGCCGGGCCACCGCTCCCATCATGCTCACCGTCCTGCCGCCAGACAAATACACCGCCTACACCGCCCGCTTTGGCGCCAACAAAGTCAAATCCGAAAAGTTCACCAGCCCCCTCCCGCAGTACCTCTCCGACCGCTTCGGTTGGCCGCAGATGGTCGAAGGCTTCGCCGAGCGTTACAACGCTCTCTCGCCCGATGTGCGCGCTCACACCGCCATCTTCTGCGGAAACTACGGCGAGGCCAGCGCGGTCAACGTTCTCGGTCCAAAATACGGCCTCCCTACCGCCATCAGTGGCCATCAAAACTACTTCTACTGGGGATGGAACAACTACACCGGCGAATCCGTCCTCACACTCGGCGACCATCGCGAGGACTACACGGACACCTACGCCGAAGTCGTCGATCTCGGCCCCTTCGACGCACCCTGGATTATGGACCACGAGCACCACCACTACTTCTGGCTACGTAACCGCAAGCGCACCTATGCAGCCGACTGGCCCGAGTTCAAGTACTGGTACTGATTACTGGCACGAATGCAGCTGAGTGCCTCAACCTCTGGTCGATGGTCCTGAGTGGCCGGCATATCGCACATGGAACTACGCGGGTGCTAGCGCAAAAGAGGAGTTTTTTAAATCGTCGGGACCACTGCTGACTACTGGGCTGCTTGCCAAGATTCTGAGCCGCTCAGAAGAAGGGCTACGCATTAGCCTTCGATCCGATACAGAGTTTTCGCGTCAAGTCAATGCAGCGCGAAAGCGTTTTGGCCGCCGAGTATACTTCTCGACTGAAAAATCGCCGAAATCATCGGACTCTCCTAGCCCTATGCTTACGAGTATCTCCGCGATTCAACCACCCATTGAAGTCATCAGCCCGCTCTCGCGGAAGCAAGTACGCCTCATTGAGGCTACGGTTGATCTAAGATCGGTTTCGTTCATTGATGAGAAATCTGGCAAATTCTCCATCACTCCACTCCTAATAGTTTTGAACCAGCATGTACTCGATCTCAACCGGGGTAACAAGCTTCGTGCAGCCCGGCAACTCTCGATAAGTCGATCGACTCTCTATCGCATTCTCGGCAACGAATCGTTCCTGACGCACTAAACAAACGTTCGGCCGCGCCTGTGGTTTATCTTCACAGGCGCGGCCGAGTTATGAGTACTTAGCGCTGACTTATTTGCGTTCTCTTGGAGCGATACCGAAGGTTACCGAGAACGAGAAGCTCCGCCCCGCCATGAAGCTCGGTGTGTCGGCCCCCGCCAGCGGTGTGGGCCCGGTCGTGTTGAATGAATCAGTATAAGTCGTGCCCGGAATCAATTGCGTCAGCGGAGCTGCTGTCAACCCGACCGATTGCAGGTTGTGTTGGTTGAGCAGGTTGTTCGAGATGAGGCGAATCTTGGTCTGATCGAAGATGGAATGACCGCGCACCGTGTAATTGACGTAGGCATTTGTGGTGCTGAATGGATCGACGATGGCCTGGTTATGGTAGGCCCCATTGTCCATTCGCTCTGAGCCGATCCGCTTGTTGAAGAAGCCCAGGTCGAAGCTCTTCGAAGTGTAAGTAACTCCTTCCGCCTCGGTGTCCGAAGGCGTTTGCGCCACCCACAACCCGGAAGGGGTCTTTTCGATAGAAGGGCTGGCCGCCGTTCCGGCATTCAATGCTCCCGTGTAATACGCCGTGCCCACGGTCCCATTCAGATACAACCCGAAACCGTGAAAAGCTACGATGTTGCTCTCCGCCTCGAAACCTTGGGAAATCGAGCTCGGCTGCACGTAGTAGACCGTCTCGGTGGTTGTCGGATCCACCACGCCCGAGTAGCTGTTCTGGAACCGGATGTGATAGTAATCCGCATCCAGCGTCGCCCTCTGCAGCTTCAGCACCGTGCCGCCCTGATAGATCGTCGATTTCTGCTGCTTCGGCGGCGTCAGCAACCCCGGCGTGGGAGCCGTCGCTGAAGGAGTGTGGTTAAAGTCGTAGACGTTGCTCGGCGGCACGATACTCCCCGTCGACCCCTGTGCATACACCGACCAATTCGGCATGATGCGATAGTTGGCATCGAGCGACGGCAGCCACGTGGTAAAAGTGCCCGTATCGGTCGCCGTTGTCGGGCAGCCCGTGGTCTGTCCCAGCGGGCACAAGTTGCCTACCGTTTTGCCGTTGTCGGCATGATGCAGAATGTCGAAGGTGTAAGCCGCAAACTTTGTCCCGGCGGTGATGTTCAGCTTCGGCAATACATGGAACTCGTACTCAAAATACGGCTGGTACGAGTTGGTCCAGAACTGCTCTGCAAAGTTCGACAGCGGCTGATCGGCCCAGTTGTTCAACGGATCGCTCGGATACTGGTGCCGGTCGGTGCGCGCCCATTCATACCACACGCCGCCCCGAAACACGCCAAACTTCGACGTCTGCGTCAGCACCGAAGTCTCGCCGTATTTGCGATAGCTGTTGTACTTGTCCACGGCGCAAGGCTCCGCCGAAACGCCCTTCTTGACGACCTGAACATTGCACGGAGCAACAGCCGCGCCGCCGTAGTAAAGCGTGGGAACGCCGCTGCTGTTCGGGGCCACAACCGACCCCGGGACCAAAGAGGGGTTCGCGACGCCCGCGGCCTGCGTAACTTCTGTAATCGCGGTGGCGTTCGTAAACAGCTCCGCGTTGTCGTAGTTAAGGGTATATGGCTTCACTTCCATGTACCAGCCGCGTCCAAACTCGGTCTTCAGTCCCACATACTCGAAGTCCGTCGGCACGTGGTAGTGGTTGTATTGGTAGGCAAGCCAGTTCGCGGGATCGGAGTTATTAACCATCATGAAGTTGAAGCCCGCGCCGGTATAAGGGAGAATTCCGTTGGGCGCCGTGTTGTAGGTAACTCCCTTGTAAGTTGTGATCGCGGCGCAAGAGTAACTGGTGCCGGTGGCCGTTCCCAGCGTCTGGCAGCGCGTCGGACTCAACCCGTAAGTGTTCGCCTGCAGCTGAATCACGCCGGCGAAGCCGGTTAGTACAGTCTTGGGCGAGAAGGTGTACTGGTAGAGCAGAGAGCCGGCGTCGCGCGTGTTGAAGTTGAATGTCTGGTAGCCGTCCGAACTCATGTGGTGCACGTCGATAAACAGATTCGACTTCTTGGCCCCGCCAAACAATCCGAATGCACCCGAGTTGAATGCCCCGTCGTAGAGCTTCGTATTCCACGTCCCGTAAGAGAAAGTCGCGCGCGCATCCTGGTCGTTGGTCAGAGGCGTGGAAAGCAAATGGATGGACCCGCCAAACGGAGTAGGCCCGATTGTGGAAGCCGATCCAGGGCTGCGATCGAAATCCACTCCGCCGATCCACTGCGACGGAAAGAACGCCCAGGAGTGATGCGTCGGAGAGTTGGTGTCGTAAAACGGAATGCCGTCGAAATCGATATCGAAGTCGCCATCCGGAAATCCGCGGAAGTAAGTCTTGCTCTGCCCCAGCCCCACGCCGTCGCTGCTCAGCGTGAACGTGCCCGGCACAATCTGCACAATCTCGCCGTAGTCGGCGACAGGAGATGTGAAGTTCTCTACATAAGTGTTTGAGATGAGCGATTGCGCAGAACGCTCCTCAACAAAGCCGCCGCTTGGCGCGGTTTCCGCGGCGATGGAATCGATGCCTGCGTTGACAGTAACTTGCGTTGTTAGTGTGTTGATGCCAAGTGCCATGCCGACTTGTTGAGTTTGTCCATCTATAACTTCGACGCCGGTTTTTGAGTTAGTGGCGAAGCCTGTGGAACTAACTTCGACTGTGTACTTACCTGCCGCCAGGCTACTAATGGAGTAATAGCCGCTGTCATTGGTTTTGACAACGCTAACTGCGCCTGTGGCTTCGTTCTTTATGCTGACCTGTGCGCTGGCTACCGCTTTACCTTGCGCATCGACGATTGTGCCTTCGATCGAAGCCGCTGATTGCGCGTGCAGCGTTGAAGAGAAGCAGAACACAAGTGCGGATAAGGCTAGTGCGAAGAGACGCTTATGCGCTTTGGGGATAGAGGGTGTCACGGTGAACCTCCGAAGGTGGAATGAGCTGGGTTTCTTTGCGCGACCTTGACGAACCTCCTGGGGGAAGCGGCTCGCGCTTGATCAGTGCCGATGGCTTAACGTAGCAATCGAATGTTTAAATCTGGTTGCTGGGATATTTAATTCAGGTTACAGACTGTAGAAAACAGGGGCTTAAGTCGAATCAGCAACCATATAGCCGTGATCGAAATCAGGTAGACGGGGACCGTCAGGACAAGCAGGATCGGCAGAAAAATCAGCCAGTTGAACGGAAATGGCCTTCCTGAATAGAGGAACTCCACCCGGCTGATTGCGGGCGAGAGAAGATTTCCTATACAAAGTGTGAACACGACAACCAATACAGGATTGATCTGCTCTCCCATCGCCCAGATAATGGCGACAAGGACCGCAGAAAGGGCAAGGTAAACCATTTGCTGCCGAAAGAACGGCCGCACAAACGAGAATTTCACGTTCACACCTGTCCTTCGCCAAAATTCCATCCAGACAGAACTCGCTGTGTTTTCTTTAAGATAGCTACTAGGCCTTCAGGGCCCTAAACCACGCGTACCCGAATTGCCTTAACTGTTAAGAGGAAGTCCCGTCAGTGACGGACGGAATTTTGGCGAGCCACAGGTACGCCTCCACTGCCTCGCGTATCACCTTTCGCGCTTGTTGAGGAGCGGCAACCTCAGATGATTTGGCTTCAGGTGCCGGTACAGAGACGGGCGGTTTTGGTCCGCTGGGCCAGCTTCCAGCCTTTTGCCATCCATCTGCAACCGCCTCAGCTTTGTCCCATTCCCACTTCTCAGTGCACTGCCTCTTGAATTTTCCGCCGAGCGTGCCAGAGGCAAAGATCTGGCAGGAGCACTTCTTCCAGCGCCGTCTTCCTTCCTCAAATTTGCCTGTTGTGGAGTCTTCCGGACGCTTGGCTTTGCATGCTTTGCTATGGCGGCGATAGAGCTGCAGCCCCATGACTATACCTCTTTAGGAAAGTAGAGGAAGTATAGCACCGTTGCCCGCTATTGCCCGCTGAAGTGGTGGTATGTATCTAAGTCTTTTATTTTCTATTGGGGCGGCTAGTGGGGATCGAACCCACGACATCCTGTGCCACAGACAGGCGTTCTGCCACTGAACTATAGCCGCCGTATACCCTATAGATTGTAGCATCGAACGAGGTGTTGCGGCCGAGCGGGTCAGCCAGGGGGAAGTGCCGATGCACGGCTACGACGAAAACCGGACAAATGTTACGGCAACGGCCAGCGCCGCGGGTGCCGACCGCTGGAATCGCGGCGCATGGATCTTCCGCGACCGCACGCTGCAAGGGCTCGAGACTCTTCTCGACGAGGCTTTTCGCATCCCTGGCACCCAATTTCGCTTTGGCCTGGATGGGATTATCGGGCTGGTTCCTGGCCTGGGCGACGTGCTGGCCGGATTGCTGTCGCTGGTGATTCCGGTGGCCGCGTGGGTTCGCGGCGTTCCCTACGTGACGCTCGCCCGCATGGCCGCGAATCTCGGCATTGGCGTGCTGGTCGGCACAATTCCCATCTTTGGCGACATCTTTGACATCGCCTGGAAGGCGAACCGCCGCAATTACCGTCTGCTCCAGCGCCACCTGGGCGAACCGCGGAAGCACACCACCTGGCGGGATTGGAGTTTTCTGCTCCTGCTGATCATGGGCCTGGCGCTAGTGTTTGCGTTGCCCGTGATTCTTGTGGTGTGGTTCGTCGCGTGGCTCATCAGCCGCTGAATATCGGCCGAGAGCCCAACAGAAATCCCATTCGCGATACAATCGAAACTGAACGTCGGGGCGTAGCGCAGCCTGGTAGCGCATCTGCTTTGGGAGCAGAGGGTCGGGGGTTCGAATCCCTCCGCCCCGACCAGCATATTTCATTGAAAATTAGAGCTATATTTCACATTTTAGGGCAGTTCTCCTGATGGTATAGAGGCAGAAACATCCCCCGGGGGCTAAACAGGCTGCGGAAAAAGGCCATGATCTGATCCGGGGCACTGAAAGAATTCCCGCAGGGGCTAAAGCCCACGTCTATTTTGAGCTACTTGTGGCATGACTGAAGTCATGCCCTGTTACAAAACCTCGCTTATCTCGCGCTGAAATGAGTTTTTCCGCAGCCTGTAAAGCCCGACTAAAACCTTGACATTTTCGGGCATCGGGTTGAGTCAGCAGGCCGCACCATGATTTGGGTTCGGAAACTTGTCTTCGTTGTCTGCGTCCTTGCCGCCGAGACAGGCAAAGTCTTTTTCGACCACCAGCGCGAGCACTCCATCTCCAACGCGGTAATCCCAATACAATCCGACTTGGTCCCCTGCAGACCACCGCTGGGCTTCTTCACGAGGAATGACCACAGTTACCTCCTGTGGCCGGTAGCGCACTGTCATTTCCCGCTGCTCCAAAGAGTGCTCCAGGGCATACGTCAGTCTCGCGTGATTTTCTGGAGCGAATTGAATCGTCTCTTCAATGCGACCGGTCTGCATTAGACGGGACAGCTCTGAGCGCGACACGCGCAAGCGTAATGAGTTTCCATTGACTCTCAGTTTCATCCTGGCGCGCCCCCCGCAAACTAACTACCGCATAAGAATTGTAGAGGCCGGCACACCTGGCCGCGACCGAACACAGAAATGCGGGGACTCTGCAGCATAGATTCCATTGTTCTGCTTTGCGTTTCTTATGTTCGCCAGTGTCTTGCTGCTGCTTGAGTTTGGGGCTAAGTGGGCGTCTCAATGGAGGCCCGAAGCATTCGCTGAGCGGGCTGAAATCCGGGGGTTGCGCTGTATGCCGGTAAAATAGGCGCGGTTCCCCCACCGGCCCACAGGTGGTCTATTGTGCGCAGACAATCGTCCGGGCCACTCTTAGGATCGGGTGTAGCAAAGAAGTTGGACAGTCGCTACAAGGGCGGGTCCGCTTCCTCTTGAGAGTGAGGTTTCACCATGTCCACTATCCTGATTGTTCTCGTAGTGCTCTTCCTGCTCGGCGGCGGCGGATGGGGCTATTCGCGGTGGCGCGGCTAACGCGAGCGGCCCACCCCTGGATCAACACAACTGTGAGGATGTCCCATCCTTCGCTTGCTTCCGGTGAAGGATGGGCTACCACTAACCTCGACTGCCCGCTGCTGATTGCCTGCCAGAAGCTATTGCAGACTAAGAAGCTGTGCCGGATTCACTTTAGACATCCGATCGATCTCGCCCTGGGTGAAGCCCTGCTTCCTCAGGCCGTCAAAGAATAGCTGCAATCCGTCGGGATGAAGCGGGTTGGCGGGCTGTCCCATGTCGGAGGAAAGTATGCAATGCTCCACGCCGATAGCGCGGATCGCCTTGGCGTAATCGGCAAAGTCGAATTCCTTTGAGCCACCTGTAACTCCGTTGTAGACAAACTCAAGATATGCGCCCAGCGCTGCCGCCTGCTGCATTTGCGGAATCGACATATGAATCGGCGTCATCATGGGATGGGTGACGACGATATGCGTAATTCCCTGCCGCCGCGCCTCGCGAATCAGCAGCAGATCTTCCTCGGGAGAGTTGTGGCCGGTTGCCATCACCAGATTGTATTTGGCAATCATGGCGATCACTGCCTTCGTCTCCGGCAGAAGTTCGCCGTCGCGCGAGATCGCTACAAACGGTCGGTCCTGCTTGGACGCGATTACTTGCGCGTGAGTATCGTAAGTCGCCATCCACACCAGCTTGCCCAGATGGCCGGTAGTGAGCGCCATCTTTTCGACAGCAGCCGGGTTCATGCCGCCCACGCTGAGGTTGAGATCGATGCCTCCAAATGCCTGAATACCCGGAACCACCTTCTGAACCAGGTAGGCAGTTGAAGCCGTGGGCTCGTAGTGATTCTTGAAGACGATGGCACGCATGCCGCGGCTTTCAGCAAGCCGCGCCAGATCGATAGCGTCCATGCTTCTTGGAACCGAATCGGGCGCCGTGTGCGCATGGATATCAATAACGCCGTCAAGGGGCTTGGTCTGAGCCTGAGCATTCCATGAGAGAAGTGCAGTGCACAGCAGGAGGGCAATTCGAATTCGATTCATCTGTTCCTTTTCAGCAGTGGATGGATTTCCGATTGGTTGAGATGGGAATTCAACCGCAGAAAGAATCGTATTAGGTGAGGCGACCGAAGGCAATAAGAAACCCCAGGGCTCAACTATGAGACCTGGGGTGCCCGTTCTCATGACAGAACACTCAATTGAGGGCGGCCGCTCTGTCCCCTGACGGGTAGCCGCCCTCTTTGGCCGGCACAAATTACATGCCGTTCTCGCTGTTCTGGGCAGGATGCACAACGCGGTAGGACGCACCGCCCTTTGACCAAACGAGAAGCAGAATGTCCTTGCCATCAGGTACAGAGTGAACCTGGCTCACAAACGAATCGGGGCTCTGAACCGGATGACGGTTGACTTCGAGAATGACATCGCCGGGAGCGAGACCCGCATCATCAGCGGGACTGGCCGGACGAACGCTCTGAATAGCCGCGCCGTTCACCTGCTCAGGAATGTTTAGTTGATGACGCATGTCAGGCGTCAGTTCGCCGACTGCGAGGCCAAGTTTTCCGCGCTCCTTCGGTCCTGAGTCGGAGTTGTCCGCAACTTTGGTGTCGCCGTGAAATTCGCCGACCTTGACCTTGATCGTCTCCTGCTTGCCGTCGCGGAGAATTCCGAGCGCGATGGTGTTGCCGGGTGCAATCTCGCTCACTGCAACCTGGAGCGCGCCCCCATTGACGATCCTGCGTCCGTCGATCTCACGCAGCACGTCGCCGCCCTTGAGTCCCGCGCTGCCGGCAGGCGAGTCAGGCGTGACCTGGCTGACGATGGCTCCGGTGGCATCCGGCAGGTTGAAGAAGCTGGCGTTGTCGGGCGTGACATCGTTCATGCTGATGCCCAGGTAGCCGTGATGCACTGTGCCGTCTTTGATAAGCGAATCAACGGAGGACTTGACGATCTGCGAGGGAATGGCGAATCCCGCTCCCGCGAAGGAACCGCTGCCGGAGATGATGAAGGTGTTGATGCCCACCAGTTCGCCGTGCGCGTCGACCAGCGGTCCGCCGGAGTTGCCGGGGTTGATGGCGGCGTCAGTCTGGATGAAGGCGCCTGGCTTGCGCGCGTCGTCAGAGTAGGGATTGGGGCGATCTACGGCGCTCACGATTCCGCGCGTGACGGAGAACTGGAAGTAGCCGAAGGGACTGCCAAATGCAAGCACGGTCTGTCCGGGGTGCAGCCGCGTTGAGTCACCCCAGGCAATGCTGGTGAGGTTCTTAGCGTCAATGCGGATGACGGCCAGGTCGTTGAGCTTGTCCACTCCGACGAGCTTTGCAGGAAACACGCGGCGGTCATTCAGCGTGACGCGAATCTGCGTTGCATCGTCCACAACGTGAGCGTTGGTGACGATGTATCCGTCGGGAGAGACGATGATGCCGCTGCCGATGCCGCGCTCAATTTGTCCAGGCCCGTTCATGCCATGACCCTGGCCCTGGCCCTGGCCCGGCCCGTGTGGACCAAAGAAGAACTGGAACCCCGGCGGAAGCGCGCCCTCAGGAATCCCGGAACCTTGCCCATCTTCGTCCGTTTCACCGGCTGGCGCGTGTGAAGTTACTGATACGTTGACGACCGCTGGAGTGACGCGGGCTGCGACCGCTTCGACTGCGTTATCGAGCGCCACCAGCGAAGAGACGCTGTTGTCGTCCATGGGAGCCGCGGCCACGATTCCGGCCCCGCTAGCTGCGTGAGCTACGCTGTGATCGAACACGAATACGACGCCGAGCATTAGCGTCGCAACTGCGCCGAGGGGAACTGCGAATCTCTTTACCCTGGCTACTAATGAATTAGTTGTGGCTGACATGGTTACCTCTCAATGGGGTTGAAGTTTCTGGTTACAGTTGGATCACGAACCAAGCGCCGCGAAGGGGCGCAGAGGCAGGATGCGTGGATAAGGAACTCGCGGGAAAGAACCTGAGGATCAACCGGGTGACAGTGGTTTGGTTTGCTGCCTGACCGGCTGGCTGTGCGTTTGCATTGCTTGTGGCATCTGGGTTTGCGCTTGTGTCATAGTCCGCGGTCAGTCCGCTATTCTGACTCGATGTTTGCACTTGTTCCCAAGTGGTGAGAACAATCCACTGCTGCTCCCGGGCCGGAGCCGTTCGTGAGCCGGGCAACTCCGCCTTGAGCAAAACGGGGCGGGGTGCGTGGGAGTTGGGTTCGGTGAAAGAAACCTTCGAGTCAGTTTGACTGCCCGGCTTGGAAACATAGCGCTTTACGGAAGCTTGCCGATCAGCCAACTTCGCATCGCTACCCGCAGGCAGAATAGCTTCGACATTCGTCGCATGGAATGCAGAAGCAGAATGTCCCGAGACTGCGCTCCGAAGCGGTACATAAGCAGCGTTGATGAGCCGCGCGGATGCAACCTGCGAATGGACTGGCTGGGTTCGATTTGCGGTGCCTACGTTGCGCTCCTGATTTCGCGCGGGAACAAAAGCAACCAGTTGCGGGCATCGCGCAAGTTCAATGGAACCGAAAAGCAGGCCGCAGCCGAGCGCTCCCAGCAAGGCGCGAGTGCCGAGCGGACCCAGCGTGTGCTTGCGACGGAGAATGCTGTGGACGCGATGAACCAGTTCGGGGCGGCGCTGCCATGCTCCCAACGAAAGAGCCTCGGTGCGACGTTCAAGTCCACGCTCGGCAAGACTGGCCAGGCACGCGGCATAAGCACGCGGCGCATGCGTAATTCTGATGACGCCGTCGTCGCAGGCCATCTCGCGCTCGCGGCAGAGCCGGTGCTCAATCCACATCAGCGCAGGATTCAGCGGGAACAGAACCAGGCAGAGCTTCTGGGCAAGATTGGTCCAATCGTCGTGGCGGCGCAGATGTTCGGCTTCATGCAGCACTATCTGTTCGAGCTCGCCGGGTGTGAGCCGGGCCAGTAGCCAATCGGGAATAAGGATGCGCGGCTTGAAGAAACCAATCACGGCGGGGCGCTGCAGCGTTGTTGTGGTGCAGACCTGCACCGGCCCGCGATGCCAGGCAGCAGGGGTGCCAGCCAGCATCGAACTGAGGCGACTATCGATGTTGACGGGAATCGCATCCTTCCACAACTTGCGCAGGCGGAAGGAATGAATGGCAAGATCCCCGGTGCGAACAATTGCAGCGGCCACCCAGAGTGCGGCAATCAGGAGGCTCCAGCGAGAATCGATGCTGAACCACGGCCTGGACGCTGCTTCCGGTGTTGCAAAAGGCGCTCCGGCAACCACCGAGGCCGAAATGGTTGGGATGAGCGAAAAGAGAGGAAGACTTACAAGAGTAACGAAAGCCGCAGCCCAGGCAGCGAAGCGATTTGCCGCAGAAGTCCGAGGAGCGAGACGAAGGAAGATTGCCAGGCCGCATGCGACTAAAGCGCCTTGCCAGATTGCGGCGACCGCAACTGCCGCGGCCTGCTGCGAAGATACGCGAAAGGCGGCAGAGAGCGAATCTACAGCAGCAGGCATTGCGCCCTGAAACGCGTGGATGAGTGTGGTCAGCGGCATCGGCTACACCTCTTCCTCAGCGTCAGGAGTTGCGGCCTCAATGGCATCTTTCAATCTCTGCAACTCCTCGGCAGAAATCTCATCGTCGCCCAGCAGCGACAGCAGGAGCCGCTCGCGCGAATTGCCGAAGAAGCGACCCATAAGGTGGCGCACCTCGGAGCGGCTGGCCTCCTGCTCGGCAACACAGGGGCTATAGACAAATGCGCGGCCCTCCTGGCGGTGCTCGACGTAGCCCTTCTGCTCAAGGATGCGAACAGTAGTGAGCACTGAGTTGTAAGCCAGCGATTCGCCGTCCGGCATCGCAGCCACCAGGTCGTTGACCGCCGACTCCCCGCGGCGCCACAGGATCTTCATTAGCCTCAGTTCGGCCTCGGTCAACGTATTGGATTTCTTTGGCGGCATGTCTATCCTATTGATTCCAATTGACAAACTCTAAGTCAGAGTCTCCCCACACAACGTATAGACGATCAACTAAAGGATTAGTTTCTATTTCAGCACAAAAAAACTCGAAATGGACGGAGAAGGCTCGAGTGCCTTGTACCAGCACCTGTTTCCGGACCGATTTCAAGTGGCTGAAGGGAGTCGATCAACGACAGCCGAGTTGCCAGCCCGGGATGCCCGCACGACCGCAACGGATCGTGGATAAGCCGCGTTCCCCCTTTCGCACTGAGCAACGAAGTACGCTGGTATGATTGCCTGAAAGGAAACGACGAATGGAATTTGGGCTTAAAGACAAAACAGCCTTGGTGCTGGGCGGTGGCGGCGGTCTGGGCAGGGCGATTTCAATCGCGCTTGCGGGTGAAGGCGCAAACGTAGCTGTAGCTGATATAGATCCCAAGGCGATCGCCGAGACCCAGGCTGCGCTGGCAAGCATCGGAGGCAACAGTATCGGCCTCGTATGGGATCTTGCCGATCTATCCCTGATCGATGCGCACGTAAAAAGAATCGAAGGTGAACTCGGATCGGTGGGTGTGCTTGTGAATATTACCGGCGGTCCGCCACCAACACCTGCCAGCGGACAGGACCCCGCATTGTGGACAAAGCATTTTCAGTCGATGGTGCTTTCGGTCATTGCAATCACCGATCGGGTGCTGCCGAAGATGCGGGAGAAGAAGTGGGGCCGCATAATCACAAGCACCTCGTCTGGTGTTGTGTCGCCGATTCCGAATCTTGCCATTTCGAACGCGCTGCGGCTTTCGCTGGTGGGCTGGTCCAAGACCCTGGCGCGCGAAGTGGGCAAGGACGGCATTACCGCCAACATTATTTTGCCGGGCCGCATTGCGACCGATCGAATCAAGTTCCTCGACGAAGCGAAAGCCAAGCGCGAAGGACGCAGCGTGGAAGAGGTAGCAGCCGAGAGCGCGAGCAGCATTCCCCTGGGCCGCTACGGTAAACCGGAAGAGTATGCTGCCGCGGTTGCGTTTCTGGCCAGCGAAGGCGCCGCGTACATCACTGGCTCAACTATCCGCGTCGATGGCGGCTTGATCGCCAGTGTCTAAAGGCAGCATCACACTTCACAAAGAGGCGCATGAACATGGCATTGGACGAAGAGACAATTGAAACGCTCTCAGGCATTTCAACGGCGACAATCACGACGGTGTTGTTGAAGAAGGGACTGCGCAATGTGTGGCTGCGCGGCACAAGGCCGCTGCAACCCGGTCAGAAGCGCATTGCCGGGCCAGCTTTTACGTTGCGGTTTGTGCCGGCGCGCGAAGATCTTGCAACGCCGGAATCCTGGGCTTCTCCTATTTCGACGCGCGCCGCAATAGAGGCCATGCCTAAAGGCTGCATCGCTGTTGTCGATGCCATGGGCATTACCGATGCCGGAATTTTTGGCGATATTCTCTGCGAGCGCATGAGGGTGCGCGGAGTTGCCGGCCTGGTCACGGATGGTGTTGTGCGCGACGTAGCCGGCGTCATCGGCACGGGCTTGCCGGTATGGTGCAATGGCGCTGCAGCTCCGCCATCGGTGGCCGGATTGACCTTTGTGGCCTGGCAAGAGCCGATTGCCTGCGGCGGTGTAGCCGTATTCGCAGGCGACGCGATCGTGGTGGATGATGATGGCGCCGTCGTGATTCCACAGGCGCTGATTGATGGTGTTGTGGAAGCTGCGGTTGAGCAGGAAAAGTTGGAAGCATGGATTGTGGACGAGGTGCGTGCCGGAGTTCCGTTGCCCGGCCTGTATCCAGCAAACGCGGAAACCAAAGCTCGTTATGAAGCTTTCCGCAGCGAACAAATTAAAGACGCAAAGTAAACGTAGAAGTGGCGCCGCAAAGTAAGCCGGCGAGAGGGCACGCAATATGACTAGAGGTCTGCGCAAAGGACTAACCAACTACGGCGACGCTGCTTTCTCGTTGTTCCACCGCAAGGTCTTTATCAAGGCGATGGGTTATTCCGACGATGCGCTTGACCGCCCGATCATTGGCGTAACCAATACCTACAGTGACTACAATCCTTGCCATGGCAATGTGCCGGACCTCATCGAGAGCGTGAAGCGCGGCGTACTCCTCGCTGGCGGCCTGCCGATGGTGTTCCCCACAATTTCAATTCACGAGAGCTTCGCTTATCCCACTTCGATGTTCCTGCGCAACCTGATGGCAATGGACACCGAGGAGATGATTCGCGCGCAGGCGATGGACGCAGTGGTGGTAATCGGCGGTTGCGACAAGACACTGCCGGCTCAGGTAATGGCCGCAGCCAGCACGGACCTGCCAACTGTGGTGTTGCCCACTGGCCCAATGGTCGTGGGCCATCACAGGGGTCAGGTGCTCGGCGCTTGTACGGATTGCCGCCGGCTGTGGGCTCAGTATCGCGCGGGCAAAATCGAAGACAGTGAGATGGAACTGATTGGCGGCCGCCTCGCGCCTTCCGTCGGCACATGCGGAGTGATGGGAACAGCAAGCACCATGGCCTGCATCGTTGAGGCGCTGGGTCTGTCGCTGCCGATGAGCGCCACAGCGCCCGCGCCCCACGCAGAGCGCCGACGCATTGCCGAGGAGAGTGGCAGGCGAGCGGCCGAAATGGCAACGAGTGGAACGCCCATTCCGAGCGAATTGATCACCGAAGCTTCTGTGCGCAATGCGATGGTCGTGCTGCAGGCAATCGGCGGATCGACCAATGGGTTGATTCACTTGATTGCGATGGCCGGCCGCGCAGGCGTGGCCGTTGATCTTGACGCCTTCGATCGGCTGGGCCGAGAAGTTCCGGTCCTGGTCAATTTGATGCCTTCAGGCGCGCATTACATGGAGCATTTTCACTACGCCGGTGGCTTGCCCGCGCTCATGCGCGAGCTAAAGCAATTCCTCGATCTCAGCGCACCCACTGTCTCTGGCGGCACCATCGGCGATGTGATTGCCAAGGCCGAGGAGGCACCGGGGCATGATGTGATTTGCAGCCTCGCCGCGCCTCTCAAGAAGGAAGGCGCGATGGCCGTGCTGCACGGAAACCTGGCGCCGCGGAGCGCCGTAATCAAGCACTCGGCAGCTTCGCCGCAACTGATGTGCCATACCGGGCGTGCAGTGGTATTTGATTCCGTTGAAGACATGATCGCGCGCATCGACCTGCCGGATCTCGATGTGAATGCCGATGATGTTTTGGTTTTGCGCAACGCCGGGCCGAAGGGTGCTCCGGGAATGCCGGAGGCAGGCTATCTGCCAATCCCGATGAAGCTTGCACGCGAGGGCGTGAAAGATATGGTGCGTATCTCCGATGCGCGCATGAGCGGCACAGCCTTCGGAACCATCGTATTGCACATTACACCGGAAGCGGCTGTCGGCGGCCCGCTCGCGATTGTTCAAACCGGCGACCGGATCATGCTCGATGTGGCCGCACGCCGAATTGAGCTGTTGATTGACGATGCGGAGTTACAGAGCCGCCTTGCTGCCTGGAAGCAGTTGCCGCCGCAGCGGCAGATGCCCACACGTGGTTATGCGAAGCTGTTTGACGATTGCGTGTTGCAGGCGGATCAGGGTTGCGATTTCGACTTCCTCTTGCGCAATGGCGCGAACGGCCAAGAGCCTCGCTAGATCCCGCGTAGCTCCTCTTGAAGAATCGCCCACTGCGCCCTCGCCAGCGGCGCCGCCAGTAACGCGTTGGCGTAGTTATTCCCCTCGAATATCTCCTTCTCCGCATTCCAGTGCAGCTTGTCTCCAACCTGGCAGGCGATGTGGCCAATCTGTGCGATGGAAATGGAGCGATGTCCGACTTCGATTGGCTCGAGCGGTTGGCGGCCTTCCCGTATCGCGGCAATAAGATCGTTCTTATCCCAGAGCGTTTTTGAGAAATCCAATTCTCCAACTTCCGGCTCGCGAGTTAGTAACTCCGGCTTGCTGCTGGTCATGGTTCCGGGATAGCCGTCTATCTTTATCCACGCATCGCTCCCGGTGTAAGTAATACTCGGAGTGCTTGTGGGTGTCTGCTCGCAGGTCATGACGACACCGTTCGCGTACTTATAACTGACTTTGAAGTTAATCATGGTATTCCAGAGACTAACCGGAAATTCGCCCTTACCTTCTACTTCAACCGGCCCCGAGTGCTCTGAATTGTTGGCCCATTGAGCAACGTCAAAGTAATGTGCGCCCCAGTTGGCAATCATGCCCTGCGCATAGGTACTAATACGCATCCAGTTCGGCCGCAAGTTATGCTGCTTAACATCGTGCACGCGCTTCTCGGTGTAGGGAACCGAGGCAGTGGGCCCGAGCCACATGTCATAGTTCAACTCCGGCGGAACCGGCATATCGGGTTGCACACCTACGACCGGCGGGTCCGACGGAAACACGATCTCGATTCGTTCAAGCTTTCCAAGGTGCCCATTTCGGATTAACTCGACGGCATGGTTCTGAACCCGAATGGAGCGGAATTCGCTGTCGTTTCGCGCCGTGACGCCGTACCGCTTCACCGCGTCTGATAGCATCCTGCCTTGCTGCACGCTCAGACTAATGGGCTTTTCCATCGCGAAATGTTTCCTGGCTTTCGCCGCCATGATCCCGATCGGGACATGCCAATGATCGGGCGTGGAGACCATCAGCGCATCGATATTCTTGTCGGCGATCACTTCTCGAAAGTCCGCTTTTGTACTACAGCCGCTGTAACCCGCGAGTCCGTCGCGCTTTGCGTAGAATTCGTTCACAAACTTTTGCGCTTCTCCCATTCGCCAGCTATCGACGTCGCAAACAGTAACTACCTGCACGCCGGGCACAGCCAACATCTGGGGAAGATTCGCTCCGAAGGCTTGGCGCCCCGTGCCGATAAAGCCAACATTGATGCGATTACTCGGTGCGTTGGCGCCGAGCACGCTGGCGCGGACGAACGAGGGCGCAGCAAGGCTGGTAAGTGCGCATGCCGACTTGGTAAGAAAGCTTCTGCGGTTCATGGATATTCCTGCTCCCCGGATGGATTGCCCATTGCACCTCCGCGATCAATCGCCGTGAGCCCAAACAGGGTCGCAATCCCACTACCACAACCACAGAGCGGAGAACAATGGTGCTTTGAATCCACGCGAAATCATATACCTTCGCCCTTGCCACTGAGAAAGGCACGCTTGATCCCAACGGCCCTCACTTGGCCGAGCGCTCACGCACCAATTCCCAACCGGCTCGTTTTGCCGCGCCCTTACTCAAACATCGGGCGTGGAGTAGACTGGTTGCGCTAGTTTTACCCCGCCTTTCATGCGGGCAAACCGATATCCCACAATTACGAAGGAGCCACGATGGAACACACGATAGGACGCCGTCAGTTCTTGAAGACCGCTGGAGTTGGCGCGCTGGCAGGCGCAGGACTGGGCATGGGTGTGCCGCTCGGTCATGCGGCATCCGCCGACGTGAACACAGAAACGTCCAAAACACCACGGCTTCTGGTGGGCTGCTGCGCCTATTCTTACCGCGAGGCACTCACTCACGGAAAGATGACGCTCGAAGACTTTATTCTGAAGGCCGTGGAGCTGAAGCTCGACGCCGTGGATATGACCGTGTATTACCTCAAGTCCACCGACCCCGGATATCTCGAGAGCCTTCGTTTCCTGGCGTATAAGAACGCAGTAACATTCTCGGGCGCGGCCTGCGGCTCAAGCATGGTGCAGGCAGACGCGGCCAAGCGCGAAGAAGTTCTGAAGCAGATCAAGAACTGGATCGATGTTACTGACCGCTTAGGAGCCTCGCATTTGAGAGTCTTTGCCGGCAAGCTTCCGGACGGCGTCGCCATGCAGCAAGCGACTGACTGGGTAGTCGAAGGGATGAAGGCGGCGTGTGATTACGCAGCGCCGAAGGGCATCATGCTGGGACTGGAGGACCACTCAGGCGTATCGCAAAGCGCCGATGTCTGCCTGGAGATTATGCACCGTGTGAATTCACCCTATGCCGGCATCAATCTCGATATAACTCACTTCATCCCCTCGGCGACCCAGGATCAATACGCGCAGATTGCCGCCTGCGTTCCCTACGCCACCGTCTCGCATATCCGGGAATCGTTTGACGATAACACTCCCATCGACATGGACCGGGTTTGGAAAATGTACGCACAAGCCGGACACAAGGGATATATGGCTTTGGAGTACGAAGGTGACACGCGTGGAGGCGAGACGGCCGAGGTCGGTATTCCAAAAATACTGGCACATATTCGCGAGCTTTGCACCAAGTACTCAAGCGTTTGAATGAAATAGTTCGAACAGACTTTGTCTCGATTGTTGGCATTCAGGGCTGGTGAGTCAGGCGAACGCTGGGTTTGCATTCGGTTGACTTACCTTGCCGTAGATCCAATAATTGATATAGATGGATATCTACGAAGAGATCGTGAAGTTACAGCGTGCGGGCCACAAGGGAGCAGTGGCCACGATCGTCAACGTGCGCGGCTCGATTCCATCTTTCAAGAGCGCCAAGATGCTGGTGCGCGACGATGGCACAATCGCCGGCACAATCGGCGGAGGCTGTGTTGAAGCCGAGGTTTGGCAGGCCGCGCGCGAAGTAATGGCCAGCGAAAAGCCGCGTACGCTCACATTCGATCTGAACCAGGACCCAAAGTACGACACCGGCCTGGTTTGCGGAGGCACATTGGATATCTTTATTGAGCCGGTCCTGCCGCCACCAGTGCTTTATATCTTCGGCGCGGGTCATGTAGGATACGAACTCTACAAGGCAGCAGGGCGCGCTGGGTTTGACGTGATCGTGACGGACGATCGCGATGCCTATGCGAACCGCGAGCGATTTCCTGAAGCCAGAGAAGTGATTGCCGAGGACTTCGACAAGGCTTTGTCCGCCATATCTCCCAATGAGTCCTCTTACATCGTGATTGTTACGCGCGGACACCGTGATGACATGCGCGTTCTGCGATGGGCGGTGCAAACGCAAGCGAAGTATATCGGGATGGTCGGCTCCAGGAGAAAGGCCATCACTGTATTTCGCGAGCTGACCAAAGAGGGATTGAAGCCCGAGTTGTTTGAACGCGTGCATTCTCCGGTGGGCCTGGATATAGGCGCAATTTCTCCTGAAGAAATCGCGGTCGCAATCCTGGCAGAGCTGATTGGCGTCCGCCGCAAAGTGGAGCGCCCGCTTCCGCACATGAGCTGGTTCCACAAGTACAAGGCGGGCGGGATGGATGCCATCGGCGACGATACTGCAATCGAAGCCAGGGACTCCTGCAGCGGCGCTGAAAAGCTAAGCTAAGTTCCTCCTCCATTCTGCTATTGTTTCCCCATGGACAGGCTCTACAGAATGTGTGGCGTAATTCTCTCGGCGGGCGCATCCACCCGCATGGGCAGAGACAAAGCGCTGCTTCCGTGGCCGCCTGCCGCATCCGGCTCAGATTGCTCTAACGGCGAGACGCTACTCTCCGCGGCGATCCTTGCGCTGAAGCCGTTTACTGAAGCCATCGTCGTCGTGGCCGGAAGAAACGCGGACAAGATCGCTTCTGTGGTTGCCGCGAACGGCGCATTGATGGTGCGAAACACCGACCCAGACCGTGGACAATTCAGTTCGCTGCAGGTGGGCTTGCACGAAGTGCTGGCGCACGGCTGCGATGCCGCGATGATCACGCTGGTGGATTGTCCGCCTTTGAGCGTGGCGAGCATGGAGAAGCTAAGCGCGTCGTTCGATCGGGCGCTGGCACTTGGGAAATGGGGCGTGGCCCCGGAGAGTAACGGCAGACGTGGGCATCCGCTACTGGCGAGCCGCGCATTGATCGATGCGTTTCTGGGGGCCCCCGTCACCAGCAATGCAAGAGAGATCAAGCGCGCGCATGCGCAACTGATCGAGTCCGTGCCTGTCCCCGATTCCTTTGTGTGCGTGGATGTGAATACGCCGGAAGAGTATGCTGCGCTTTCAGCTGCCGGCTCGAAGCCATACTAAATTTTGGTTGTAAGTTGGCTAAGTGCGGCTGCGAGGGCGTCCATTGCCAAGTGGCTTGCGTGTGCGGAGGCGGGTGGCAAACCGCCTACGGCCCGGACCAGCGATTCTCTTTCCAGTTCCGTTGCCTGCTCGATCGTTTTGCCCTGAACGAGCTCAGTGAGCGCGGAGCCGCAGGCCATGGAGCAAACACACCCTTTGGCGAGGAAACGGATTTCTTGGATGCGATCGCCGGAGAGTTTGAGCGTCAGCTTCAGAACATCGCCACAAGCAGGGTTTTCAATCTGCACGGTTGCGTCCGGATTGGTAACGGCTCCGGCATTGCGCGGATGCTCGAAGTGATCGAGAACCTGGGGCGAGTACATCCGGCACACCTATGAGATGACTGCGAAAGACCCAATCAATTGGAGGCCATCGCCTTTGGCTGCGATTGCTGCAGCTCAAGAATCTCCGTAATCAGAAACAAATCCGTGAGCAGAGCGCGAAGGTGCAAGGATGCGTTCAGATTGTCGATTAACTGGGAGCTGATGGCGGGCTGGGCCAAAACCAGTTCGATGGCTACCAGCGAGCTCTGCGCATCCCGCGCAAGCACAGCGAAAAACGCCTGATATTTGTCTGCCGGCGTGAGTTGCTCCTGCTTTACTGCCGCCGAGCAGCTCGCATCAATACCGCGCAACGCTTCGACAGCGCGAGCCAGGTGTTCGCGGACCTGCTTGCCCGACGGGGCACCCTCATCGCTGGGAAGTCCCTGCGCAGCATAGGAAAGCGTGAACTCATAGCACGCCTCAATTGTGTTGCAACGTTCCTGAATGTCAGTCTGCATCGCTTGGTGCATACCCTTTCTGAGGTGGCGATGACTCTTCGACTGCCCATCGCTTTGGATCGTGCTCTTCGAGATAAAAATCGCGGCTCATGTAACCGAAGATCATCGACTTGGTAATCGGAAGCTTCTCCGGCCGAATTCCAAAATAGACATGAACCATAATCAAAGCGATCAGACCGACACCTGCCAGCCCGTGCAGCACGTACATCATGCCCCAGGTCATGTCGCCGAAAAGATACGGATTGCGCGTAAAGATGCCGGCGGTGTTGACGCGCTTCATCATGAACACGCCAGTCACAATCACAGCCAATCCGGACAGCAAAATCACGGCGTGATAGAACTTGTTCTCCAACGGATATTTTGCAAACCGATCGGGCGGCGGCGCTTCCTTGCCTATCGACCGCAGCAACCTTCTCTTCGCATCACGCAGATCAATCTTGTCAGGCCAGATGGACCAGAAGTCCAAGAAGAAAGAGGCGTGAATGATGTGGAAGATGATGGACGCGGTGAGCACCAGCCCAGCGATCCAGTGGTACGTCACCCAATCGAACTTGACGCCAACCTTGGGAAGGAACGCTGTAATCAGCAGCGCGAACATCGAGATGGCCATGAGCCAGTGAAAGGCGCGCGCGACCAGGGAGTGTCTGGGGACTCGTTCGGGAACAGCGGCCAAGACTGCGGGCGAATCGTTTTTCGTAAACTTCTTGGGTGCGGCAAAGATGCCCACGTAGAGTGCGTGGACAATCATGAAGAGCAATCCCCCAATCACCGCAACCCATATCAGGTACCACGCTATATGGATAGGAACCGTTCTTCCCCACGGACTGATTGCCCAGGTTATGAAGTCCATGTTGCCTCCTGCACGCCGCCAATGGCGCGCTTCACCAGGTTTCTCATCAACGGAATCTTGTATGCGTTGAACTGCAGTGGAACAGCGCCCTGAACAGCGAGGTTCCCGGCCATTGTGCCAGTAGTTGCATCAGCAGCCTTGCCGCGAACGGCATCTTCGACCGCCTTCAGGCGCATCGGCTTGGGAGCCACGGCGCTAACGACGATACGGATGCGGTCGATATTGCCGCCCGACACCACCATCGCAGAAGCCACGTTCATCAGGGCAAAGTCCCACACATTGCGGTCGCGCACTTTTTCGAAATAAAACTTCGCGCCCGAAAACGTGGAGGGAATCCGAATGGCGGTGAGAAGATCTCCCGGCTGAAGAATATTCAGGCGCGTGATATCGATCTCTGGTCCGAGGAAGTAATCTTCCGCATCTACAGTGCGCTCGCCTTTGGGTGTTTGGATAACAAACTTCGCGTCGAGCGCGATGAGCGCGGGGGCAGCGTCAGAAGGATGAACAGCAACGCATCGATTGGCGCCGAAGATGGCGTGTTCACGATTGCGGCCTACCGGCGTATCGGCATAGCAAATGTTGCCACCTGCGCGATAGCAGGGCCAGCCGCCGCGGTAATACCAGCAGCGGGCGTCCTGCGATACGTTTCCGCCGAGGGTGCCCTGATTGCGGATTTGCGGCGACGCAACCAACTCAACGGCCTGGGAGAGCAATCCGTATTGTGACTTGATCACCGGGTGATTCGCAATTTCAGTAAGCGTGGTCATGGCGCCGATCTCGACGCCATCACCAGTGGTGCGAATTCCCTTAAGCTCGTCGATTCCGCTCAGGTCAACCAGCACCTTTGGCTTCTTGATGCGATCTTTGAGCCAGTCGAAGCTGTCGAGTCCTCCAGCCATGACCCAGGCTTCTTCCCCGTGTTGCTGCAACAGCTTTTGCGCGTCAGCAGCCGAGCTGGGCTGAAGCAGATCAAAAGCGGGCATCACGTCTCTTATAACTGCCATAGCTCTCTCCGTTCACATCGCAATCAGATGTGGGCCATTAAGGGATGTTGCATCGGATGTCCCGCTTCCAACGAAGTCAGGATAGTGTCGGAATTTACAGGTGCGCGCCGGAATATTTCGTCGCCCACCGCGTCTGCAAGAGCATTGAGAATTGCGGCACAACCACCGCCGACGGGCGGCTCGCCAACGCCACGCGCGCCAACCGGTGTTTCAGGATCCGGAATGTCGAGCGCTTCCCATTGCATATCGTTCGGCACATCCAGGATAGTGGGGGGCCTGTTCTGGTAGAAGCGCTTTGCCACAGGGACGCCATAATGCGGGTCGTACACCCACTTCTGGCCGATCGCGTGGGCGATACCCAATGTCGATCGGCCGAGGATTTGACCACCGAGCGCAGCCGGATGCATCACCGTGCCAACATCTGCATAGGCGAGAAAATCGAGAATGTAGTACTTGCCGGTTTCGACATCCACTTCAACCTCGGCGAAGCTCGCGACATAAGAATACGTCTGGCCGTCGCGAGGATACTTGTCTTTGGCCGACACAACCAGTCCCTGTCCCGCCAGGGCCGCCACCGAGGCCTTGGTCTGCTTGTTGACGTCGGGGGTTACGTCGTGACCATCGTAGATACCACCCAGTTGAATGGCGCGCTGGGCAGCTTGCGCGAAACTCAGGCCGGCGCCGCCACCTTTACGGAAGACTCGCTGGTTGGCAACTTCGTAGTCTTCCGGCTTGCCACCCAGTGACTTGGCGGCGATCTCCTGGAGTTTCAACTTACATTCCGTAGCGACAGCATGCGACGCTCGCGACATTGCGTGGGTAGTCTGACTGCCGCCGGAGGCACAGGTATAAGGAAAGTTCTTCGAGGTATCGCCCCATACGACGTCGCAAACTTCCCAGGGCACACCAAGAACCTCAGCACCAGCGCGATGGACATCGATCACCGATTCCGTTCCCAGATTGCCGATGCCCGATTGAAATTGGACCCGGCCCTGCGGCGTAATGACCAGCAGTCCGTCGAACCCGACGGTGCCCCCGACGAAGCAGCTCAGCGACACGCCGACGCCGCGCGCCAAGGTACCACTGCGTTTGGGCTGGCGCGCTGCTTTTTCCTGCCACTTGAACTGCTCCGCGCCGCGGTCCAGCGCTTCTTTGAGGAAACAACTGGTCGTGTGGCCTCGCACGCCTTTGACGGCTACTCCGAATTCCGCCTTGCCCTCAGGGCAATTGACGCGGCGCAAAGCCACCTGGTCAACGCCGAGTCTGCGCGCAGCCTTGGAAAGGATGGGTTCGATGAGGGCGACTGCCTGCATTCCGCCGGGCGCGCTCTGTGCGCTGCGCGGAGGCGTATTGGTCATCACCGAGATTGCACGCTGCCGCATGGCAGGCGGCTGGTACAGAAGCGAGACGATGCGGGCCGCTGAAGCACCATCGGCCTGCGCGTCGTAGGCGCCGCTATTGCAGACCGTGAACATGTCAATGGCAGTGATTCGGCCATCCTTGGCAAAGCCGATCTTCACTCGACCTTCAACGCTCGGGCGCGCGCGACCGATGTAGTGCTCTTCCTCGCGGCTGATGCGCATCATCACCGGAGCGTTGAGCTTTTTGGACAGGAGCGCCGGAATGATCATGGTGATGCCGCCGGTGATCTTGCTGCCAAATCCGCCGCCGGTGTACTCGCTGATGAATACGACCTTGTCTACATCGATGTTCATCCATTTCGCAATCGCAGGCTTGGTCTGGAAAGTGCTTTGCGTTCCTGAATGAAGGAAGAGCTTGCCGTTCTGCCAGTAGGCCATGGCGGTGCGGGGCTCGAGGCACTGATGGCTCACATCGGGTGTAATGAAGGTCTCGTCCAGAATAAGCGCGGCATTCTTGAAGCCCGCGTCGATGTCGCCGAAGGACCACTCGTCAGGCGCATGGCCCATGGGTAGATTGCCCTTGTCGTATTCGGCAAAGTCCTGCTCCGTCCACTTGACCTTGGTAAGCTGCGGGATGGGCGGATTCGGCGGCTCCGGGCGAACCCACACATTCCCGTCTTCGCGGGCGTTCGGGCCGCCGGGGCGCAGGCTTTCAAGAGGATCAATGACAAAGGGCAGGTGCTCGAAATCGATCCGGATTTTCTCAATCGCCTCGGCACAGGTGAGCTCATCGACGGCGGCCACGGCAAGGATCGGATCGCCCTGGTAGAGGGGTTCGTTGGTGAGCGCGCGCTCGCCCCACTTGCTGGCCTTAATCACCGTGCCGTTATCGTTCATGCTATCTGCCTGGGCTGGAATGTCGTCGGCTGTGAGGATGGCCTTGACGCCGGGGATCGCCAGCGCATCATCCAGGTGGACGCGCTTGATACGCGCGTGCGGCACCGGGCTCAGCACCAGCCTGCAGAAAAGCATGCCTTCAGCGCGGAAGTCTTCAGCATACTTTGCCTTGCCGGTGACTTTCGCCAGCAGGTCGTTGGTGGGATAGTTCTTGCCAATGAGCTTGTAACCGGCGCCATACACACGCTCGGATGGCTTCGGCTTGGTTGGTTCTTTCTGACCGTTTTCAAGCATGCTCAAGCCCTCCTCATATACTCTGCGCCGCGCATCATGGCGTCGAGGATCTTGTTGTAGTCCTGGCAACGGCACAGGTTTCCGGAGATGCCGTGTGCGAGTTCAGTACGCGTGGGATTGGGATTTGCCTTCAGGAAGCCGACCGCCGACATGATGAAGCCGGACATGCAGAAGGCGCATTGGAATCCTTGTTCGTCAACCACCGCCTGCTGCACGGGGTGGAGCTTGCCATCCGCGCTCGCCAGTCCTTCAACGGTGGTAACCTTGCGCCCCCGCACAGTGTGCGTAAGCGTGGAGCAGCTATAGTGCGGCACATCGTCAATCAAAACGGTGCAGGCTCCACATTCTGCCCGGTCGCAGCCCAGCTTGGTTCCGGTAAGGCCGAGCTTGTAACGCAGCGTCCATGCCAGGGTCTCCTGCTTCATCACATCCACGCGCCGCTGCATACCATTTACGTTGATGGTAATGAGCCGCTCGCCTGCGGAAGACATCTGGCCGTGGACAGCGGAGGAGATGAACTTGTAGTTCGCCGCGGCAACGACGCCACCACTGGCAATGACTCCCAGGATGAATCTGCGTCTGGTGACCGTCTTGGGCGTGCTGTCGGTCGTCTTCAGCTCTGGAATCTCTGACATAGCCGATTCTCCCGTTTCGATTTTTTCTTGATTAGACTGCAATACAGCATTCGAGGATTGCAATGCTGCGCCTATCTTAGCTCCGGGCTCCCGCTTTTGTGAAGCCCGCAACCCATGAATTGTATGATGGCCTGACAACTCCATTGAAACTGCCCAGTTTTACCCGCTACTCTCCCCCAAACCCCGGTATGAGTGGGCCACGCCCTGCGAGCTACACCTCGCTCATTTCCATACCTTTTGCCTCCCGGCCGAGCATCGCAAAGCCGGCCAGCGATAAAGCCACCACAATCACCGTAATGGCAAGCACGCCTGGGTAATTACCCCAGCGCTCCGCCGCCAGCGCCTGGCCCTTCCCGTTCCACGATGTAACCAGCCCACCTAACTGGTAGGCAAGCCCCGGCGCCGTCGCTCGCACCGGAGCCGGCGAAAGCTCAGTGAGATAAGCCGGGACCACTCCCCACGCCCCTTGCACCATGAATTGCATCAGCACCGCGCCGACGCCTAGAGTGATGGCTGAGTGTCCGTAGGCATAAAGCGGAATCACCGGAATCGCCAGCAGCGCCGCGGTCACAATGGCGCGCTTGCGGCCCCATTTCTCTGAGAGCGCTCCAAACACAAAGCCGCCGGCAATGGATCCGAAACCGTAGAGGATGCCGATGATCCCGATCGTCTCCGGCGATAGCCCGGCGTGCACGGCAAGGAAGGTCGGATATACGTCCTGAGTTCCGTGCGAAAAACTCATGAATGCTGTCATGAGCAGGATGAGGAAGAGAAATGTGGGCAAAAATGCCATCAGGTTAGGGGGCACGATAGGCGCGGCTGATCCTAGGGCGGCGCGTGCCATGCGCTTCTTTGCGCCGGCAAGCCACACCGGCGACTCAGCAACTCGCGCCTGCACATAGAAGACCATCAAGGCCGGCAACGAGCCGACGATGAACAACCCCCGCCAGCCGATGCGCTGGAAGAGGAGCGCGAAGGCTGCCGAAGCCAGAATTGACCCCAGCGCGTAGCCCTCCTGCAGCAGGCCGGAGAAGGTGCCACGGCCTTCCTTGGGCAATGTCTCAAACACCAGCGCCGCGCCCACGCCCCACTCGCCGCCCATGGCAATTCCAAACAACGCCCGCAGCACAAGCAACGCGCTTAGTGATGGTGCAAAGGCACAAGCAAGTTCAATCACCGAGAAGCTGAGGATGTTGAACATCAGCACCGGCCGGCGCCCATAACGATCGGCCAGCATTCCAAACACAAGCGCGCCCACAGGGCGAAAGGCCTGGGTCATGAAGACCGCGCCCAGCACCGCCGATGGCTGAGTGTGAAACTCCCCTGCAATCGCCTTTACACAGAAAATGAGCAAAAAGAAGTCGAGACTGTCGAGCGTCCAGCCTAGAAAAGCGGCAAGAAATGCGTGGCGTTGCTGACTACTCAGCTGGCGGAAGGGTGCAAACACAGACATAGGCGCGAGAATATCAGACCGGAACCTTGGCTTGCCCGACCGCGAAAGTGAGCATACCTGAATTGGGTGCGTAAGGTCGCGGACAGTCCCCTTTGAATCGCAGTCCGGCGCAGGAGCTAGAAATAAAAATTAATATTTGTTGCAACAAATACTTTGCCTGCTGCGTCTAATTTGTATGAGATGAATTCCAGCCGGGTGGTCCAGCTTTCCCCTCGCGCCCGTGCATATTTCCCAACGAGAGTTTTTGGTCTATCTCATCCAAAACCGGCCCCAGGGCCCAATACCGAAAGGATCTTATCAATGAAGCGCATCGCAATTGTGACTGGCATTCTGGCACTGGCGGCTCCCCTCGTCATGGCACAAACCTCCACCTGGATCTCCGATGCGGCCCACAGCGAAGTGGATTTCACCATTACCCACCTCAGCATCTCCAATGTGCATGGGCGGTTCGGCAAGGTAGCCGCAACTCTGGCGTACAACCAGACTGATGTAACCAAGTCCACGGTGACCGCCACAATCGACGTTCCCACGATTGACACCAGCGAAGATGCCCGAAACAATCACCTGAAGACTCCGGATTTCTTCGACATCGCTACATACCCCACTGCAACATTTACGAGCACCAGCGTGGCAAAGAGCGGCAACGGACTCGTTGTGAATGGCAACCTTACTCTTCACGGCGTAACCAAGCCCGTGGTGCTGAATGTGGAAGGCCCAATAGGACCAGTTCAGGGCATGGACAAGAAGCAGCACTCCGGATTCTCGGCCACTACCACCATCAGCCGTTCGGCATTCGGAATTGGAACCAAGTTTCCGGCATCGATGGTCGGCGACGACGTCAAGCTGAGCATCGATCTGGACCTCGCCAAGCAGTAACCAGGAGCACCCGGCAAGGTTAGAGCGCCTTCGGCCGGGGTGTATCCAGTTGCGATGGATGTCAGGGGTCTCCCACCCATTCCGCGAAGGGCGCGGAATGGATGGGGCACNNTCAACTCGAAAATGCTGTAGAACCAAAATGGATGGGAGAGAGAAGATGGCAGGCCTCAAACTCGAAATCGTGCAGGAACGCCCCTTCTCCAGCGCAGAAGAGGAAGCTCTGCTGAACCTGATGCGTACCTCCGACGTTTTACACCGCGCCTTCCATCGCAAGACTCGCGACTGGGGCGTGACCTCAACGCAATACAATGTGCTGCGAATCTTGCGCGGCGCACAGCCGCGCGGGCTTACCTGCGCGGCCATAGGCAGCCGCATGATCACTGCCGAGCCGGACATTACGCGGCTCCTGTCCAGGCTCAAGGTACTCAAACTCATCCGCCAACAACGCGACCGGCACGATCGCCGCGTTGTGTGGACACAGATATCTGAAGCTGGATTGGAACTGCTGAAGGCAATGGATCCCGTCATTGAGCGGGTTCCACGGGAACTGCTGGGTCATATGAGCAAGGCCGACCTGACTGAACTGATCAAACTGGTAGAGTTGGCCCGCAAGAACAGCGAGGCTTTTCTGGCGCCTGGCGCCAAAGGCGAAAATCGCGACTGACAATGAAGGAATGCGGTGGGAATGAAAGCAGCCGAGGGATCGGCGGTCGTGCGTATCGCTAGGTAGCTACAACCTTTTTCGCGAGAATCTCTTCGTCCACGTCCGCCTGAATGATCTTGTTATGCAGGCAATAGAGAGCCAGCTCGAGGCGGTCTGAAACGCCCAGCTTGTCGTAAATCTTGCGCAGATAATTTTTGATTACCTGCTCGGTGGTACCCAGTTGAAAAGCAATTTCCTTGTTGCGCTTGCCCTGGGTAATGCAGGTAATAATCGCCATTTCCTTGGGCGAAAGACGAGGCTGATTGCGCGGGCTCACCAAAGCGGCTGCCTGCGACCGGTAGGCCTCAATCACCCAATTGACCGATTGGTTGTCGATCCAGGTTTCTCCAGCGGCGATCCTGCGTACGCATCTCACCAGCAGGTCAGGCGAGATGGAACGGGAGATGATGCCGCGCACACCGCGGCGATAAAGCTCAACGGTATGGTTTTCATCTGCCGCAACAGCCTGCACAATCAACTTCACATCGGGAGCAAGCCGCAACAGATCGGGGATCACGTTGGCCGTGCCGGCCAACAGACTCCCTTCCAGCAGAACAATGTCGGTGGGATAGCGCTCGATTGCGGCTCGCAGATTCTCGAGAGAGTCCGCCTGGGCGACGACGCGCAGGTCGTCTTCCAATGCAAAGACCTTCCGGATTCCTACGCGATAGATTGCCTGTGAATCCGCAAGGATGATGCGGATCGCCCCGGGCTTGGCCGCTTTGTCGACAATCTCGCTATCCGGGGAATCGTCCAGGAATTCCATAGTAGTCCGCCGCCAAGTTCATTCGAAATCTCATTGCTCGGCGAATTGGTACTCATCGATCGTCGAGGCAGCGAGGTACTGATGTTGGCTTAGAGAGCAGCGTACCACACGTCCCGCACAATGAACCAGTACATCGTGGGGTGTACCCAGCACATCGCCTGGCATACGCATTGAAAAACGGATATCGAGCCCCACCTTCAACTCGCTATCAAGCGCAAACAAAACTCCACTCGACGAGACATTCCGCGTCAGGGCAGTAAGTTCGGACTTCCCGGTGGTCAAGACCACGGGAAGCGCAAGGGGAAACCGCACCGAACAGCGCACTTCCTGGCGCATGCCTGATGGCCCTGGAACAGCAGGCTGGACATTTAAGTCCGACTTTGTTGGTTTCATCGTTGGCACCCGGACCACACCGGTCACAACTGACACAATAGCGAACTTTAGTGGTAATACCCACAGCACTAAAGTTTCAAGCTCGGTAACTTACCGCGAAACGGCCCTATCCTGGTAGCCCTTTAAGAAGCCTCTAACTCTCTCCGCGTGAAGACGAACTCTTCTTATATCTTATTTATAATAAATTACTTACACAAACATCTAGCCGGCACACTGCGAGACTCAAAAGACCATTTCAGGCTCACAAAACGGCTGTTGACACTTTGGGTTCCGACGCTTATTGAATCATTGGATATGGAAGATTATCGGCGGACATAAAACGCCGCTGAGGCTCCCACCCACTGCTGATCCCTGTTGTGGTCCACTCCCATCATCTTCCCGCTGCCCAGACGAACCAGCGTCAAGACCGGCGTAAGGCTGCCGCCATCCGGCCATAGATACATGATGCGGATCTCAGCCCGTGTGAGCCCGTACGGGGCCTCGATAGTGGGTACAAACCGCATGCGCTGCTGGAGCAGAAAGTTGGCGCGCTGCGCGGCCGGCGATGATCGTTCTGTCTAAAGGCGCCCAATATTCCTCCTCCTCCATGCCGCAGAGAAAGACCCTCAGATCCTTGTCTAATCCAAAGACGTCGCGGTAACCGGCGCAGAAAACTGACTGGTATCCATATATAAAGGGAAATGCCTGGATCTCCACCAGGCTGGGAACCAGATCGGCCGCCGTGTCGCGGACCAGCGCAAAGTCCGCAGTAAGAAAGTTTGGGTGAGGCGTTTCCCCGGCCACAAGGTAGCCCGCGGGAATAGCCCGCCGCGCAGCAGCAAGGCAGTCGGGATTACCGATAATAGCTTCCGCGAGTTCCGCACCCGCAGAAGCCATCTCCTCTAGCTGCTCAACGTGCATGAATAATGGCGTTTCAGCGAGGCGAAAGTCGACCTGTGCGCCACTGCGCTGCTCCAGTAGCGCCAGAAGGGCCGCATATTTCTCCGGCATAAAAGCGCTGGTTAAATTGGGCGCGGAGTTCGGGGAATCAAGGTGATGTCCTCTCCAAGAGGGTAAACGCACCGCTCCAAAAAGCCTCACAAGATGTGCGAGTGATTTCTTTTGAACAGACAACTTTGGAAATTGCCTAGACATCGCCCCGACTTTTCGCCGATTGCACAGTTTATGTGACACCGCCAATGGCGAATTTCGAGCGAAACACTCAATTCTTAAGAGAACAAACAGCGAAAATCTATCCGGGTTGCCTCTCAATAACACATAAAAAGCGAAAAAAATCTTGAAATGTTACTTTTGTTGTAGCCCGCATGACCCTTTTGGGTTACTCTTTACCTGCAGAGTTCTCTCTCCTGCAAGGAGCGCAAGACGATGACCTCCAGTTCGATGAAGATCCGCAGCTTGGTTTTGGGTGCCGCATTGGTTGCTGTTTCGGCTTATACGTTTGCCAGCCCACTCTCGATTCCGCCGATGCCGCCGGCCAAGCCAAGCGTGACTGCGTTTGCCAGCCCACTGTCGATTCCGCCGATGCCGCCGGCTAAGCCAAGCGTGACTGTTTAAATACCCTGAGTCTGCTTTCAGTCTTTCCAGCCCGGAATACAGTCCGACATCCTGCTAGACTCTGGAGGTCATGTGAGTGGCTGCCTTGAATTAGGGGGAGGCCGGCTTGGGTTGGGAAATCGTTATATTAGTTTGCGGAATGGCGGCTGAGGTCGCGCTGATCCTGCTAATGATCAGGGGGCGTGTATTTCGTACTTTCCCAGCCTTTTTTATTTATCTCTGTTGGAGCTTACTCAGCGATACACTGTTCTATTACGTTGGAGTCAAGTACACTCCGGCAACATTTTTCCGAATTAGTCTGATTCAGCTCGCCGTGGACTCCGCAATGATCTTCGCTCTGCTTGTGGAGATTGCCTGGAGTGTGCTCCGTCCTATTCGCAGCTCCCTTCCAAAGTACTCGTGGATCGGGATTGCAGCCCTGATCGCGATCAGCGGGCTAATTCTCTGGCCCATTGCCGGCTTGGCTGCACCCAGTAACCTGGCCGCAGATGGAATGAACTTCTTCAGGTTGCAGCAAACCCCGGCAATTCTTCGCGCTATCTTCTTCCTCGCCCTGGCCGGTTTCAGCCAGTTGCTCTCCATTGGCTGGCGGGACCGAGAACTCCAGATCGCAACCGGGCTCGGCTTTTATTCCATCGTCTCATTGGCCGTCACCATCCTGCACACTCACCAGTTGACTGGGACACAACCATATCATTGGCTGGATGTGCTGGGCGGAGTCAGCTATCTTGCCGCCCTGGGTTATTGGGTCTACGCATTCGCCACCCAGCCGGCGGAACGGCGAGAGTTCACCCCGCAAATGCGAAGTATGCTGCTGGCCGTGGCCGGAGCCGCCCGCACTACCCGTGTTGATTTGAAAGATTCCG
>PKXI01000275.1 GCA_003133425.1 Acidobacteriaceae bacterium
TTAAATTAGAAATGCTCTAGGGGCAACGTGAAGTGAAACGCAACGCCCTGCCCCAACTCGCTCTCTGCCCAGATGCGCCCACCGTGAGCCAGCACGATGTGCTTCACAATCGCCAGCCCCAGCCCAGTCCCGCCGGAGTCGCGCGAACGTGCTTTATCGATACGGTAGAAGCGCTCGAATATCCGTTCCAGATGTTCCGAGGCAATGCCGGGCCCGAAGTCCTGAACAGTGAACTGAACCTCGGAATCAATCAGTTTTGCGCCGACCCGAATGCGCTTTCCGTCCCTGGCGTACTTCATTGAGTTCTCAATCAGGTTGCCAAAAACCTGGTTCATGGCGTCCGGATCGGCCATGACCAGCGAGTCCGGCGCGCCCGCAAATTCAAGTTTTACGCCCGAGTCCACAACGATCCCACCGAGCGAATCGATGGCATCTTTCACCAGGACGCTGGCCCGTGCCGGCTGCAATGAGAGCTTGTAATCGGGACTCTCGACGCTTGCAAGGGCAAGCAGGTCCTCCGTCAGCCGATTCATTCGCGTAGCATTTTTCAGAATCACCCCGAGAAATTCGCGCGTAGTTTCAGGTCGCGGATTCGGGTCTTCGATCAGCGTCTCCACGTAGCCCTGTATTGAAGTGAGNNGTGCAGAACAGCGAGCGCCCCGCCACTGGGCAGCGGTGCAGCGTTGACTTCGAACACGCGCCCCGGAGCGAGTGAACTCGCACGGCCAGAACAGACTTCGCCCCGATCGAGTGCGCCACGGACGCAAGCCAGCAACTCGGGATCGCGCACCGAGTGGACCAGCGGACGTCCAGGATGAACCTGGTTACCGGCAATGCGTTGCATCACCGCATTCGACCAGCGCACTAATCCCGCTGGCGTGATTGCGACCACCGCCTCCTGCATGGAATCCAGAATCGCGGCCAGTTCCTGGCGCCGGCTCTCGAGCTCGGCAAAATTCTTGCCCAACCGCTCCGCAGTCTGGTTCAAAGCCGTCTCCATTGCGGTGAGCTCATCCTCGCTGGGGTGGTCAAGCCGCGCGCTCAAGTCGCCCTCTGCAATGCGGCGAGCAAACGCAACCACGCTCTGCAGCCTCGACGAGATTCGGCCAGCAACCCAGGCGGCCAGGGGCAACGCGACGGCCAACGCGATCAGACCGGACAGCAGTGCCCCGTAACCGAGATAGCGAAACGTTGCGCCGACAGGTAGTTCGAATTTCGAAGAGATAAATCGAATGAAAGCAAGCTCCATCGCCGCGGCTTGCAAAACAAGCAGCAACACAAACAGACCGAGCAGCTTTGTAAAGACTTTTGGCTTCAATGAACCTACTCGCCTTTGGGCATCTCGAAACGATACCCGGCGCCGCGCACTGTCTTCAGGTAGCGCGGATTCTCCGGATCGACCTCGATTTTCTCACGAATACGCCGTACATATACATCCACCGAACGCGGCGTAACAAATCGCGCATCGCCCCAAACCGCATCCAGCAAGTGATCGCGGCTGAATACCCGGCTTGGGTGGCGTGCCAGGTAGTCAAGCAGGCGAAACTCCGTGGCAGTCGTAGTGGTGAGCTGACCGCGCACCGTCAACTGCATGGCACCCGCGTCGATGATGACCTCTTCAAAGCTGAGGATTGAAGGTGAACCTGGACGCTCGAAGCGACGCAGCACTGCCTTGACGCGAGCCACCAGCTCCCGCGTGGAGAATGGCTTTGTAATGTAGTCGTCGGCCCCTAATTCGAGACCCAGGACACGATCGTTTTCCCCGGCGCGCGCCGTTAAAAAGATGATGGGTATAGTTGAAAGCCCGTGGTGACTGCGCAGCCGTCGGCAGAGGTCCAGCCCGTCTCCGCCGGGAACCATGATGTCGAGGAGAAATAATGCCGGCGCCTTGTGTTCGGCATCGGGAATAATATTGGTTGGGGTGTGAAACAGGCGCACATCGAAACCCGCCGCTTCCAGGTGATGCTGTACTAGCCGTGAGATATCGGCATCGTCTTCCAGTACAAATACTGTTTGGCTCAAACGGTCTGCCCTCGCCCGGCGGCCGTTTATTTGCAAGCTGCTTCTGGCCGCACGTAACCATTAACAGAGTAATGCAGCCAGGCAAACAGATTGCAAACGTTTGATGAATTTGCGCCGGGCAATGCCGCAATTCTAAATCTGTTCAGCGGCCTCGGCCACGACGGGTGGAGTTTCAGTACCTGCAGAAAAAGGCCGGAGAGCTTCCACAAATGCGGCCAACTCCCCGGCTTGTTTTGTTAGACTGACGGGCCAAACCTCAGACGCCAGCCGATCCCGCAGCCGCTTCGAGCTCGGCAATGTACTCGATCACAGCCTCGCTCCAGCCATCGATGTGCGTCCACGGTCCATAGCCCACACCGTTCCGGTTGCTGGCCACGTTAATCACGTAGCCCTTCCCCTCCGGCGCGGGAACGCTGTCGTGCGATTGTTCGTCGGTGATCACACCAAGCCTGTCCCATCCCTCGCGCACATCGGTCTCGACCTGCGTGAGGGCCGCCCCCAGGTAAGTCCCCGAGGAAATTCCGACTGCGAACGCGAACTTCCACAAATGGTCTTCAAATACACTCTCCAGTCGCTTCGCTATCAGCATATTCTTAACGCAGCGTTCAATAGTCCCTGAGGATGATAGCTCCTGCGTGCCGAGCCGCATTTGAATCCTGCGGTAACCAGTCATTCACGGCGCCCTTTGTTCTTCGCGCTGCATCAGTATCCTTTCTCCACGCCGTTATGATTTACGCTTGAGACGCAGGCGTTGCTTTTACACTTGGTCGCGCCCGCGGGGAGCACGCATGACCTGGATAACTCTCATTGTCGGCGCAGTTGTCGGAATGTTTTCCGGCGTAGTAGGCATCGGTGGCGGCATCCTGTTTGTGCCCGCGCTGGTCTGGCTCTATGGAATGGATCAGCACAAAGCGCAAGGCACCTCGCTCGGCGCATTGCTCGCGCCGGTAGGCCTGCTCGCCTTCATGGAGTACTACCGCAAAGGCAACGCCGACATCCGCGTAGCCGCTCTCCTGGCCCTGGGCTTTCTTGTTGGCAGTTACTTCGGCGCAGCCGGAGCGCAAATGATCTCAGAGATCGTGTTGCGCCGCGTCTTCGCAGGAACCCTGGTCGCCGTCGGCGGATGGATGTTCTTCCACGGTTAAGCGGAGCTCATGCGCGCGCAATAAAGCGGAGCCGCACATAATCCGCCGTCCAATTCCCTTCTTCGTCGCGCAGCACTGGCCCTAACAGCGCCACTGCTTCTTCCACAACCGTTTCGCGCATCGCCTCCGGCAGAGTATCGAGTACACCGCGCCGAAACGTCCTGATCCAGCCGCTCATCCCGCCTTCTGCCAGCGGCGTAGGCCGCGGAATCAGCGCAATCCGTTCCACCTTGAAACCATGCCGCTCAAGCCGGCGACTGTATCCATCCACAGTGGGATAGTAATTGACGTTGTCTTCCCTGCCATCGAAGCCGTGCCGCGACATCACGGCCATCAGCGCAACGCGAATGGCAGCAATGTTGCCTTGGCCGCCCATCTCCGCCACAAACCGGCCGCCGACCGTGAGCACGCGCCGCACCTCGGCCAACATTGCATCCTGATCGCGCACCCAGTGCAGCGCCGCATTCGAGAACACCGCGTCGAAGCTTCCATCCACGTAAGGCAGCGACTCCGCACTGCCCTCATCCACCGCAATCCCCCGCGATCGTGCAGCCGCCGCCATCTGCGGCGATGCGTCCAGCCCCACCACGTTCGCTCCACTCAAAGCAACGCGCGCCGTAAGTTGCCCATCGCCGCAGCCCAGGTCAAGAATCCGCTCACCAGTCTGCGCCTCCAGCCACTCAAGCACACCTCCAGCCAATCCATGGACGAATGCGCCGTTCTGCCCATAAGCCTGCGGATCCCAAATCTGCGCCATAGAAAACCTCTGCCACCAGTTTCGGGCGCAACAGCAGCATAAAGCAAAGTTATTCTATTTCTGATTTTGATAAGGAATTGTTATGGGAAGAAACTCGCTGAAAATCCGCCCCGCAAAGCCTCAGATCGACTGCACCGGAAGCAGCGTCAAATCGTCCACCAGTCCCACTTCGTTTTGCACGAATGGCTCGCCGTAGCGCACCCCCGCCAGCAGCCCGTAGTGCCTGGCCTCCGCAAAAGTGCGTTCGCGAATCTCCTCTTCCGGAACAAAAAGTCCGCCGCCTGCCGCCTGGTTCGCATATTGAGAGCGGTAAGCCATCAGGGCAGCATGGCGCTGCTCTATGAAGCTCGTAATGTCCACGATGAAACTCGGCCGCACATCTGCATAGAGACTCGCATACACAATCTTGAAAGGCCGGTGCGGAGCCGCTCCTGTCTCGATCTTTGCCAGTCCGGAGAGGAAGCACGCATCGTAGCCGAGAGTCCCGGTAACCGCGTGGTCCGGGTGCCGCGCTTGCCAGTAAGGCAAAATCACGACGCGCGGCCGCAGCAACCGCAGCACGCGCACAATTGCAATTCGATTCTCGAGCGTATTCTCGACCGCGCCGTCAGGAAAGGTGAGCGCCTGCCGCCAGCCGACACCCAGCAGCTTAGCGGCTTCAGCCGCCTCAGTCGCGCGTTGTTCTGCGCTTCCGCGGGTACCGGCCTCGCCCTGCGTCAGGTCCAGTATCGCGGTGCGCAGCCCACGCGCCGCCATTCGCAGCAGGGTCCCGCCACACGTCTGCTCCACGTCATCTCGATGCGCGGCGATTGCCAGAACATCGGCTACAAAATCAGAAACCACGGCGGTCATCGGTTAGTAAACGGTATTGTCGGCGTCGGTAACGGCGTCCATGTATGCCACGTCGTACGCAGTGCCGGTCACCGTTACATACTGGTTGTCGATTGCTGTGCCGTCTTTGGTCGAGTGGATGTACACCTGCCCTCCCTGCACGGAGTAAATCTTGTGCAGGCCAGTCACTCCCGCAATGCCTGTAGCATCGCCGATATAGGGCTCCAGCAGAACAACCTTGCTGGTCAAAGTGTTGTACATGGTAAGGCAACCGTACGGCTGGTTGTTGTAGAAGCGCTCGCCTTGGTTGCACTTGGTCATCCCGATCCAGAGCGTATTGTCGTCCGCCTGCAGCATACGGCTCACGGCCCCCGGCATTCCATCGCTAATGGAGACTGGGTTGGGAGAGCCACTCGTGGAGGGCACAACCGTGTTATTGGTGAGGTTCAACACCGTCATGAACCCGCCAAAGAATCCATCAGGCATCTGGCGCTGTCCCACGACGTACATCGTCGAGGTAGTCACAAGCGCATTGCTCGCGCCGCCGGGAATAGGGATATTGACGATAGGAAGGGCGTGCGAGTTGGCACAGGGAGCAGCATTGCATGGCAGCAGCCCAGACTGCTGACCCAGCGGAAAAATCATCGGTGCCACAGGTAACAAGGAGACCGAAGCCTTCGTACCTCCGCACTCGGGCCCGCAATTCAAAACGTACGCCGTGCTGCCGTCGGCTGAGAAGACGGCCTTGACCGGCCTGTCGAAGACCAGCGGAGCTCCGTAGAAATTGCCGGTCGCATCCACCTGGTCAGGACTCTGAGCCTGGAACAGGCACCATCCGGGCGCGTTTTGCGGCTCGCAGTCCACGGCCGCTTTGGGCCACGTGCTGGGTCCGCCGGAATAGGAGAGCGTCTGCGCGGTCGTCAATTGCCGCGGATAGTAAGCGTAGTTCGAATTCTGCACAAAGGCCAGCGCCATCGTGCCGCCGGGGGTCACGCTTACGCGGTACACACCGGGAAGGCTGAGTGGGTAAGAAGAGCCGTTCGCTGCATTGGCTACGGTAAGAACATGAGCCAACTGGCTGGCCGCGAAAACGTACTGCCCATTGCGGGTCATGAAGATGCTTGAAGAAGGACCGTTCAGGCCGCTGACAGTGCCTGAAGTCTTCTCACTTCCATAGTTGGCCATGGTCAGGCTCCCATCGCCGGAGCCGTAAACCACGCCCAGTTGCTCTTCGGGCATGCTCTGGATGCTGATCGGCAATGCCCCGCCAAACCCGGAAAGAGAAAACGCTGCCGGCTGCCCGGTGTACCCGCTGCGGATATCGTAGTAGGCATCCACGATTTGCAGTTCGCCCTTCGTAAACACGCTGGCGTTCTGGATTGCGATCAGAACACGATTGCTTAACCCGCTGGGAGGAAGGCTGCGTCCGGCAAAATAGGTAGTCTTGCCACAACCTGCCAGCCCGGCTGCAACCACGAGGGCGGCGCTGGCGCAAATCCAAAGACTTCTCTTCTTCAAAATCCCTTACCTCAGTCGAATGCGCGGAACCAGCCGCGTACGATGGCGTTTCAAGGGGCAATGTGCCCTGTAAAGTTTTGAGCAGGGTTTAAGGTCCATCCCGCAGACTGCAAATTTCGCTGTCCCGGAACCTGTTCCTGCCCAGCTTATGACTCCCGAAGTATAACAAAGCAGGCCACTCCTCTGGCGCGGCTGGCTGGCGTGCCTTAGCATGACAAGAGAATGACCCAGTTTGCCGAGATCTTCGCAAATCGCCCCCTGCTCGCCGACGGCGCCATGGGTACCGTGCTCTACGCCCGCGGGATCTTCATCAACCGCTGCTACGACGAATTGAATCTCTCGGACCCTGGTCTGATCCTCTCTGTTCACGAAGAGTACTTGCAGGCCGGGGCTGAGATTATCGAAACCAACACCTTCGGAGCCAACCGCATCCGCCTCGCCCGCCACGGCTTGGCCGGGAAAGTGAAAGAAATCAATGCCGCCGGGGTTCGCCTTGCGCGTCAGGCCGTCGAGAATCTTAAGAACAAGCAGGCTGGCGAGGCCTGGGTCGCTGGTTCGGTTGGCCCGCTTGGTGTGCGCCTGGAACCCCTCGGCAAAACCGGCCTCGACGAAGCCCGCGCCGCCTTTTCCGAGCAGATTCGCATTCTGACAGAAGGCGGCCCAACTGGCGGCGTCGACCTGCTTATCGTCGAAACCATGCCCGCGCTCAACGAAGCCCGAGTAGCTCTTGAAGCTGCACGCGCTGTCGCGCCGAATTTGCCGGTGCTGGTCATGGTCACGGTAGACGACGAGAACAACTGCCTCGACGGCTCCTCGCCCCAGCAGGCCGCTGCCCTGCTTACTGAGTGGGGCGCCAGCGCCATCGGGGTTAATTGCTCCACCGGACCAACCACCGTCCTCACCGCTGTCGAGGCCATGCGGCCGGCCACGACTCTGCCGCTGGCCGCCATGCCCAATGCCGGCATGCCGCGCGCCGTCGAGGGCCGCAACATCTACCTCTGCTCGCCGGAGTACATGGCCAGCTTTGCCCGCAAAGCCATCACCGCCGGCGTCCAGATTGTTGGCGGCTGCTGCGGAACCACCCCCAACCACATTCGCGCCATGCGCTCCGCCATTCGGGCCATGGATGCGCAGGCTCACGTCGAGAGTTCCGGCGCCGCTCCAGTGCTGAATCCCGAAACGCCGCCCGAGCCGCTTGGGGCGCGTTCCCGCATCGGATCGCTGCTCGCGAAGGGCAAATTCGTCACACTCGCTGAGATTGTTCCGCCCAAAGGAATCGACTGCTCCAAGGAAATCGAAGGCGCCGGTCTGCTGGCACAACTCGGCGTCCACGCCATCAACGTGTACGATTCGCCACACGCCTCCGCACGCATGAGCGCACAAAGCCTTTGCATTCAGATTCAGCAGCACAATGGGATTGAAACAATCCTTAATTACATTTGCCGCGACCGGAACATCTTCTCCATTCAATCGGATCTGCTCGGAGCTTCCTCCATCGGACTGCGCAACATCCTCTGCCTCACAGGCGATCCGATCAAGCTGGGTAATTATCCTGACGCGACTGAAGTGTTTGACGTTGACTCCATCGGTCTGGTCAACATCGCGCAGCGGCTTAACCACGGCCTCGACATCGGCGCCAACGCCATCGGTGCCAGCACCAACTTCACCGTAGGCGTTGCCGCCAACCCCGGCGCCCCCGACATTGAAAACGAACTGCGCCGCTTTGCCTACAAAGTAGAGGCGGGCGCAGAATACGCCATCACAAGGCCGGTCTTCGACCTGCGCCTGCTCGAGAACTTCCTCGAACGCATCAAGGCCCACCGCATTCCCGTCATCGCCAGCATCTGGCCGCTCACCAGCCTGCGCAACGCGGAATACATGAAGAACGACCTGCGCCTTTCCATGCCTGAAGAAATCATGCTCCGCATGGCCCAGGCCGATACTCCCGACGCCGCCCGCCAGGAGGGCATCAAGATCGCCCAGGAAATGCTCGAGGCTGTCCGCCCCTACGTCCAGGGTGTGCAGGTCAGCGCTCCCTTCGGCCTTTACAATGTGGCCGCGGAGGTCATCGCCAGCGTCCTGCCGCACGGCTTCAACCCTATGGAGTAAACGTCATGCCCTCGTTTGAACAGTCGCTCAAGAAGCTCGAGACCATCGTCGATCAACTGGAAAAGGGCGACCTGCCGCTCGAAGAATCGCTCAGGCTCTTTGAGGAAGGCGCGGGGCTCTCCACCGTTTGCAAGCAGGAACTCGACGCAGCCGAAGGCAAGGTCCAGATGCTGGTGAAGCAGCGCGATGGCTCCCTGAAAGCCGAGACCTTTCCAGCCGAGAAGCCGTTCTAAACTAAGTCGTCTGGTGGGAATGCTGAGGAACCAGAGTCTTGGACTCGTTTGCTCGAGTGCATATGTTCGAGCTGGGTAACTCGACGTGCTCAAGCGCATATGAGCGCAGACGCAGAGCAATAGAAAATGACTTGACACAGTTCTCGGCATCCAGCATAGTCGAAGTAGAAATCAATTAGAGATTGACACAAATTCATAATAAGACTTAGTTACACCTGCCCCACCTGCATTCATTCCTTCTGCCTTGGGTTTCGATCTTTGGAATCGAGGCCTTGGTTTGTCTATGCACGGTTTTCGCTGATCCGTACTAACCCCGTCAATTCTTTGCTCGCGGTATCGGCCATCATTGGCTGCTGCTGTATTGAATGACCTTGCCCATCGCTGGCCCGTGACAAGCACGCGGCCATTTGCGAGAGCCTGTGCTTCAAACTCTTCACCATCAACCTTGGCCACTTGGTCGGCCTGTCCGCCGATCTCCGGTTCTCTGCCGGCAGTCTGGCAATAGGAGAAACTCTTATGCAATTCTCTTCCCCTCTCTCGCTCTTCACGATGGCGGCTCACATCCGCCTGATATTGCGGCCATTTACCATCTTCGCCGCACTCGCTGCAGCAACTTCCATTCCCGCGCTGGCCTCGGTCACACTCACCGCGTGGCCTGACTACGCCTCAGTCCGTACTGGTCTGACCCAGCAATTCAAAACCGCCATCTCAGGCGCCACGGGTGAAACTGTCTACTGGCGCGTGAACGGCATCAGCGGCGGCAATTCGACGATAGGCTGGATTTCAACCACCGGGCTCTACACGGCGCCTGCCACCGTTCCTGGCGGCGCCACCGTCGCAGTTACCGCGAGCGCCGCTCANNACGCCCCCGATGTCACTATCATCGTGACCATTACCACGGGCCTGTCGCATTTCGTATCCACCACCGGCAATGACTCCAATCCCGGTACATACGCATTGCCCTGGCGAACAATTCAACACGCCGCTAACTCCGCTCGGCCTGGCGACAGAGTTTACGTCCGCGGGGGCACTTATTACGGTTCCATTAATGTGCCGGGCTCGGGTTCCGCCACCACGGGTCCAATTGTCTTTCAGAGTTTCCCCGGAGAGCAGGCCGTGATCGATGGGTCCGGAAACGCGTGGACCGGCGGTGAATTGATGGGACTCGTCAACTTGATCGGCGCGCACAGTTACATCGTCATCGAAGGTTTCGAGATACGAAACTGGACATCGAGCATCGCCACCCACATACCGTTAGGCATTCTCGTGAATGGTTCCGGAACTCACGTTCAGTTGCTGAACAATATTATCCATGCAATCACAGAGACCACAACGCAGGGCTCCGCACTGGGTATCGGCGTCTATGGAAACGGTACGACGCCGATCGGCAACCTTACCATCGGCGGCAACCAGATATATGGGCTCAAGCTGGGCTGGGCTGAAAGTATTCTCGTGGACGGCGATACCGACGGGTTTACGATAACTGAAAACCACATCCACGATAGCGACAACATCGGCATCGACGCCGTTGGGTACTGGGGCACGGGCCCCACAGGGTATGACCACGCCAGGAACGGCCTGATCTCCCGCAACACGCTGTATAACCTTTCCAGCCTCCACAACCCGTCTTACGCCAAATATGCTGCCGACGGCATCTACTGCGACGGCTGCTCCAATACCATCATCGAGCGTAACCTCGTCTATGCGTGCGACCAGAATATCTCGGCGTCTAGCGAAATCTATGGCCAGGTTTCGAGCTATGTGACCATTCGGAACAACGTACTGTACGCCGCGAACATGACTGAAATCTCAATCGGCGGATACACCACTGCCGGAGGAAGCGATCATGTTGTCATCGTGAATAACACCATCCTCCATAACACGAATGTCGGTTGGGGCAACGGTCTTCACGTCGGGGCTCACGCCACGAACAATATCTTTGAAAACAACATCGTGTACGCCACCGTTCCCGGCGCCTTGTATATGGGTGGATCCGGCTCTACCGACCAATCGGTGACGTCGGACTATAACATCATCTATGGCACGGCCTTGCCGCTGCAATGGGTCTTTATGGGGACCACTTATGAATCGTTTAGCGCCTACCGGATTGCCTCAGGCCATGACCTGCACTCGTCCTTTACAAACCCCGGTTTGCTAAGTGCGGTTTACCCATATAACTTGTCTCTCGAGACAACATCGCCCGCGCTGGCAACCGGAAACTACGCGCTCGGCGCTGCCGACTACGGCACCCTCGATTTTCCCGGAGCGCCGCGCGTCACGGGCTCAACTATCAGCATCGGTGCCTATCAACACTAAGCGCCGCTGTTTGAACGGCATAAGTCTTCAGCCACGAACATCGATGGATCCTGACGCACTCGACATTCACCCCGTGGACGTTTCCTCGTCCGCGGGGTGAATGCGTCTACCCCAGCACCTGCGGCTTGTGCGCGGTGCCGTCGAAGTGGCTGGTGGTTTTGTAGAGCTCGAATCTGCCGGCGCCTGCCGCCGGTTGAGTGCGCTCCAGCAGGCTCGCGACTTCGGCGGAAGACATGGGCTTGAAGGTGCGCGCCGCCTCCAGTGCCTGCTCGAGAATCTCAGCCTTGTCGATCCCCGTAATCTGGACCGCAATCGGCAAGTTAAGGCAATAGTGCAGGCATTCGATGGGTTTCACCGTGTTGCTATCGAGAATGAAATGATCGCCGAAACACTTCATGCCCAACGGCGCAATGCCTTCGTGGGTGAGCACCGGAAGCACCTCGTGCGTGAAGCTGCGAAAGTGCGCGTCCATCACGTTGAGCGGCATCTGCACGGCGTCAAAGT
>PKXI01000283.1:0-6248 GCA_003133425.1 Acidobacteriaceae bacterium
CCTGGGAGATACACCTGCATGAGTGTCAAGTATGACCTGATCGTCATTGGCTCCGGACCCGCCGGTCAACGCGCAGCCGTGGCTGCATCCAAGATGAACAAGCGTGTGGTAGTCGTCGAGGCGCGCACCGTCGTCGGCGGCGTCTGCNNTCAAGGAAAAGATCACCATGGCCGACCTGGCCTTCCGCGTCCAGGCCGTCATCAAAACTGAAGTCGACGTAACCGAGGCACAGCTTTCGCGCAACGGCATCGACGTGGTGCACGGCATCGCCAGCTTCATCGACGCCACCCATGTGCATGTCGCCGGCCCGCAAACCGAAACCACACTCGAAGCCGATCACATCGTCATCGCCGTGGGAACCAAGCCCGCCAGCTCGCCCAAGGTACCCGTGAATGGCCGCACCATCGTCAACAGCGACCAGATTCTCGGCCTGGAAACCCTGCCCCACTCGCTCATTGTGGTCGGCGGCGGCGTAGTCGGCGTCGAATACACCTGCATGTTCGCCGTCCTTGGCGTGCGTGTCACGCTCATTGAAAAGCGCGACCGCCTGCTCGAGTTCGCCGACCGCGAGATTATCGAAGCTCTCAGCTACCATCTTCGCGACGCCCGTGTCACCCTGCGCCTCGGTGAAGAAGTTGAAAGCGTTGAAGAGCCTTCGCCCGGCACTGTCGTCGCAAATCTCGAAAGCAAGAAGAAGGTCTCCGGCGACGCGCTGCTCTACGCCGTGGGCCGACAGGGCAATGTCGACGACCTCAACCTTGCCGCAGCCGGCCTCGAAGCCGACAATCGCGGCCGTATCGCCGTCGATGAGCACTACCAGACCAAGGTCGAACACATCTTCGCCGCCGGCGATGTCGTCGGATTTCCCGCTCTTGCTTCTGTCTCCATGGAGCAGGGCCGCATCGCCGCCGCCCGCGCCTTCAACGACAAGGCTGCTACCTCCAATCCCGGCTTTTATCCATACGGTATCTACACCATTCCCGAGATCAGCTTCATAGGCAAAACTGAAGAGCAATTAACCGACGAAGACGTCCCCTACGAAGTCGGCATGGCCTACTATCGCGAAGTAGCCCGTGGCCAGATTCGCGGAGATACCACAGGCCGGCTCAAACTCATCTTCAACCGGGAGACCCGGAAAGTTCTCGGCGTCCACATCATCGGAGAGGACGCTACAGAGCTGGTCCATATCGGCCAGGCCGTCATGACTCTGGGAGGCACAGTCGACTACTTTATCGACACCGTCTTCAACTACCCCACCCTCGCGGAATGTTACAAAGTAGCCGCCTTCAACGGCCTCGGCCGCCTGCGCCAGTACCAGGCTGACTAGGTAGTGATGAAGATGCTGTGGAAGAGATTGCCACAGTGAACTGTTGGAACTGACTTTGCATCAGGGCACGAATTAATATCTTGGGAAAAACTCATTCTGGAGTCGCAAGAAGTGTCAGGGCACGACTTCAGTCGTGCCGCAAGCAGCAAGAAAAGCAGCGGGCTTTAGCCCCTGCGGGCAACAAGCAACATCGGACGATTGACGCAGCTCGCAGCTTCAACGAAAGAGCTAAGAGCTGAAAGCTAGAAGCTAGAAGCTAAAAAAGCCCGGAGGGCTTTTTCATGACCACAGCAATCGGCATCGTGATGACCGATCACATCGTGGCCGGCCGCCTTGAGGATCATCGCATCGCCGCAAAGCCGCTGCGCTATCCCACCGACCCCGCCGAGCCTGACGCACTTGCCGCCCTCCCGCCAACCGAGCTGGTCCATATTCTGGCCACCCAGGTCGCTTTCCTGGCAAAAGCCGATCCCCGCCCGCTGGACGCCATCGGCGTCGCGGTACCCGGCATCGTTCGCAACGGCGTTGTCGAAGATTCGCCGAACCTGACCCAGATCAAGGGAATGCAACTCGCCCATGACCTGGCCAGGGAACTCGATACCCGCGGCATCGCCGCGCCTGTCTACATAGCCAACGACGCCGACGCCATCGCCGCGGGCGTAGCCGCCACCCACGGCCGGCTCGAGAAACTCACCCGCGTCTGGACCATCGGCAACGGCATCGGCTACGGCCGCTGGCCATATGTCGAAGGCGTATGGGAGGGCGGCCACATCACCGTCACCCTCGATCCCAAGGAACGTTATTGCGGCTGCGGCGGCCAGGGCCATCTTGAAGGCATCATGGGCTACCGCGCCATGCGCATGCGCTTCCTCGACCTCGAACCGGAAGAAGTATTTGCCCACGCCAAGCAGGGCGACCAGCGCTGCCGCGAGTTTGTCGACCTGTGGCACCGCGCACTGGCTGCAGCCACCGCATCGTTCATCCACATCGCCGGTCCCGGCCGCTTCTACTTCACCGGCCACAACGTAGGCTTCGTCGAGCTTCCCTTGTTGCGCGGCCACATCGAAGCCATGGTCAAGATGACCCCGCTGCAAAGCTTCACGCTTGAAATCCTGCCCCCCGACGACGAAACCGCCCTCCTCGGCGCCGGCGTCTCCGCATTGCGCGCCTTGACAACATAGAGAAGATTGAAGTCCTCCCCCTCATGCTGTCATCCTGAGCGAAGCGCAGCGTAGCGAAGGACCTGCGGTTGCTTTTCGTCGCAATTCCTCCGGACCTACAATCCCCTACCGTCGATTCTTTTTCTTGCTCGCGACTCGCGGCCAGTATTGAAACTCATCGGAGAAGAGTTCTCCGTTGAGATCTGCCACGCGCTGCTGCAAGCGTGTCTGTGCGTCTGCAATAGCCTGGTTGTAAATCACCGGCCCTATCTCCTCAACGAAAAAGTCGAGCAACAGCCCCGCGCCAAGATTGCCGATAGGTTCAGGCAGATTCTCTTCGAAGTAGCGCTGCACGGAAGCGATTGCAGCCGCGCGCGCTTGTTTTGACAATTCAACGGTCATCATCCTGATGAGTGCCCCCTTTGAGAGAGCTTACAGACGCTCCAGGCCTCGTTCTGTGGGCGCGGAATTCTGCAAATCAGCCGGCAGCCAAATGCACGCTTCATCATTTCCAATAGCCATTGCCCTGCCCTCCAAAACCTGAATTCCAATCCACGCACACACCAACGCGTCTATTTTATCTTCGACTGGTTTAAGAGAGGAAAATCCTTGCGCGTCCTTGGGAACCTTAAAATCGATTCCGTCGATAACGGTTAATTTTGCCCGCACCGCTTCGAGATTCTCAATAATGTTCTCCAATCTCTTCTCGCGATCGAAGTGCGGCCAATACCTCTTGGAATTCCCAATCTTGTAACGCACTCGATAAGACACCTTCATCAACGAAAGGAGCGCCGGGTGCGGATAGGTCTCAATCAGCGCATGGTCTGAGAGGTTGCCTAGATTCGTCGCGAGTGGAAATCCGCAGCGCTGAAAACCGTCACGAATTTCCTCACTAACCCGCCCTGGCCGGATTGGCGAAGGTGAATGCGCTGAACAGCCCTTGCCACCAAAGAGTCTCGAAATCTCATCGTCCGCATAGCGGCGACCAACAATCGGCTTGGTTGCCAGCGGAATATCCGCCACAATCAGCTTCACATCTGTCCCTGCACAGCGTTTTGCCGTTTCGAGTAAAGCCTTAACTGGGACTTTGCTGCGCCCAGTCTCATTCGCAAGCAGGTTCGGCAACCCTAAGAATTCCTCGTAACTGGATGAGACACGGGCCAATTCCCACTTCGCAGATTTCACTCGCCGAATAAGCTCAACCCCACTCGGATGATGCGAAGTCCATGCCGCATCAATCCCGAGAATGGCGCTCACCTTTCCTGCTTTCAGTACTTCCGTAAATAAGTCCGCGACAACCGGTCGTGCCAGCTCAGGTGGTCGTCATCGAAGATGGCCCACACCAGCCCCAGTCCCAGCGGCAACACAGACAATATCAGCGACACCAGGCGGCCGCACCTTTGCGCGCGCGTGGGATTATGGCCCTCAAACGTACACAGCGAAATCCCTGCGTATTTCATGCCCGGCGTGCCATTGGCCAGGGCGTAGAAGAAGGATACGTAGAGCGCGCTTACAACCAGCATCGCCGCCGCCGCTCCCACTTCCACTGTTCTGAACGAAGGCAGCACATTCATTCTTGCCGCGGCCACGACTACAGCCGTCAACACCGTGCACATGATCAGTGCGCCATCCACCGTCAGAGCCATCAACCGCAGGCTCAGCGGCGCCAGCCGCACATTCTGGGCTTCGCTCTCGCGCGGCTGTGGTTCTCTCAGAGATTCCTGGGGAGATTCATCCAGGAACTCGCGCGGAGGCTGCGCATCCAGCTTGATCCCCGACCATTCCGGACCTGTCCACGCGGGCGCTGACGCCTCGCCAATCACTTCGTTCGCCACGGGCTCAATCGAGATGTCTCCGGGGTCCACTTCAAAGATGCTCAGTTGCGTTCCATGCTCAGCAAGCGCGGCGTAGGGCCCTTCAGCCCGCCGGGGACGTACCTTGCGCGTAGCCACAATCTCGCGCGGAAACTCAATCAAATTTGCATGAATCGGCAGTGCCGCTTCCACAATCTCAATCGCTTCGCTTTCATTCGCTTCCTGTGCTGGCCGTGCATTCTCTCGCCAGTCCGCCATGTCCACCTCTAAATAGTCAGAACCGTGCCTTGCCCGGCCTCCCGCAGGTTCAGCCTGCCGCACCGGCATATCCGGCTCCCATCGAATTTCAAACCCCCGTCCGTCAGAAGCTTGTTCTTTAGTGACCTTGCTTGCAGCGGGTACATCGGCATCGTCGCACTCGGCCGTTGAATTCTTTCGTCCCGATTGCCGCTCCTCAATCACTGCTTGAGAAGTGTGCACCTCCCACGCGGGCTCGGCGGCTGTGGCAGCTTCCAGCCCGGCCAGTACGGATTCAGCCGCGGCCTGGGCCTCAAGCGCAGCACGAGACGCCGCCTCGGCAGCGCGCACGGCGGCGCGGGCCTCATCGGCCAGTTGTTCGCTATAGCTGGGTGCATTGGCGTAGCGCGCGGCTACACGCGCTGCCGCCGCAACGGCACGGCTGCTGGCGCTATGGTGGGCTTCAGAAAGTTCTTCCGGCTCCGTCGACGAAGATCCCTTGCGGTTCTTGTGCTCGGCAATGCGGCGGTTGACCTCTTGTTTCCAGGAGGATGAAGGTGTGGCCTGATTCGGCATTGTACTCAAAGCTATCGTATCCCTTCCGGCGCGGTTCTTGGCCCTGTGTCAGCACCTCACCGTTGTTCGGGCCCGCAACGAGCCCGGGAATAAAACCAGGGCATCGCAGACAATTCGTACAGTCGAAAAAAGGAGATACGCGGAGCAATAAGGGAACGGCCCGCATCTTAGATACGTGACCCGTACGATCTACCCGAATTTATTTGCTGCCAGAGCTACGTGGTGCGCGTCCCATCGAAGATAGCCCGGTTTTGCTATGCTGGCCTTGCACCGGTCTCAGGTCTAGGGATGCGTCCTCGTAACTTAGTATTTATCACGATGTTGGCCCTCTGTCACCTACAACTTAGGGGGCAAGCGTTGACCAATGCGTTACCTTCGGCCGAGTTGGGCGCGGCCGGCATCACTACCAACGCCTCTGACAATGCAACCGCGCCACTCCCTGACGACCCCGGTCAGGAGATTCTCCCCATCGCTGTTCCTGAGCCTGTACCCGCGGCCGGAGTGCCCGTCCAACTGGACGCGGATCGCCAAACGCGGGTGGGAGACGTGCTCACCCTGGACGGCAACGTGGTGGTCCACTACCGCGACTACATTCTCCGCGCAGACAAGGTGGTCTATCACCAATCCACCTCGGTACTTGAAGCTGACGGCCATCTGCAGCTCTCCGGCGGCCCCAATGGTGTGCTCATAAACGCCTCTCATGGCGACATGCGGCTCAACATGCACACCGCGCGCTTTTACAACGTGAGCGGGTCGCAGGGACTGCACTCGGGCAGCCGCTCCAGTGTCTATTCCATATCCAATCCGTTCCTGTTTACGGCCAGAGTCCTTCTCCAGACTGGTGAGGATAACTACCGCCTCATTGACGGCACCATGACCAACTGCCGCTTGCCCCGGCCCGACTGGCAGATCATCTCCCACGCCATCAAACTCGAAGACGGCAACGCTTCCACATCCAATTCCTTCTTCAAGCTTCTTGGGTTGCCGGTTTTCTATCTGCCCTACCTGCGCCATCCGATCGACGAGACGGGCCGCGAGAGCGGATTCCTGATTCCCGTCGTAAGCAATTCGTCCATCAAGGGCTTCATCGTTGGCGAACAGATCTATTACGTCATCAACCGCAGCATGGACATG
>PKXI01000283.1:6268-7129 GCA_003133425.1 Acidobacteriaceae bacterium
CCCAACGGAGACTTTCGCTACAGGGGCCGGGACCTCGACCACCTCATCGTGCGCTGGAATGCCCTGCTCGACCGTGGCGTGCTGCAGGAGATTGGAAACACCATCTCTCCCGCAATCAATCAGGCCGCCGCCACCCTTNNCCGGTCGGCTACGAACGCGTCAACCAGGGCGGAGTGGATGTGGTCGCCGAGGGGCGCAAGGACCTCACGCCCCATACCCACGCCGCCAGCACTGCCGAATATCTGTCCAGCTATCTTTACCGGCTGGTGTTCAACGACAACTTTACGCAGGCCATCAGCTCTCAGGTGGCCAGCAACGTCTCCTTGACTCACTCGCGCAATGGAGTCATCCCGTCGGTTTCGCTGGGCCGCTTTGAGACTTTTGCCAGCTCCACCAACGGCGACGAGGCAAGAATTCTCCACCTGCCCAGCCTGCGGTTTGACATACTCGACAGGCCGTTGGCGGCCTCGCCTGTCTACTGGGGGCTAGGCTCCTCGCTAACCTATCTCAGCCGCTCTGAGCCGCGTTTCCACGCCCGCAATGTGGGCCGTATTGATTTCTATCCGCATATTTCCATGCCCTTCGGGGCTGGCGGATGGTCCGTGATTCCCGAGGCCGCCCTCCGCGACACCTCCTACACCATCGGCCAAATTCCCGACCTGACGGATTTGCGCCACGGTGTCCCCACCATCAGCCACGATCCGCTCAACCGCCTTGATGTCGAGGCGGCCGTCACTGTCCGGCCCCCGACCCTGGAGCGCGACTTCGTCCTTGCCCGCTGGAACCGGGTGATGCGCCACGTTATTGAACCGGAGCTGACCTACCGGTTTGTGGGCGGCATCGGCGCCAAGGCCCGGAACG
>PKXI01000072.1 GCA_003133425.1 Acidobacteriaceae bacterium
TCTCATAGAGGCCGGTTAACAGACCGTAGCACTCGTTGAGGGTGATTTGTTGCGCCGAAAGGTCGATTAGTAATGGAAAACGCCCATGTATTCAGACAGGATTCTCGTTTGATGCATGGTCCCCTTGTCTTTCTCCGGCGGTTGGTTTACGGGATGGGCTATTCTTGCCGGTGGACATCTGCTTCTGAGCGGCCGCGTGCGGGTTTGTGGCAAAGTTGTGGGGCATGGGCACTTCGATGAATCGCGCGGTGGGATTCGCAATTGAATGGTCATCTCCCTTCTCCCATCCGAAAGACTGGACATAGTCCAGCTATCTGCACTACGCATTGGGGAAGATCGGCGCGGTTGAGATGGAGTCGGAGTGGACCGCCCAACGAAGGGAAGAGAACAGAACATTGGTAAGGGGGCCTAGTGAATCCCACCCTTCGCTCAGCCAACCCACGGGCGAAGACCTGTCCGTGGGGGCCCGGTTACGCGACAGATGGGGCACCCTCAATCTTGTGCTGGGGAAAAAGCGCTGAAGCGGGAAAGGTAGGCCACCCGCCCCGCATGGTCATCGTGTGTTTCAGAAACCGGCCGACCACGTGCTATTCCGATCGCAAAGCAAGGGTCGGATCGACTGCGGCAGCCCGCCGCGAAGGTAGATAGCAGGCGAGCCAGGCTATGGATACGACGCCTATGGAAGCGATGATGTAGGTCCCTGGGTCCATCGGACTCACGTTAAACAGAAGCGAGGACATAAGGCGCATGGTCAGGAACGAAGAGGTCAAACCGATGGCAACGCCTATGCCGGTGAGCCATAATCCCTGACGGACAAACATGGCAGTGAGCTTTTGCCGTTGCGCCCCGAGCGCCATGCGAATGCCAATCTCTCGTGTGCGCTGCGAAACCGAATACGAGATGACGCCGTAGATTCCGATGATCCCAAGCAGCAGGGCCATGCTTCCAGCAACGCAGAGCATCACCAGCGTGAACGAAGTCCGGGCCATTGACTTCGTATACAGCTCACCGAGTGTAGTTGGATCTGCCAGCGGCAGATCGGAATCGACCGACCAGACCGTTTGCTGCACTTCTTTCATGAAGGCCGAGGAGCCCGCACGGGTGGACCGAATGACGAATGCGGTATTCCGGCGCACGGTCTCCTTTTGGCCCTCGAACCGATCCTGAAAGACAGGCCAATAGACGGTGGGGGGCGCCTGGTTGTTGACGCCATCGTCATGCACGTCTCTGGCAACGCCAATAATTTCGCGCCAATCGTCGGTGCTGCCCACGCGGATTTGCTTGCCCAGAGCAGTGGTTGGATTGTGCCACAACTCCTTCGCCAGATTTTCCGAGATGATCGCGACAGGTCTTTTCTGGTACGTCTCCGCCCAGGTCAGGTCGCGTCCGGCAATCAGCGGGGTTCCCATTGTCGAGAGATAACCAGGCGCAACGAATTTGAAACGGCGAATGGGCGGAAGCTCGCCCGGCTTGTAGGTGCGGTCCTGCGCGAAGATCGGATCGTTCTGATCAAATCCTTCCAGAGGAACAACAGATCCGAAGCTGACCGAGGAGACGCCGGGAATGGCCGCGATCTTGCTCTGAATCTCCTGCTGCATGCGGACGACCCCTTCACGTTGGGTGTCTGGCACGCGAGTCTCTGGAATGTACAGGTGGAAGACCTGCTGGGAGTCTGGATCGCTGAAGCCGGGAGACACGTGCATTAAAGCCTGGAATGTACGGATCATGAGCCCCGAACAGATCAGCAGGACAAGTGCAAGAGCAACCTGCACCACAACCAGCGCCTTGCGCGCGCGGTGTCGCTCGCGGCTCTGGCTCAGCGCACGTCCTCCCTCGCGGAGACCGGTATTGATACCCACGCCGGCGTACTTGATTACCGGAATCAGGCCAATGACAATGCTGACAAAAAGCGCCAGCCCCAATGTGAACAGCAGCACCGGGCCGTCGATGCCGATTTCATTCAGGCGCGGCAGGCCGGTGGGCTTCACCGCGATCAGAAGCCGTAATGATCCAAAGGCCAAGCCCAGCCCGATGTGGGTTCCCGCAAATCCCAGGACCAGGCTCTCGAAGAGCAACCCGCCCGTGATGCGTCCCCGCCCCGCCCCGAGTGCCGCGCGGATCGCCAACTCCTGGCGGCGGCCTTCAACGCGCACAAGCAGCAGGTTTGCTACGTTTGCGCACGCCACCAGAAGCACCACGGCGATGGAACCCATCAATATCCACAAAACGTTTCCCACGTCGCCGATCACATCCTGCTTTAACGGACGCGGAGTTGGATTCATCTGCACTTTTTCAAACAGACTGAGTGGAAATCCATCGGGAGCGGGGAAACTTCGGACGGCAATGGGAATCAGACGGGTCATGTCCGCTTTCACCTGCGCCAGCGTGACTCCGGGCTTCAGGCGGGCAACGCCCGGAAAACTGAAGTTACCCAACTTTGTCTTGCTGCGGTCCCATTGCATGGGCAGGTAAAGAGCCGCATCTTCTCTGTCGAGAAAATGAAAATCCTTAGGCAGCACACCGATGATTTCACGCGGCTTTCCGTCCACAATGATCGGACGGCCGATGACAGAGTAGCTCCCCCCGAGCTTCGTGCGCCAGTATCCATAGGAAATCACAACGGTTTGCGGGGCACCGGGGCTGTCGTCGCGGCGGGTGAACAGCCGGCCCACGACAGGCTTAACACCGAGAATGGGAAGCGTGCCATCGGTGACATCGAGGCCTCGCAAATGTTCCGGCTCCCCGGCGCCGGTCACAGTGAGCGAGTCGCCGGTGTATACGCCGATATCCTGAAACGTGGTGTTCTGCTCGCGCTCAATGAAGTAGAGGAACGGTGCCATCGGCATGTTTTCAATTTCAATGCCGGGAATGTGGTACCAGACGCCGATCAACTGGTCCGCATGAGAATAGCTCAAGGGTTTCAGCAGCACGCCCTCTACCACGCTGAAGATCACAGTGTTTGCGCCGACGCCAATGGCGAGCGTAATCAGGGTGACGGCGGAAAATAGCGGCGCCCTGCCGAGCCTTCTGATCACCTGTTTGAGCTGCTCGTAAAAGAGTGCCATATGTCAGTCCTCCAACAAGGCCGATCAGCCTGCATCACAGATGCTTCTTGTACCTGCCGTGCTAATTTCTACGCAACCGAGCAGACAGAAGTTCAATGGTCGAAGGAAGCTATCGCCTGAGTTCTGACTTTTACAGTCACCGCATTCAGGTTTTGAGTCGAGAAAACCGCATCGACGGACTTGAATCTTCCGCAGTCTTGCCTCTGGCATGAACCGGCAAAGCACACACTGTTTTGGCGGCTGCCGCCTGCAGGCCAAGCGCTTATTGAAAATCCAGGGCTTCTGGATCGGTCCTCAGAAACGCCGTAGCCTCAGGGAGGATTTTTGGCATGAGGCACAAGATCGATAGTTCTTTCTTCGGAGGCGAGCGGCAGTGGATGCGCGCATTGGGCTGCTACCGTAAACCGAGAATTTCGCGTAGGCCGATCGGCGAGCGCTGGCCGACTTCCGGGTACCTATCACTATCGAGAAAGCGGACCTATGTCGTACGGGATCCGCCCCTCTATCCATGCGAATTCATGCGCATTTGTAAAGGTTCTTCAGGATATATAAGCTGCCCTTTCCTTGTCTTTAGAAACGGCGTCAGTAGATGTCTCTTGGCAACGGCACGGCTCATAATATCCCGCACTATCCATCCTCTTTTCGTCAATGCGTCCCCGATAAGGGACCGATGGCAGCGCCACGGCACGGCCTCAGCACACATAATGGCAGTTTCTTTGGCCCTTGCGACTTCAATGAGCGTTTCCAATCCTTCTGAAAACTCCGGGGTTGCCATGTAATCCGCGAAACCCCGGAATGAAGCATTTCGCCAGCCGAGATTGAGCGAATCCTTTCTTGCACGACGTAGACCGCCAAGTTCCTTAATGTGTCTATAGCTCAGGTGGTTCTCTTGCAGAGAATGCTCGAGCACATCGGCGTTAAACTGAGGGTTATGGCGCGACCTGGGTATTGATCTGATGTCGACAATTCCTTCGACTCCATGCGCGCGTAATAACTCCATAAACTCATCGATCGGTCGTGTTGAATGGCCCACCGTAAAGATGCAGAGCCTTTTCATATTTCCACCTCCTCTCTACGCAGTGACAAAACCATCGACTCCCTTGGGCCAGAGGCGGTCAACCGGAAACCGAGTTCCATCAGCTGCGCTCACTGTGGCGTACGCGCGCTCTATTCTGATCCTCGCCATTAACCCTTCACATACGAACAGAGATATTCTGCGGCAAGCGCATGACGATGCAATACCGCGACTAAACCGGATGACTCTTCATCTGAACAAGCAGCATCCGAAGTGGCGATTTCGCTAAGATGCCGTGAGTCAACATGGGAGGCATATACACAAACGAGCCAGATTGTGCCTGCACTTTATCCTCTCCCAATTGCACTTCTGCTTCTCCCTCCAAAAAGTAGATCACTGCTGGGGTTGGGGCTGAATGCGCGCTCAGTTCCTGACCGGCTGAGAACCCAAACAGCGTAACGTTGACGTAGTCGTCCTTATGCAGAACACGACTTAGTATGCCCTTTTCCGGGAGCACAAATTCCTGCTGAAGGTTGGCTAAGAATGTGTAGTCCATAGAGTTCTCCTTCCTGTAAACCTACTCGTTTGACCAAACATGCGCCCGAGAGTCTCTACCCGGCCGAGCGCCGTCGATGCGCACGATTGATATCACCTAACCGTAAAGTGCTTCTGAAATCCGCAGAGCTCGATTGAAGAGGACGTTGTTCTCCAGATGAACCTCCTGGCGGACTTCCCCGTCCAATTCCTTCAGCTTCTGACAAATCTCCCGGTAGGAAGGACACGTGGTGGCGGTGGCGTTGTAGTCTTCTGTAGCGTCCTGAATTCTGGACAGGAGATCCCCTACTGCACCATGCTCATGTGTCATGTGTGCCAAATCATTCCGTACGTTGTCC
>PKXI01000165.1:0-1664 GCA_003133425.1 Acidobacteriaceae bacterium
TTGGCCGCTAATCTCCGCCGAAGCTCTAATCCAGCATCTGGCAGGCATACTCCTGGATTCCGGACGAGCGACGGCAATTCCTCTTCTGCAACACACTCGCTCGCGGTAAACGCGGACGACACTGGACGTTCCCTCAGACTGCGGGTGGCGGCAAATTGCTGCACCCAATTGCAGGGTTCCGTGCCACGGGGGCAGAATTCAATGTGCTCAGCAACTGGTCGGCTCGTTTTCCCGAGAGAACTGCACACTGAACCAGTGTGGACCGAGGTTAGCGGAACTGTTAGTCCCACTGTACGGCTGGGGTATACGCCAACGTTACACTCCGGCTTGACACTATTTGCGTCTATCTAGGGTTGGTTTACTATTTTCTTGACACATCCCGGAAAAGGTCTAAACTCTAAATAGACACTGTGATGAGGATCAAGATGACAGCCGCCAAAAGGCACGAAAAAACCGTAGGGTACTGCAGGATCAGCACCCTAGATCAAAACACCGATCGCCAGCTTGAGGGCGTGAAGCTGGACAAGGTGTTTACTGACAAGGCTTCCGGTAAGGACACAGTGCGGCCACAGTTGCAGGCCGCCCTTGAGTATCTTCGGGAGGGCGATCTGTTCGTGATTCACTCCATGGACCGGCTGGCCAGAAACTTGGATGACCTGCGGAGAATTGTCTTCGACCTCACGAAGAAGGGTGTCCATGTCCAGTTCATTAAAGAGAACCTGACCTTCACAGGTGAAGACTCGCCGATGTCCAACTTGCTGTTGTCCTTGCTTGGGGCTGTGGCAGAGTTTGAGCGGTCGATGATCCGCGAACGACAACGGGAAGGGATCGAGTTGGCGAAGAAGGCTGGCGTATATAAGGGGAGAAAGCCGTCCCTGACGCCAGCGCAGGTCGCTGAAATTCGCAAGCGGGTGGCGGAAGGCGAAAAAAAGGCTGGGCTGGCGGCTGAATTTCAAGTATCGCGGCAAACGCTATACTCGGCTCTTGGATAGAAGTTTGAGCAGTGACTTGCACCCTGGTGAAGGTTCGTCCCACGCACCTTGCCAGAAATACGTTAGCAGCGATGATATTATCCCTTATCAAACATCCGGGGAGCACGATGCAATCGATGCAAATGAAAAATGTTGGGGTCGAATGAGTATTAAAAGATTCGAGGATTTTATGAAAACAACCGGCTCCGATCCGGGCACCGTTCGGGTCACACCCCGCGCGACCAAGTTTTCACTGGCGGCGAATTACGACCCGGAATTGGTTCCGCAGCTTGCTGGCTATCCGGTTGATGAAGTTTACGGCAAATTTCCCACCGATGGTGTCAGCGGTGGTCGTCCCCGNNCTCCTAAACGGTGCCTGTTTTGGAAATCGCGAATGGACCCGCCCCTGGCAGAGAAAAGTGACGGCCCTGTTGAGCAAGCTGGGGGAATTGGGCGTGCGCCGGGTCACCGTGTCCACGCCATTTCTTCTGGAACTGGTAAAAAGTCGTTTTCCCGAATTTAAGGTGAGAGTCGGGATTTATGCCCAAGTGGACACGCCCCGCCGCGCCCGCTTCTGGGAAGATCTCGGGGCGGATGCCATCGTGCTGGAGAGCTTCTCGATCAACCGGAACTTTCGCCGTCTGGCGGCCATCCGCCAGGTGGTTCGTTGTGATCTGGAACTGATCGCGAACC
>PKXI01000165.1:1671-3557 GCA_003133425.1 Acidobacteriaceae bacterium
TCGCAGTTCATCAAGTCGGCTTGGATTCGGCCAGAGGATCTCGCCGTCTATGAAGCGATGGGGTATACGACCTTCAAGCTTCTCGAACGGGGAATTCCTTCTGCGGAACTGCTGCGTCGCGTCAAAGCCTACAGCGAGCGACGCTTCGATGGCAATCTGGCCGAACTGCTGCTGTCGTATGGCTTCAAGCAACCGGTTCGCAAGGAATCGCTTTGGAATCTGCGTCACTTCTTGAAGCCCAGGCAGGTGAATCCACTGCGACTGAAACCGATGCTCGACTTGGCGCGATTGCAAGGTTGGCATTCGCCGCTACCGGAGTGTCCGATCCGGCTGGATGCGCGGAAGATCCCGGAGAATTTCCTGGANNGCGAGCGGATTGCCGCGCAGGCAGTTTCGATCTCGCCCGGGTATCGCACCGAGGTATTGAAAAAATACGCGGAAATGGACGAGACCATGGCAACAGGAAGGCTCTGGGGTGTTTGACTCTAACCTAACCACTCTTGCATCGTCTGTTACACTGACCTCCGACTATGTATCTACACGCCCTCGCCACCGCCCTCCCACCCGCAGCTTTCACACAAGCCGAATGTTGGAACATCGTGCAACGATCGTGAAACTAAAAAAGGGGGGGGGTCGCGTGTTCCTTTTCGCTTTCCCGCACCCACTGACTCGCGATCAGGCAACGCGGCGAAGCGGATCTTCGGAACTCGCTTTCATGCCCGGATACCATCTTCTGAAAGTGTCCCGCAGATCGCCGTTCATCACTTGGGCGCCTCGCTCGGTCCAGTGCATTTGCTGCTGCTTAACCATTCGCCGGCTGACAAGTTGGTTCACAGCCGACTCAGCAAAAGCGGAGCTGATTCGTTCGCCATTGCGATGGCGGTCGCCGTAGTCGGGGATGTAGACTTGATTGGAGGCGATGTAGTTGCCGAATTCGCGAATCGTGCGCAGCAGCTTTTGCCGCTCAGGGCTGATCTGTTCGCCATCGAGCATGGTCTTCAGCCCATCTACGAGCCTCAACGCCTGATCGACGTTGCCGTTCCACAAGTGCCACTTTAAGCTTTCCAAATCCTTCTCGACTTCGCTCAGCCAAGCTGTCGGTTCCCAAACAATTCTTTACAGAAAGCCCTTTCTGTAATAAGTTGCGCTCTCGCCGGGCAGGAAATCCGGCACTTCGCAGAGACAAATAACGGGTCGTCAACTTCCGTAAGGTAAAGAGTGGTTTCAAAACGGCGGATAAAAGGAAAAAGCACGGCTGTCGATCACGGCGGGAAAAACTTCCTCACCGAGGCGGAAATGAAGCGCTTCCTCGACGCCGCCCGTCACAGCCGTCACGGGATGCGCGACGATGCCATGATGCTCATGGCTTTCCGGCATGGGCTGCGAGTTTCTGAACTCGTTGACATGCGTCTCAAAGATATGGATCTGGAAACATCTCGCCTTTATGTGCGCCGGAAGAAAGGCAGCCTCTCGACGCATCAACCGATTGAAGGGGACGAACTGCGGGCAATGCGCGCCTGGCTGCGCCTGCGCGAGATGCGCGCCGACGCCCGGTCACCGTACCTCTTCCTGAGCGAACGCGGGCCGATGACCCGCCAGGCCTTCAACTACCTGGTCGCCCAGACCGGCAAGCGCGCAAAGCTACGCTTCCACGTCCATCCGCACATGCTCCGGCAGTCAACCGGCTACTACCTGGCCAATCGCAACCACGATACGAGGCTGATTCAGGACTATCTCGGCCACAAAAACATTGCACATACCGTCAGATACACGCGGACCGCCGCGTCCCGTTTTGAGGGATTATGGCGATAGCACGGATTTCCTGATATTTGTCCTGATAATTCAAACAATTGCTCTCCAGATGGCACCTGGTAACAAAACTGTTG
>PKXI01000414.1 GCA_003133425.1 Acidobacteriaceae bacterium
GCCCGACCAATGCACCCGCCCCAGCCAACCGCGGTCTGGATCAACCCGCCAATCCCAGCCATCGCGACAGAGAGAAATCTACACTAAACTCTCTCGCCACCTGTCTCAAACTCGTTGACACGCTCCGCTGCTCTATGGGATCGCGGGTCTCAACGGGCGGTTAGCCAAGGGCCGCATACAACGTTTGCCGCGAAATCCGGTATTCGGTAGCCAATGCAGACTTCTTCTCTCCGGAGGCAACCCGCTTGCGAATCTCTGCGACTTGCGCCGCCGTGAGCGATGGTTTCCGCCCCCTGTAGACACCTCTTTTCTTCGCCAACTCAATCCCTTCCCGTTGTCGTTCGCGGATCATCGACCGCTCGAACTCGGCCACAGCCCCCAGCAAGGACAGGAGGAGGTTCGACATCAGCGAGTCCTCTCCTGTGAAGGTCAGGTTCTCCTTGACGAACTGAACGTGGACACCCTTCTTGGTGAGGTCGAGAACAAGTCTTCGGAGGTCATCTACGCTTCTGGCGAGTCTGTCCATGCTGTGAACCAGGAGCAAGTCGCCCTCCCGGAGGTATTCGAGCGCAGCCTGCAACTGTGGCCGCGCCGTGTCCTTGCCGGAAGCCTTGTCAGTGAACACCTTGTCCAGCTTCACGCCCTCTAGCTGGCGATCCGTGTTTTGGTCAAGGGTGCTGACCCTGATGTAGCCCACCCTCTTTTCATGCCTTTTCGCCGCTGTCATCTTGACCTCCCAAACAAAGTGTCTAGTTAGACTCTAAATGTTTCGTGAAATATGTCAAGAAAATAAGGAACGAACCCTAGATAGACACGAATAGTGTCAAGCTGGAGCGTAAGTTTAGCGTGTACCCCCACTGGACAGTGGAACTGACTTTCCCGATAACCTCGGTCCACACTGGTTCAGTGTGCAGTTCTCTCGGGAAAACGAGCCGACCAGTTGCTGATCACATTGAATTCTGCCCCCGTGGCACGGAACCCTGCAATTGGGTGCAGCAATTTGCCGCCACCCGCAGTCTGAGGGAACACACAGTGTCGTCCGCGTTTACCGCGAGCGAGTGTGTTGCAGAAGAGGAATTGCTGTCGACTCGTCCGGAATTCAGGATTATGCCTGCCAGATGCTGGATTAGAGCTTCGGCGATTTTGCATCAACTGACGAGTACGGCTAACGCAGAGCTGACCTTTGGGCTAGACATCCAGAGGTTATTGTGCGCCGTCTGTCTTGGCGGCCCGAATCATCTTTGCTCCGATGGCTACTTCTGTTAAGGCGGCCTTTGGCCCAGGAGCAAATTTCCGCTGATAGTAAGCCGTCGTGGCGACGATGGCCGGTACGCCGACCGAAATGGGCATCATCCACAGCCACCAGGCTCCGTGCAGCAGCGGGCCGATTGTGACCAGCGAGAAAGCGGTCCAGGCAGCAATGTAGCTGCCGATCATTCCCTGAAGATGAGCGTACCACCAGAACATTTTCTCCGCCGGCGGATGCGTGAAGCGCCACATGGTTCTGCCAGAAATGCGCATCCCAACGACTCCGAAGACAATCGCCGGGATGCGCAGGTTCTGCACAAGTTCCGGCCGGATGGCTCCCAACACAGCAAGCGTTAGGCTGGCTGCGAAGCAGAGGATGGCGACAACCCAGTCCAGTCCACGGACGACCTGAACGCCTTTCCAGGCGGCCTACTGACCGAGCACGCGGTAGGCTGCGAAAGCCGTATAAAAACTGAAGATTGCCACCAGCGCAAGAAAGAGGACCGGCAGGTAGACGGCCATGACCAGCGCCGTAAAAGCGACGACGGTCATACACCAGAAGTAGATTTTGCCCCACAGGCGATGTGCTCTTCCGCCCTTTGCACTGACCAGCGCCAGCGGAGCTAGCACAAAGGCTCCGCCACCGGCAGTGATGTGAACTGCCAGAAAGGCATGCATCCACCACGGATCGTGCAACTGTCACCTCCCGGTGCCCTGGCATCGTCGCAACTGCTACGTTTCATTACGCTTCCCGCAGTCCTTTGGTTCCGTGAAAACTCTGTGCGCCTGAAGTCAGGGATTCCCGGCCATCGAGGGTTGTAGGGGTTTCTGAAATTGCCTGGCGAGAACAGCCCAACCCACGTTTCCAGGGGCAATTACCGTGGAGGCGTGCCTTGGCGATTTTGCATGAAGCCAGAACTCTCCAGGTGCAATAGGCGCCTCGGTACCTAACAAGCCCAAGAGCCTTTTCGGATTGCGGTCGCACGTGCATCCGACGAACCACAAAATAGGCGACAACTGCTATCGTGGATGCATTCGCCTTTTCTCGAGGTGACAACCCATGCGAATATGCGCCATCGTTTGGTGTGCTCTTGCCTTTGTTTCTTGTGCTGGGTACGCTGACGGCCCGGTCGACCGCCAACCGACGGACCCCCTCGCCGTCACTTCGGCGAGCGGACCGGCACCCACACCGCTGCCCGTCGAAGCGATACTGACGACGACGCGGATCAGCGGCATCAGACGCTCCAACGACGGCCGCAAGCTCGTTTACACCAGTACCGCCTCAGGCCGTCCGAATCTTTGGCTCATGAATGTTGATGGGACAGGTGCCCACCAGTTGGTCACGAACGATGACCGACAGAGCGGCGCTCGCTTCAGCCACGATGACGGCGCAGTCGTCTATAGCCAGGATCGTGGTGGCAACGAGTACTACGACATCTACGAAGTGCCCGTCAACGGAGGCGAGCCACGCAACCTGACCAACACTCCCGACATCAGCGAAACAGTCAGCGAGTTCTCGCCGGACGGCAAGCTGCTGGCCATCGGAGTCAAACAGAAGACCGCACCGGCAACGAACCTCGCCGTGATGCAATGGCCGAGCGGCTCCATTCGCCAGCTTACACACGAAGCCGCCCCGAAGGCTTCCTGGAGCGAAAATGCGTGGAGTCCGGATGGTCGGTTCCTGTATGCGACCCGCTCAATCGGGATTGACGACTCAGAGATCTTCCGCATTGATGTGGTCACGGGTACAAGTGAGCAACTGCTCGAGCACACAGGCAAGCAGTTGATCTCCGTCGCCGGCGTTTCGCGAGATGGCCGCACGCTGCTAGTCACTTCCAACGCGAATGGTGGTTATAACAATGCGGCCCTCTTTGACCTGGCCACAATAAAGCTGCGCTGGATCACGCATACGCAGTGGTCAGCAAATGGCGCGGCCTTTTCGCCAGACGGCGAGAGTGTTGTGGTCGTGATGAACGCCAATGGGCGCATCTCGACACGTTTCATCAATTTGAAGACGATGCAGCAGTCTGAACGCGGCGTGCGCCCGGGTTGAGCTATCCCGTGGCCTACCCAACGCCGTTCCTGCCCGATGGTTCCTTACTGCTGTCGCACGAGGACTCAAGCCATCCGCAGGAGTTGTACCGGCTGGGCCCGGGCAACTCCCTCACCCAAATCACGCACAACGCCAATGAGACGCTGCAGCGCGTTGAGCTGCCCAAGTCGCAGCTTGTAAGCTACACCAGCTTCGATGGCCGGCTGATTTCGGCTTTCATGTGGGTTCCCTTGAATTTGAAGCGCGACAGCAAGGCTGCGGCCGTTGTGATGCCGCATGGCGGGCCCACTGGCCAAGTCACAGACTCGTTCAATGGCAATGCCGAGTTGCTTGCCTCGCGTGGATTCGTGGTGATTGCGCCCAACGTGCGCGGTTCGACAGGCTATGGCATTGAATTCCAGAATGCCAACATCAAGGACCTTGGCGGGGGTGATTTGAAGGATGAGATTGCAGGCGTGGACTTTCTCAAAGCGACCGGCTTCATCGACTCCAAGCGTGTGGGCATATGGGGCGGCTCCTACGGCGGCTACATGACGCTGATGGCAATTGGCAAGGCGCCGAGCGTGTGGTCGGCCGCGGTGGATGAGTATGGCATCTTGAACTGGCTCACAATGCTCGAGCACGAGGACCCGAGCCTCCAGCAATATGAGAAGCTTCTGCTAGGCGATCCGGCGAAAGACCGCGCCATTTATGAGGCAAGCTCGCCTTTACAATACATTCGCAATGAAACAGCGCCGCTCCTTGTCTTGCAAGGCGAGAACGACATCCGTGTGCCGCGTGAAGAAGCCGAGCAGGTGGTCGGCATCCTGAAGGCGGAAGGCCGCACAGTGGACGCGGTCTACTATCCGGATGAGGGACACGGCTTCGTCAAGCGCGAGCACCAACGAGACGAACTGACCCGTTCCATTGCCTGGCTGCAAAAATACTTGCAGGGCGCGCAATGAGGCGGTTCGAGAGTCAATAAGGATAACCGAGCTCATCGGCTGTGACCGTGTGCTCAGGGGCGGGCAGTCATGAATAATAACCGCGAATTCGGTGAGGGTCCGCGGAACTGGGTGCGCATGATCCTCGAATGACGCCAACAGCCCGAGTCACGTTTCCACGCCCGACTCGGCCCGGTCTTGCGGGTTGCGACCTTGTCGTCTAGTCGGCACGGTCACACCTATGCGCGAAGCAGGAAGAAGCGCGTTTACCATTGCTCTCAAAGAGGAGTTGGGCTGAACAGGATGAATCGTAAACGGCAGGCGGCAATTAAGCTTGCTATTTCCAACAGTCCAGAATAAACATCGCACAGGCGCCAAATCAGAAGAGTCGATCCCCTCTAGTCCAGGTTGACCACGTCTACCCTATCCCCTAATTCTTCCCGAGCCAATTCAACGACGCGCGAATGGTGAGTAAACAGGATCGGCTGGATCCGTGTTCCAACCCGGACCGAAGCCAGGGCGCGGGAACCTCACGGTGTTTCGGGGATCGACAGTGTCATGCAGTGGTCTTGAGCGACTTCGCAGTGCAGCATGTCGAGCGCTAGAAGGTTCCAGCCCACGAAGCCGGCAAAATGGCCACCGGGCGATTGTGCCGCTGTGGGAGCGAGGCCGTCGCCGGTCTCGGCGCTGTAGTCCTCGTGCATTGAGCCCCATTGGGCTATGTCGTGGCGAAGCATGCTGGCAAGGGTAACGGCGAGCCAGTGAGATTCGCTGCGAAACCCATAGCGGCGGAGAACGACCCAGTCGAGGAAGTTGGCGTTGATCCAAATGGGACCGCGCCAGTTGGAGTAAGGGTCGATGATGGCCTCGTTGTTGTATTCGGGGTCGCTTTTGGAGAGGCTGCGAAAGCCATAAGGGGAGCGCATCTCGGCCGGATTCAGCATGTGGAGCCGGATCATCCGGCGAGCCTCGTTGGGAGGGAGCAGGCCGTCGATGAGCGGTACGAAGCTGGACCAACTGATGGAATGAACCCAGGTGCCATTGTCGCGGCGGCGATTGAGAAACACGGCTTCACGTGGGGACCAGAGCTGAGTAAGGATTGCGTGGCGAGTGGCCGCAGCCTGGAGGCGGTAGCGATGGGCATCGGCGGGATAGTCGAGACGGTCGGCAAGCGCGGCCATGGCGAGGTATTCACGCATAGCGAAGACAGATGCATCGACGGCAAGGATTGCGCTGCGGTCGCCAGGGTCGTTGGAGAGGGCGGCATTGTTGTCGGCACCGGATTGCATGGCGTTGTCCCAGAACCAGAGACCCCACCGAGGATCGAATTGGGTGCTCTTGCGATAAGAAAGGATGCGCTGCATAGCTGGCCAGACGGGGCGGAGCCAGGAGTAGTCGTGCAGGTGTTGTGAAGCAAGGAGAGCGCCCTGGGCAAGGAAGGGCTTCATTGCGAACTTGCCGAAGAGAGGGCGCGGACCTTGCGGAGTGATGCAGCCTGCGACGTACCCATCAGGGTCCGCGGAAAAGGCAAAGCTGAGTACCCAGTCACGGAGGAACTTCGCGTCGGCGGGGTCCTGATTGGCCCAATGGGCGCCAATAAAGAATCCGTCCCAGTCCCACATCTGCGTGTAGTACCCGGCGGGGAGTAGATAGGGGTAACGAATATATCCCTGAGCAGGGCGGATGGTCTGGGGTGCGAGGTGGGCGAAGTCGGAGGTGAGGCCAGCAAGGAGACCGGCATCTGGAGACGATGCGGTTTCGGAAACCGTTGCGTGCACGAGCAGCAGGAGAGCAGTAAGAATCCGGGAGCCGCGGCAAAGGGCGGCGATGCATTGAGTCGGCACGTGGGACATAATAGCCGCTTTGCATCAGAAGGGGTACGTGTAGGTTGAAGGGCAATGGAGGCAAACTATGTCCGCAAGTTGGAAACAAGGCAATCGAAGAGCAACGACATCCGGGAAAGCAGGGACCAGGACGAAGTGGATCGAACCCAGACCGCCTACCGAATCGGTCAAATACCTGGCGCTGGGAATCTTCAGACACGAGGTATTCACTTCCGGGCAAGTCGAGGAAAAGGAGCAACATCTGCTTCCGTCGATCTTTCCCTCCCTTCATTCATTTACTAACGAGAGGCAGCGAGAATTGAACGCCCATCCTCCGTCGCTAATCTACGCGTACACGAAAGATTCGTTGAATGACCGCACAGTGAACGGCTACCCCATATTCGGCACCGCAGGTTCCCTATGGCAGCGCGATGCCGAGCAGAGGACTAGTGCCAGAACGTGCCGCCCAAATGACCATGGGAAGCTGAAAGAGTTGTCTTCGACTCACCTAACACGCAAGTGGTGCGCCATGCTTCGAACGGTTGATAGACGGGGCCTGCTACAGGGCTTACGTTGAGGCGTGAACAATCCACCTATCGAGTACCTGTGCCCCTTTTGTAAGGACGAATCAGGTGGCCCTGCAAGAATGCGGAGGGGCGAAGATTGTTGGAGTTCCATCGTCAACGCTATCTGAAGATGAAGCTGCCCGTTGGAGAGAATCAAGCCGCATCAGGGAGTGCACATCCCGTCAGCAAGATTGAAGAGAGAGTAGACGTAGCCATGGGAACAGTCGCGCACCTCACCGCAGCCACAGACAGCAACGGGAGATTCTCAGGCTATTACAGGTGTTCCCTTTGCGTGGCAGAATTTCGCCCGAATCCCAAGCAGCTTGAAGAAATGGCGTCGTCCTTTGCCACAAAAAGGTTCTCCGGAGAAACTCATGCGCTCATTTTCTGTAGCCGCGTCCGTCCTTTGCATCTTCACATTCCTGCATCCCACCTCCAGCTCCGCGCAATTCGCTGCGGGAACTGATTTCACACTGCCCCCTCCCCCGCCCACTCCAACCTCCTCCTGTTATGGGTGCGGTGGCGGTGGCGGCAACAGGGGTGGAAGCGGCAACCAATCCCGTCCAGCGCCCGCTCCCGCGCCCACAAAACGTGACTTCGCAGATCCTGAATTCGACGCTGGACAGGTCTCCCTCGATGCTTATGAGACCAGCCACTCCTATTCCGATTACGTCACTGCGGAGTCCCATTTCAAGACGGCCCTCGCCTACTTGCCCAGCTGGGGTGTAGCACACGAGCGCCTGTGCGAGTTATACAGTTACGCTGAGCAATACAACGACGCCCTTGCCCAATGTCAGGTCGCGCTCAGAAATAGAGACGACTTCAAAAATGGCCGCACGGTTAAGAAATGGCTCGAAACAAGCCATATTCCCTGGCTTCTCCTTAAGGTTCATTCCAAGGCCTACGAGTCCGGCGTCGCAACTTATAAGTCGCAGTGCGGTAGCTCCGCAAACGCCAATCTGAATAACGGAATCACCGTCCTTGAATCAGGCTCGGCAGACGTTGTTGACCTCAGAGCCGACTCCGGTGCGCAGGTTGAAAAATGCAAGACAACGCTCACCGCCCTGTTTGCTCAAAGCAAATCTCTCAACGACGAGGTCGGGGCTTGGAACAAACTGCACCCATGATGAAAGCGACCCTCACATTCGGATTGGCGTTCGCATTTTTCGCCGCCGCAGTCGGCGCTCAAGCGCAACAAGACAACTTCCGCGAAATCGGCAGCGAACATGCCGACAAAACCGAATTGCTGTCGTGTTCTGTGCGTTCCGATGTCCCGGACTCAGCGTATGTTATTTTGCGGAAACAAACCATTTCGCGGGTTTTCATGAGGGATTGGTCAACGATGGCCGCATCGTGGGCACCCGCGATGCGGTTGTAACTTCCACTACAGTTACCTGGAAGTCTCCCAGCCTCACTCCAGGCGCGAAGGAAGAAACATTTTCTCTTGACCGCAAGACCGGCGCGCTGGAGGCGGATGTAACTTATCCCGCCCCTTCCCGCCACTTATCCCTGCATTGCAGTGAAGACGAACTGTATATGGCTGATCCCGGTCCAGGCCTCACCGGCAAATGGGTCAACTATTTCAACAACGATCACCTTTGTTACAGCGGCTATCCAAGCGGCATCCACAGCAAGACGCCCATTCGCGTCTATGTAGTCAAAGTTGAGCTCTGGAACTGGAGCGATAAAGACCACCCCCACGGACTGCATATCCCCAACGCTCCAATGAACAACACGGCCACCGCTGCATTCGTTGAAGTCCTGAATAAGGAAGGATTGGATGATAGGTCGGATACTTCCTTTATCGCGGCCAACGGGACGGACGACGCAACCCTCTATGCCAATCTCGAGTATCACGTCGGCGTAAATACGGGCAGCGACCATAAGAGCTACTACGCCAACGTCTACGTTGGCGGCATGGGCCTTACCAGTTCCGTCTTCGGAGTAAACGTCTCGCCCCCGGTCAGCGCTGGTTCCTCATAAGCTACTCGATGGAGAGTGCAAGCGAGTACCAGAAGTACGACGTAAAACCCCCCGGCGAAGCCGCCCAGATAGCCTTCAGTCAAGTAGCAAATCGCGTAGTCAACGGCTGGTCCTGCACAAACTAGGGCGGGTTAACACTATCTGAGCGCTTCGACGATGAGCGTGGAAAGGTGAAGAAGGGCAAGGGCAAGACGCCTTTCGTGGTATTAGCGAAGGACGTAAAGTAGTGCAACGGTGACGACCCAGTTTTTGTGGAAGAGACAGATGGCGAATCGTATCTAAATCTCAAATAGTTGCCAGGTACACCGAACTCAGCTGCCCGGTTGAATGGCTTCCGGGCAATACATGAGCATCGGTCTGAGCTACATTCATAGGGGAGCGATAACGCCGCGCGTGAGTGATCCGTTGGCCTTTGCGAGCAGCTATACGGCATTCGTTTAGAGACTTCTGCGCTTTCAACACAACTGGTGCCACCGCACCAAAGGAGACCTTGCGATGCAGATGCGCAAACTGGGAAAGAGCAGCCTGGAAGTATCGGCCATCGGATTAGGCTGCATGAGGATGAGTGCCGGTCACGGCCCGTTATCGGGGACAAAAGTGGACATGATCGCGGTCATGCGGGGAGCGGTCGAACTCGGGGTCACGCTCTTTGATACGGCACAGGTTTACGGACCGTTCGTGAATGAAGAGGTTGTGGGGGAAGGGCTTGCTCCCGTGCGTGACCAGGTGGTGATCGCGACGAAGTTCGGATTTGCACTGAATGCCCACGGCAGACAGTCTCCCGGGGTCGATAGCCGGCCGGAGTACATCAAGGAGAGCGTGGAGGGATCGCTGAAGAGGCTTCAGGTGGAGACGATCGATTTGCTCTACCAGCACCGTGTCGATCCGGAGGTGCCAATCGAGGATGTTGCGGGAGCGGTGAAGGAACTGATTCAGCAGGGCAAGGTAAAGCACTTTGGGCTGTCGGAAGCAGGGGCACAGACGATTCGGCGGGCACATTCGGTTCAGCCGGTGACCGCAGTTCAGAGTGAGTACTCGCTGTGGTGGAAGCGGCCGGAAGAGGAAGTGATTCCGACGCTTGAGGAACTGGGCATCGGCTTTGTTCCGTACAGCCCGCTTGGCAGGGGTTTTCTTGCCGGGTCGGTTACGGAGGACACACAATTCCTCGAAGGGGACAACCGCGGCAGTTACCCTCGGCTTTTCCCGGAGGCCCGTAAGGCGAACCGGGCATTGGTGGATGTGATGGCGGCATTTGCAGCGCAAAGGAATGCGACAACTGCCCAGATTGCGCTGGCATGGCTGCTGGCACAGAAGCCATGGATCGTTCCAATCCCCGGCACCACGAAAATGGAGCGGCTGGAGGAGAACATCGGAGCGGCTGCCCTGGAACTGACACCGGAGGACCTTCGCGAACTCGATGACGCTACCGCAAAGATTGCAGTCGTGGGCGCCCGGTATCCGGAAGCATTGGAACGCATGACGAATCTCTAGCGGATTGACCGCTGAATAGTGAGGAGCGTGCGATGAACATCCCTTTTGAAAACAAGGTTGCACTCGTAACCGGTGCCGGTTCGGGGCTGGGCCTGGCGACCGCGAAGGCTTTTGCGGAATCAGGCGCTTCCGTGGTGTTGGCGGATTGGAACGGGAAGTCGGCGATTTCAGCAGCCAAGGAACTGACTGACCAGGGGCACAAGGCGCTCGCAATTCGTTGCGACGTCTCGGATGACGACCAGGTGGAAGCGATGGTTGAGCAGACAGTCGCCACCTTCGGCCGGCTGGATGCAGCCTACAATAATGCCGGTGTTCAAAATGTCCTTGCAGAGACTGCTGATTCTCCCCGAGACGATTACGACCGTGTGATGGCGATCAATCTCCGCGGTGTTTGGAGTTGCATGAAGTTCGAGTTGCAACAGATGCGCAAACAAGGAAGTGGCGCTATCGTCAATTGCTCTTCGCTTGGAGGACTTGTGGGAGGTCCCGAGCGAGGAACCCACCACGCCGCCAAGCACGGAGTCCTTGGGCTGACCAAGAGCGCGGCTCTCGAATATGCGGCACGCGGCATTCGGATTAACGCCGTATGCCCAGGGCTTATTTGGACCCCGATGGCCGACCAAATGGTGGCTGCTGGCCAGGGTGAGGCACTGGAGGCAATGGTGAAGAGCGTGCCCATGGGAAGATATGGCCGCGCCGAGGAGATTGCGGATGCTGTGCTATGGCTTTGCAGTGGGGCTGCCAGCTATGTGACTGACCAGTCAATTTCGGTGGACGGCGGGTTCATAATGCGGTGAGGTAAACCAGGAACGGAACTGAACCTTACGCCCCGGGGGGCATGCATATTGAGGAGTGTGCCGCCCGGGGAGTCCCGAGAAGATGGAGAGAACACCAAATGGCTGCTTGATTGGGATGAGGAACGGTAAACGCCACAGGGTCAGGAAGCCTCGCGGCACCCCACCGTGCGGCTGTGGGCCGGAAATCCGGAAGCAAAGCCGACTTTTCGATACTAAAGAGTCGAAACAGAATGGACCAGTCCGATCTTTGCCGAATTAGCAACTGACGGATTGGTGGTTGGCGGTCATCCCCTCGAAGCAATCGTATTGCTGCTTAAGCAGACTTGTCGGCGGCGCTTCAACCGGCCCGGCTATAGCCATCAACGTGCGCAGTGATGAACGAACTCGTGTCTTCCTTCAGCAACTGGCGAACTTGTCGGCAGCCGCGACGAGGGCACGCGTATTGGGCGGGTCGAACGCACTATGGCCGCTGTCTGGCGTGATCACCAGGTCGGCCTCAGGCCATGCACGGTGTAGAGCCCAGGCGCTCTCGATGGGACAGACCACATCGTAGCGGCCCTGCACGATCGTGCCGGGGATGTTGCGAATCGGACCGACATTGCGCAGTAACTGATCGTCACTTTCGAGAAAACCCCGGTGGATAAAGTAGTGGGCCTCAATGCGCGCGAAGGCCAGGGCGAACTCATCCTCTTCATAGTGGCCGGCGAAGGCTGCATCCGGCAGTAGCTTCGACGTGGCACCCTCCCATCCGCTCCATATCTTCGCAGCGGCGAGCCGCACGGTCGCGTCCTCGCTGGTCAAACGGCGGTAGTAGGCAGTGAGAAGATCGCTGCGTTCCGCCTCCGGAATGTGCGCCAGGTAAGGTTCCCATGCATCCGGGTAAAGAATCGAGGCGCCGCGCTGATAGAACCATTCGATCTCCTGCCGGCGCAGAAGGAAGATGCCGCGCAGAATCAGCTCCGTGACGCGCTCCGGATGCGTCTCGGCGTAGGCGAGGGCAAGCGTGGAGCCCCACGAGCCGCCGAATACCTGCCATCGCTCGATACCCAGATGCGCGCGGAGTTTCTCGATGTCCGCTACCAAGTCCCAGGTGGTGTTGTCCTCCAGCGACGCGTAGGGCGTGCTCTTGCCGCAGCCGCGCTGGTCGAAGCAGACAACGCGGTATTTTTCGGGGTGGAAAAAGCGGCGCTGTTTAGGATCGGAGCCGCCGCCGGGACCGCCGTGGAGAAACACAACCGGCTTGCCGGCGCGGTTGCCACTTTCCTCAAAGTAGAGTTCGTGCACGGGCGAAACCCGCAGCCGGTCCGTGCGGTAGGGCTCGATCGGAGGATAAAGCCAGCTAACGGGATCTTTCATCGTGGAAACAGACAACTGTTGACTGGACATAACAAGAACAGTGTACCGCTGAGATTCGCCCCATCATTTTATTTGCGCAGCAGCGTAAACAACAGCTCGGTCCTGGAATTCCGGTAGCTAAGCCGACATTTGAGGAGTAATCGCCGTCCGTGAGTGACTTGACGATGATGCGCCAATTGAAATGGGGAAATTGGTATTGAACTCAGCTTCGGCTTGGCTGCGACTCGGGAAGAATATATGCCGGCTTCTTGACGCGTGTCATGTCCCGATCTGGGCAACCCGGCTACTGCGCCAGGGATCCGCCCGGTGCGACTCTGTGCGCATTCTTTTTGAGTGACTCAATTGGTATGGAAGGTAAACACATCGGGCCGGTTATAGTGGCCTGCCACATCCAAGTCGAACTTGCCCCGCGGGATATCGTCCAAATCCAGGTTCGCAGTTAACAGTCGTTCGCCTTCGGCCGGGCCAGAGATGATCTCTCCTCTCGGAGAAACAACGAGACTTCTCCCATCGATCTCGCCGCCCGTCTCTCTCAGATCTTGCTGCCAATCGTCCTTGGTCAGGAACTGGCATGCGCTCAGCACAAAACAACGCCCTTCATACGCAATGTGACGCATACTCGACTGCCATATCTCTCTCGCGTCCACTGTGGGTGCACACCAAAGCTGAACGCCCTGATTGTAGAGGTGCTGCCGGTATAAGGGCATGTAGTTCTCCCAGCAGATTGCCATGCCGATGCGGCCCAGCTCGGTATCCACTACTTGCATGGTTGAGCCGTCCCCTAATCCCCAAATCAGACGTTCGCTGCCGGTCGGCATGAGCTTCCGATGCTTGGCGATGAGTCCCTGCTGGGGGGAAAAGAGGAGCGATGAACAATAGAGGGTGCCGCCTGCGCGCTCGACGACTCCGATCACAATATGAAGGCTGAGCTCCTTCGCCCAGCTCGCCAGTGTCTCTGTCTCCGGGCCAGGGCATTCGATGGCGGCCTGGGAGTAGCGGCGAAAATGCTCACGTCCCTCATCGGTTCGATTTCCGACGGTGGCCCCAAAGGTCAATCCTTTCGGATAGCCGCCCAGGAGCGCCTCTGGGAATACCAACAGCTGCGCGCTGGCAGACGCTGCCTCATGGCATTGCATCTCGACCTTCTTCAGGGTCGACGGGGTATCAAACAACACACTTCCTACTTGTGCGACGGCAGCTCTAATCATAACTTCATGCTAAATGTCGGCATCGGGAAGATGCGTACCCTGGTCGAAGGTCCTCGCACGCGCTCCGAGGGCTTCCGTTCCGACGGTCAAACTGGGACGTCAGATGTTGACCACAGGCCAAAGCACTCATTGAGCATCGGTTGCACGCAATTCTCAGGATTATTCCCCATAAACGCCGTAGGGGTCAATTTCCCGGCACC
>PKXI01000261.1 GCA_003133425.1 Acidobacteriaceae bacterium
GCGCACGATGAAGTTGCGCATGGGCACCGTGCCAATGGGTGTGCCGGCTGTGAAGGTGTCCTCTTCAAGCTGGTCGTGGTTGCGCTGGAAATGGCTACGCAGAAACTCTTCGGCCTTCACATGTCCGGGGCCGGTGGGCCAGCGCGGGCCAATGGCTACGAACTCGCGCGCGTATTCAAGCGCCTTGGCTCCGTCGAAGTGCTGCTGTGCGTTTGCGGCGGTAGGGAAAAAGGCCAGTGCCGCGAAAAGAATGACTAAGGCCTGTGAAATCCCAGGTCTCAAGTTCGAGACCCGGGGCACCCAGAAATGCCCCGTGCCCCATTCTTGCGACTTTTTTTTGTCGCAAGAGTGGGAAGCCTCAATTCTCAAATCGGCCCCGCTCATCTACGCGTTCTCCTTGGCCTCTTTGGCCTTCCTTCTGGAGGGATGCACCCACCACGCCACGCCGATGCCGACGATGTAGAGTCCCAGCATGGGAACAGCGTAAATGCACATGGTGCTGGGGTCAGGGCTGGGACAGATGACGGCGGCTACAACGAAGACCGCCAAAATCGCATAGCGGATGTTCTTCCACAGAAAACGTGGGCTCACGATGCCAAAGAGGGCCAGGAAGAAGATGAGGATGGGCAACTCGAAGCTGACGCCAAGGCCAAGAATGATCGACAGGAAGAAGCCAGTGTATTCCTCGATTGTGACCACGGGATTGAACTTGTTGCCGAAATCGAGGATCAGGATTTTCAACGCGCCCGGCAGCACAAAGAAGTAGCCGAAGGCCGCGCCAGTCAGAAACAGGCCCACCGTGGCGGTCATGAAGGGCACTACAAACCGTTTTTCCTTCTGATAGAGTCCCGGCGCAATGAACAACCACACCTGGTAGAGGATGAAGGGCGAGGCCAGAATCGCTCCGCCAATCAGCGAAACCTGCAGGTACAGGTTCAATGGGTCCATGGGGTGGGTGTAGTTGAGCTTGATATGCAGTTTATCCAGCGGAGCCTGCACCAGGCCGTAAAGCCGCTCGTGGAAGACGTACGCAATGATGAAGCCGAGGAAGAGAAAGATGGCAGAGCGAACGATCCGCTTGCGCAACTCATCCAGGTGCTCCATCAGGCTCATGCCGGGCAGGTCTGCGCGTTGCGTCACCGCCGCCCGCGCCTTGCCGATTGCGTCCACGGGATCAACCATTGTGGGCCGGCTCCGTCTCCGCGCTTGTCTGCTTCACTTCGGCTGCTTCCACAGCGTTCTCTTTCTCTATCGAGGTTTCTTCTTGAATCGCGGCTGGCGCGACGGCGGCCTCTGCTACTGCCGCCGCAGTTTCAGCGCCGCTGCCTTCCACTTCCGCAGCCACGGCCGCCTTCTCCGCCTCGCTTGTTTCGTTTGCGGGCCACGCCGCGGGAACCGGCTCGCCGGTTGAAGGCGGCTGAATGCTCGGATATGTCGCTTCGGCCTGCGCCTGGGCTTCTGCCACTTCGCCGTAAGTACCGCCATACGGGTAGGAACTATCTGTGGGAGCGGCTTCCCCAGAACTAGTGGGTGCTCCAGGTCCCGCTTCTGGGACCTGGGATTCGATTCCCGTTCCCAGTTGCGCGGGTGGAGCGGCCGCCAACTGGCGCTGCCGTTCCTCTTCTTCCTTCTTGCGCCGGTCGGCCTCCTCAGCGTTGCGCAACTCCTCTTCCATCTGGAATTTGAAGTCGTTTGAGGCCTTGCGGAACTCGTACATCAGCTTGCCGATCTGCCGCCCGATCTGCGGCAGCCGCCGCGGTCCAAAAACCACCAGCGCCATCACCATCAGGATCAGAGAGTCCGCCATGCCCAGATTGGCGACTTCGATTGTTGGAGGAATTCCCATGAAGGACAATGATACCTGTCCGTGCTTCGCGCTCACAAACGCGGTGGTTCCAATCCCGAGACTGAACGGGAAATGTGCTCTACTGTAGCCGCTTTGCAGGCCCGTTTTCTGAATTGCCCCAACGGCGAGAACAGGCGCAGGTTTGGGTTCACACTCGCGCCTGCGTTAAACTAGAAAGGATTGGTGCGGTTGCCGCCGGTTTAACCTATTTTGCAATCCGCCGGCTTCCATCTGCATCCAATCACGTGAAAGGGCTGCAACAACCCCGTGGGTGGGGAAGCCATTGAAGCTGTCGGCCAAATGCCGATAACCTCAATGGTTTCATCGCATCCACTGCACGCCTGTTAGCTTTCAACAACCCCGCCCGCCGTCCCCAAAAAGGATGTGCAGGGCTGAAGGCGGATTAAAGTGAACCTGATAACTGACGAAGAGACGGCGGCCTCGCCGCAGGCCGATAGCGCCTGCAGCCGCGAAGATGCATGCACCCTCGAAAACTACCTGTCGCTTCCTGACGACTCCATGGACGAGCGAATCGCAGCCGCGCGCGCCAAACTGGGCTCGACCACCATCCTGCTCGGCCACCACTACCAGCGCGACGAGGTCATCCGCTTCGCCGACTTCACCGGCGACAGCTACAAGCTCTCCAAAATCGCCTCGGAGACAGATGCGAAGTACATCGTTTTCTGCGGCGTCCACTTCATGGCCGAAAGCGCCGACGTGCTCGGCCACGACGGCCAGCAGGTAATCCTGCCCGATCTCAACGCCGGATGCTCGATGGCCGATATGGCCGAAATCTCCCAGGTGGAAAACTGCTGGGATGCGTTCGATCGCCAAGGCCTCACCAGCGAAATCGTGCCGATCACTTACATGAACTCCACCGCCGCCATCAAGGCTTTCTGCGGCGAAAATGGCGGTCTCGTCTGCACCTCTTCCAACGCCCGCGCCGCCTTTGAATGGGCTTTCGCACGTGACAAGCGCATCCTCTTCCTTCCCGACCAGCATCTCGGCCGCAACACCGGACACGCCATGGGCATTCCGCTGGACAAGATGACGGTCTGGGATCCGTGGGCCGTGCAACTCGGTACAAACAGCGGCGGCCAGACGAAGGAATCCCTCGCCGCCAGCCGCATCATTTTGTGGAAGGGTCACTGCGCCGTTCATCAGCGCTTTCTCCCCGGCCACGTGGACCAGGTCCGCGCCAAGTATCCCGGCATCCAGGTCATCGTGCACCCCGAGTGCCGCTGGGAGGTCTGCCAGAAGGCCGACGCACTGGGCTCCACCGAGCGCCTCATCAAGATTGTTGAGGACGCCCCCTCCGGCTCAATGTTCGCCATCGGAACCGAGATTCACCTGGTCAACCGCCTCGCCCGCCGCTTCGCCCCGGAAGACAAAAAGATCATCACTCTCGACGACACCGGCTGCCTCTGCACCACCATGTACCGCATCAGTCCGCAGCATCTTGCCTGGGCTCTTGAGAACCTGGTCGAAGGCCGCGTCGTCAACCGCATCCAGGTGCGCCCCGGCGTCAAGCATTGGGCCAAAGTGGCGTTGGACCGGATGCTGGAACTGAGGTGAGGACAGTTGTCAGTGATCAGTTGTCAGCGGTCAGTTCTTAGCGCTCAGCCGCGGTGTTTTCACTCGCTCAAGGTGAGTGCGGGGGCAGATGGGCAGCCGTTTCTCTTATTGTTCTTAAAGTCGGAACTGAAAACTGACCGCTAACGACTGGAAGCTGTTTCGCGGTATCCTATACACAGGTATTCCCCCATGAAGACCTTTACCATCGACGAAGCGCAGTCCCTGCTCCCGGTTCTCGAGTCGCTGCTCAAGCGCGCCATCGAGGGCAAACAGGCTGCCGAGCAGGTCGAGTCAGAGCTCTCCGAACTGGCCCGCCGCATCTATCTCTCCGGCGGCATGAAGGTGGATTCCAATAGCGTAGCAAGGCAGCGTGCCGACATGGACGCCCACCTGAAGCTCGCCCGCGAGAGCATCGCAGAAATCGATGCCATCGGCGTCCAGGTCAAGGATCTCGAAGCCGGCCTGCTCGATTTTCCCTACCGCCTCGACGACCAGGTGGTGCTGCTCTGCTGGCGCATGGGCGAAACCGCCATCGAGCACTGGCACACCGTCGACTCGGGCTTTCAGGGCCGTCAACGAGTCGACGAACGCTTCCGCCGCAAGTCAACTTCCGGTGGTTCCAGCGAGTCCGGTAGTCGTCCCAACTAGGCGTCGTTTACCTTCTCGTTTCCGTTAAACCGATTCTGAGGACCAGGATCCATGTACGTCTCCGAGCAGGAAGTCCGCGCCGCCCTCACCTACCAAGCCCTCATCCCCGCCATTCGCCGGGCTCTCATCGACTACTCCGCCGGCCGCGTCGAACAACCTGCACGCACCATCCTCCGCGCCGGCAATGCGGACGACTACCGCAATGGCTGGTTCGCCGTGATGCCTGTCATCGCCGGCGATGTGATGGCCGTAAAGACAGTCACGTTTTTCCCCGGCAACGACGAGCTCGGCCTGCACACGCACATGGCGGTCATCGAGTTGCTCCGCCGCTCCACCGGCGAGCCGCTCGCCGTAATGGACGGCCGCCTCATCACCGAGATGCGCACCGCCGCCGTCTCCGCCGTCGCGCTCTATGCTCTCGGCTCGGCCCAGGTGCGCAGCCTCGGCATTCTTGGCAGCGGCGTACAGGCGCGCGCTCACATTAAGGCGCTGCGGATGGTCCGTCCCTCGCTCAAGGACATCCGCATCTGGAGCCGCACTCCCGCCAACGCCGAAAAACTCGCTGCAGAATCTGGCGGCCGCGCAGTAGCTATTCACGAGGCCGCCGCGGCCGATGTAGTCCTCACCGTGACATCTTCGCCTGCCCCGGTTCTCGAAGGCCGCTGGCTATCGCCGGAAGCACTGGTGCTTGCCGTCGGCGCCACAGGCTCAACTCTGCGCGAGCTCGACGACGAGGCCATGCAGTCGAGCTTCGTTGTCGCCGAGTCTCAATCCTGCGCGGAACGCGAATCGGGAGATGTGCGACTCTCCGGCGCAAAGGTTCAGGCGGAGATCGGAAATATTCTCTCCGGCGCAGTCGCCGCACCCGCAAGCCGCCGCACCGTCTTCAAGTCCGTCGGCATGGCCATTGAAGACCTGGTCGGTGCACGGCTGGTGTGGACCGCTCGCTCCGCTCTCAAAAATTCAAGCCTCGCAAAATCCGGTTCCAGCAATGTAAACGAAACAGAAACTTCCTGATCGGCGACAATCTGATCGTTACTGTCTCTGCACGACTGAATTGGAACGGAATCACGGCCTGGCGGCCTTCTGTTTCTCCGCCTCTGCAATCAGCTTTTTAAATGCGTCCACCGCCGGAACGCTCGGAGATCGAAGCCCATCTCTCTCGATGTACCGCCAAACCGGAGGAGAGTCGAGCGCGTCGTCACGTTTGCCGCGAAACACGGCAAACATGTCCTGCGCTGGCCCAGCTTCTACCTCCGGAGTGGGACTTCGAGGCTGAGAATTCGTCGGATCGCCAGATCCCTGGGGATTCCCCGTATGACCTCCAACCCGGCCTCCTGAATCTGTGGGTTCAAAGATGACCGGACGATTGTTGATTGGAACGCCGCCAATCGTGGGCCCAACGATCTTTCCGTTCCCTTTGCGAACAGAAATGATCAAATCGGCGCTCGACGCCTCCATCACCAGGGTGAAACGGCCCCAGCTCATCAGTGCCTTCTCCACGTCCTCCTGCGCTTTGCGGTTCGCGAGTGGATCATCCATAGCCACTCCGGCTTCCGGATCGACTACAACCAGAACCGTCCTCGCATCAAGAACGTCATCTGGCAGCAAGACCTTTTTCTTGTCCTTGGCGGCTGCAACCAGACAGCACATCATCAATAGCGAAAATGCAAGACTCCTGCAACACCGCATGCAGCACCTCCCAGGATGGACGCAAGTTTAGACCATTGGAACCCTTTTTGGCTCGTTCTCTCAATGAGCGTGCAACGCCTGTGCGTCCGCCTGACCGTCCCCGACCCAGCGTCGTGCATTCGATTCAATTTTTTACGCTCGAAGCCCCAAACGGAAATTGGAAATAATTGCGTAAGTATTCACTATTCAGTATGTGACGAATGGCGGTTTACAGGGATCACAAACTGCTGATCTAAACACGACGACTTAA
>PKXI01000224.1 GCA_003133425.1 Acidobacteriaceae bacterium
TTAGAAGCGCTGGAACTTCAGGTTAGCAAGTCAGCGGGTGATTGGGGACGACCAAGGGGTTTCTATTAGTCGGTTGGGTGAGTAAATCCTGGCTGAGAGAAGTGGATGGATCTGAACAAGGCAATGGCCGGAAGAGAGCAGCTCTTCCGGCCATTGGTGGTTTGAAGGGTTCCGTGCGTTAGACGCCGCTGTATGCTGAGAATCCACCGTCAATCGGAATTACTATGCCGGTGACGAACTCCGATGCGGGAGAGAGTAGCCAGAGGACAGCGCCGAAGAGATCCTTAGGTTCGCCGAAGCGGGCCATCGGCGTGTGGGCGATGATCTGGTTGCCGCGCTTCGTGAGTTCGCCGGTTTCCTTGTCGGTGAGCAGGAAGCGGTTCTGGTTGGTCAGGAAGAAGCCGGGAGCTACGGCGTTGACGCGAATCTTCGGCGAGTATTCCTGGGCCATGTGGACGGCGAGCCATTGGGTGAAGTTGCTGACGGCGGCTTTTGCGCCGGAGTAAGCGGGAATGCGGGTGAGCGGGCGGAAGGAATTCATGGACGAAATATTCAGGATCGTTCCGTGCCCCTGTTCAGCCATGATCTTGCCAAAAGCCTGGCAGGGCAGCATGGTGCCGAGAATATTCAGGTCGAAGACCCAGCGCAATGCGTCAGCGGGGAGATCGAAGAACTTCAGATCTGGGCCGGTTGTGGCGGCGGCCTTATTGCCTCCAGCACCGTTGATCAGGCAGTCGATTTTGCCGAATTGGCTAGTCACGTTCTGCGCCGCTTCGGCGATGCTGTCCCGGTTGAGGACGTCGCACTTGTGAAGGGAGACTTGCCTGCCATGCTCGCCCAGACTATCGACCAGCGCCTTGGCGGGCTCGATGTTCAGGTCCAGGATGGCGACTTGAGCGCCACAGCCGGCTAATGCGCGAGCCATCTCGCTGCCCAGAATTCCAGCGCCCCCGGTGACGGCGACTACAAGGCCGGTGAAGTCGTACATTCTGGTCAGTTCTGCCAGATCAAAAGAAACGTCCTGCGTAGTGTCCGGTGCGTGTTCCACTGCAAAAGTCGCTGCCATTGTGCGTCCCCTTATCAATTCAATAAATGCTGGACTGTGGCTACTCCGGTCAGTGACTGCTATCACCAGTTCAGGGATAAGTGAAAGAAGGAAACATATCGTGAACCAGCGTCACTCTTGCTCTCGTGAGTTATCTCACATTCATCACGTTAGTAACTCAGGTGAGAATCTTGTTATTGGTGAGTTAGGTCACATTTATTTTCAGAATGCGTCGACTAACGTTGGCCTGTGTTGCGGGTCACAGTATTGGTATGGCATTCGCCGTATCTGATGGAGAGTACATGGAAAGGAATTATTCCAATGCTTCTTGAGTTGAGCGTGTCGGTGAAGGGGAAGCACCGTCAGGCGAGTGATCCCTCCGTAGATATGAATAGAATCATTGACGCCAGCGGCTTGCATTACAAGACGACCGGTAAAGGAACTGTTCTGGAAGGAAACTGGGAGCAGTTGATGGCGGTCGCGAAAAAATGCCACGACGAAGTACTTAAAAAGAATGATCAGTTCATCACGCATATGAAGGCAGTTGATAAGCGGTGCGCTGACGCACCGGCACCTTCAGGCTGCAGCGGCAAGGGCCTTGAGGAAGTTCTTGAAGATGAGGGCGAGTGGTTGATGTTGTAGGACTGCTTGTGCTGTGCGGCTGGACAGCGTGCTGGTTATACACTGGAGTGTGACCCGCCGAATACTTGCTTCCTCATTTCTCGCATTTATCGTGTTGGCCGGGTGCCACTCAGGCCAGAACTCCGACACACTGGCAGGCGCTGGCGTTAAGGTGTACCACCTGCGCGGCAAGGTGGTTTCAACCGATGCCGCTCACGGCATTGCGGTATTGGATCATGAGGCCATCCCCGGCTTCATGGAAGCGATGACCATGCCTTACCAACTCAAGGATCCGAGCATCCTGAGCGAGTTGCATCGCGGAGACGTGATTACCGCCGACGTGCTGGTTTCGAAGAGTGCGCAAGAGACTGTGGTGCTGGATCATATTGTCGTGGTGGCGCAGGCAAAGCCGGACTATAAGCCAGCGGTCTTTTACCATGTGCCGGCGCCGGGCGATAAAGTGCCCGACTTCAAGCTGCGCAACCAGGAGGAGCGGCAGATTCATCTTGAGCAGTTTAAGGGGAAGATGCTCCTGCTGACCTTTATTTACACGCGGTGTCCGCTGCCCAACTTCTGCCCGCTGGTGACGCACAACTTTGCTTTGATCAACAGCCGGTTGGCGGCCGATCCGGCACTTTATGCGAAAACGCACCTGCTGTGCGTGAGCTTCGATCCGGAGCACGATACGCCGGCGCGGTTGCGGGCTTATGGCGCGACCTATATTGGCAGCGACACAAAGAATGCCTTTGCACACTGGGATTTTGCGGCGCCTGCCCAGGCAGAGTTGCTGGAGATGGCGAAGTTCTTTGATGTCGGCATCACCCACGGCGCTGACGACTCGATCACGCACACGCTCTCGACCACGCTGATCGGCCCAGATGGCAAGGTGGTGCAGTTCTATCCTGGCAACGAGTGGACGGCGGATCAGGTATTGGGAGATGTGAAGAAATCGGTCGGGAATGCCAGGTGATCTTCCCGGTAGAGGTCAGACCAGTTTATAATTCGTAGGGTTCCCGATTTCACGATAGACATTGCCACAAAGATCAGGAGAATAGACGCGATGAGTCATGGATTGAATATTCGTAAGGATGGCGAGTTGGATTTACTGTCGTTGGGTGCATTGATCCATCGGCTCGACACAGGGATTATTCCCTTTCGCAAGGCCACGGAATGCAAGATTCACGTGAGCGGCGGTGAGTTCAATGTGGCCGCCAACCTGGCGGACTGCTTTCAAATGCGGACGGCAATCGTTTCGGCGATGGTGGATTACCCCGTCGGCGATCTGATTGCGGAGCGGGTTAAGGCGATGGGCGTGAAGCCTATCTACAAGTACTTCAAGCACGACGGCGTTCATGGGCCGAACATGGCGACCGTGTTCAGCGACCAGGGACACGGCGTGCGTCCTCCGGTGGTTTTCTACAACCGCTGCAACGAGGCGGGGGCGCAACTGAAGCCGGGAGACTTTGACTGGAAGGCAATTTTTGCGCAGGGCGTGCGATGGGTTCACTGCGGCGGGCTGTTTGCTTCGCTGTCGGCGACAACTGCGGCGCTTGCCGCGGAGATGATGAAGGAAGCCAAGGCTGCGGGCGCCATTACGTCGTTCGATCTGAATTATCGTGCGAAGCTCTGGAATATTCAGGGCGGCAACGCGAAGGCCGTCGAGACCATCGGCAAGATTGTTGAGAACGTGGATGTGTTAGTGGGCAACGAGGAAGACCTGCAGATGGGGCTTGGCATCCCGGGACCTGAAGTCGCGGCAAAGTCGAAGCTGGACCCGAGCGTGTTCTTCGGCATGATCGAGAAGGTTACGAAGAAGCTGCCGAATGCGAAGGTGGTGGCGACCACGCTGCGCGAGGTTCACTCGACCAATCACCATAGCTGGAGCGCGGTTGCGTGGGTGGACGGGAAGACCTACACCGCTCCAACGGCCGAACTGGATGTGGTGGATCGCGTGGGAGGCGGAGACGGCTTTGCGGCCGGCTTCATCTATGGGCTGCTGGCCGGTGAACCGCCTGAGGAGGCGGTCAAGCTGGGATGGGCGCATGGTGCGCTACTAACTACATTCCCCGGCGACACGACGATGGCGACCATTGACCAGGTAAGGGCATTCGCCAAGGGCGGATCGGCACGCATTCAGCGGTAAAGAAATACAATCCAGACCCTGCCGGCGGGCATCCATTGAGTGGATGCTTGCCGGTGGGGAATCGTGTGCCTGTAACTGATATCCTTGCCATGCAGATAGATGGAGGTCTCTCGTGGCAAAGGTAACTCTGGTTTTTTCGGCGCTTTTGATTGCTCTTGGTCTGGCAGGCTACCTTGGAACCGGCAGCTTACATCCGACGGCGCTGATTCCTACCTGGTTCGGTTTGGCACTCGGCATCTTTGGCTTGCTGGCCATCAGCCCCAATGAGGGGCGTCGCAAGCTGTTCATGCACATCAACGTGACCATTGGGCTGGTGGGCTTTCTGGGTGCAGCGATCGAAGCGGTCCGTGGCTATATGACTGCCACGTCGGCCGGCGTTCCGCCCGACCAGATTGCGCTGGCTTCGAAGCTCGCGATGGCAGCTCTGACACTGATTTACGTAATTCTTTGTGTGCGCTCGTTTATCGCAGCGCGCCGTTCGGGGAAGGTGTAGCACTTGGGAACTATGCGTGGCGGGATGGATATGAGCATGCGCGCAGAGCGCTCGCCGCATGGACGCGGAGCGCGTTCCGGCCAGGCGGATTTGCCCAAGAAGAAACCCAATCTGAAAAAGGTGTGGCCGCAGGTTCGCGCACTGATTGTGCCGCGCATGGGTCTGTTGTTGGGCGGTATGGCGCTGATGGTCGTCAACCGCTTGGCGGGGTTGGTGCTCCCATTTACGGCCAGACCGTTGATGGACACAGTGTTCTCTCAGACGCATCCGCGGCCCGATCTCTTGCCGCGCATTATCGTCGTTGTCTTTTCGGCCATGGTGGTTCAGGCCATCACTTCGTTCTCGCTCACGCAACTGCTCTCGAAGGCGGGCCAGCGGCTGATTGCCGAGATGCGCAGGCAAGTGCAACGCCACGTGGGCCTGCTCTCAGTGGCCTACTACGACGAGAATCGCTCCGGAACGCTCGTGGCGCGCATCATGACCGATGTGGAGGGCGTGCGCAATCTTGTGGGAACCGGGTTGGTCGAGTTTGTAGGCGGTATGCTCACCGCGGTGCTGTCGTTTCTCTTCCTTCTGCATTTGAGTGTTCGTGTCACGCTCACCGTCTTTAGCGTGCTGGGTGTGTTCGTCTTCGTACTGCAATACGCCTTCAAGACCATCCGTCCCATCTTCCGCGAACGGGGCAAGATCAACGCCGAAGTGACCGGGCGGCTGACGGAGTCGCTGGGTGGGGTGCGCGTCATTAAGGGCTACCACGCCGAGGAGCGCGAGGCCGCCGTGTTTTCAGTTGGAGTCGAACGCCTGCTGAACAACATAATGAAGTCTCTGACGATGACGAGCTCGATGTCTGCTGCCTCAACCACAGTGCTGGGCTTGGTCTCGGCAATCGTGATGGGACTCGGCGGAACCCTCGTCTTCGGGAAATCCTGGACCACCGGAGTTTATTTTCAATACAACATGTTTCTCGCCTTCATGATCGCGCCGGTCTTTCAGATCGTGAATATCGGCACGCAGTTGACGGAAGCATTTGCCGGACTGGACCGCACGAACGAGATCATGTCGGAGCTGGAAGAAAACCAGACTCCCGGCCGCACAGTGAAGATGCCGCCCATTGAGGGCAAAGTTCGCTTTGAAGATGTGGAGTTCGCCTACACTCCGGAAAAGCCGGTGCTGCATGGCATCAGCTTCGAAGCCAATCCGGGTACGGTAACGGCGCTCGTAGGGTCTTCGGGGTCGGGAAAGTCGACCGTTATCAGCCTCATCTGCGCCTTCCACGCGCCGTCGAAAGGGGTCGTGCTGGTGGACGATATCGACTTGGCCAGCGTCGATCTGAACACCTTCCGCTCACAGCTTGGCGTGGTGCTGCAGGACTCTTTTCTTTTCGATGGAACCATTCGCGAAAACATTCTTTTCTCAAAGCCCGATGCGACGGAAGAGCAGTTTCTCTTTGCCTGCCGCACGGCGCGCGTGGACGAGTTTGCTGAGCGATTTCCGGATGCTTACAACACGATTGTGGGTGAGCGCGGCGTGAAGCTCTCCGGCGGGCAGCGGCAAAGGCTGTCGATTGCTCGCGCACTGCTGGCTGAGCCACGCATCCTGATACTGGACGAAGCCACCAGCTCGCTGGACTCCGAATCGGAGGCCATGATCCAGGCCGGGTTGAACCAGTTGATGCAGGGGCGAACGACCTTCGTGATTGCTCACAGGCTTTCAACCATCCGCCGCGCCGACCAGATCCTGGTTGTCGAAGGGGGCCTTATCGTCGAGCGTGGCAATCACGCGCAACTGTTTGCGATGGGCGGACGTTACTACGACCTGTACATGCGCCAGCATGGGCTGGAAGCGAACCTGTTCCTCGCGCCGGGCGAGGGAGACGTGGTTCCGGAGTAGGCCCTTCCCGCGGGTGGTGTTCAGCCTTTCACTAACGGTGCTTTCGCATTGATTCCGAGAGTGTTACCTCCCGGGGCGGCAAGGCCCCGTATCACCTCTTGACACGAGTCCCATATCCTGAGAAGCTTTATCTATAGTCAAGAAGCGAAACGGAGAACCGAAATGCGAGACGCTGCACCGCAAGGAACCTATAAAGTCCAAGCTCTCGACAGAGCCTTTGCCGTGCTAGATCTGCTTGCGGAGAGCGAAACTCCTCTGGGGTTGGCGCAAGTTGCCTCCTCACTTCAATTGCACAAGAGTACCGCGCACCGGTTTCTGATGGTTCTTGAGCGGCACCGCATGGTAGAGCGCACTACGAGCGGCAAGTTTCGGCTCGGCCTGCGGCTATTCGACTTCGGCAATCGGGCAATAGAGCAATATGATTTGCGCGATCGCGCCCAGCCGCATCTTCGCCGCCTGGTGGCGGAGACCGAGGAGACCGCGCACCTCTGTGTTCTTGAGGCGTCGCGAGTGATTTATATCGACAAGATTGAGCCGGCGCGATCGGTGCGGATGATCACGCGCGTTGGGGCCAGCAACCCTGTGCATTGCACTTCAGTAGGGAAGGCGATACTTGCATTCCTGCCCGAAGAGCGGGCTAATGAAGTTGTGAAACGGATTCGCTTTGAGCGTTTTACCCATCGCACCATTGCCACCGCAGAAGCGCTGCGAACAGAGATGGAGAAAACGCGTCGCCGCGGATACGCCGTGGACGACGAAGAGTTTGAAGAAGGCCTGCGCTGCATTGCTGTACCGGTGCTGGATGCGCAGCGCCAACCGGTAGCGGCGGTGAGCGTCTCCGGCCCTTCGTTTCGTGTGACGGCGCAGAAGCTGCCTTCCATTGCCAATCATCTACTGCAATGCGTACGAGGCATCTCGGTAGATATGGGTTATATCTCTTCCGGGCGCGCACCCCGGGCAGCCTGGTCCGCGTAGGACAGTTTCAAACTGACCGGTACATGGGCACCAAATTGCGATTCCGCCCTGGCTGCGAAACGATTGAAAATGTCGAGTGCGGGGCGGGTCCCAAAGCCTAATCTTTCTGTTAAACTTGTTTACGTACCAAGGCAAAATCGAATCGCGTAAGTAAGGGTTCGAATGAACCTGGGACCAACAAGCCAGTGGAACGAATGCATGCGCATAAAGGGTGCAATCCAGTTCGCGGGCGAAGTTGGTGAGTAATAGACGTTGTATTAGGGGACGTAGCTCAGTTGGTTAGAGCGCTGCCCTGTCACGGCAGAGGTCGCGGGTTCGAGCCCCGTCGTCCCCGCCATACATTCCAAAGCACTTAGGATTGTTTGGCATACATAGTGACAGCATAGAAATCATCAATTTCTCAAACTTTTCTCAAACTCCAATTTCAAAACCAGACTATTTGAGTCAACCTGCCCTAGTGGGAGTGCGTTCGATCCGTTCGCAGCGCTCGCTTGCCGTGAGAGCCTACCGGCAGACACCCCCACACCCCCTAGAGGCCATCCGGCGAGGGTGGGGACGCATCCCCCTACAGATATGGAAATTAAATAGAACTGGGGTATACCCCAATAACCTAGCGGTCAAATAGCTAGAGGATTCCATATAGAAAATCGGTCAAGGCCGCATATTGAAATGCAACAGTTCTGTCCCACTTTTCCACCAGCGAGCGGCGTAGTATGTGTCCATACTCAAATTGAAAGGGACATAATGGCGATCAAATACGGTTTAGCGGAGTATGACCGATACACTGGCATGATCGATGGGAACATCAACCTGCCAATGGATGGCGTTCAATCGGGGTTAGTGTATGAGTTCTTCCGTAGTGCGGGCGAGAACGGCTGGGAATTGTGCGCGGCATTCCCATGCGGGGTCAAAGGCATAAAGCGAGCGATTGACACCAAAGGTGAAGTGAGAGAATGCGAAGACCCCACGGAAGAGATTACGCTCATATTCAAGCATGTTGAATAGACGCGGCCTGAACACGGCAAGCGAGCGCTCAAATATTCATCACATGGGAAGCCCTGGACAGACTCTCTAAAATAGGGGCTGAAATAGGTGTGAACTGTCCACCAGCGTCCACCTATGTATATAGAACAAAAAGGCTTGCGCTCATTCAGAATGTGCGCTATCGTCTCTCTGTGCCCAGTCGGGCGCACCGCAACAGGTAACACCTTCCCAGTCGGGAACGAAGGTAAGCCAGTCGGCAAGCCCGGATCAATCCAAAATCCAAAAAGTGGGGTAGCTGCCTTAG